>NZ_JAAKSD010000019.1:0-71530 GCF_049173735.1 Aeromonas sp. 602396 | reverse complement strand
CTGATATGGCTCAGTCGGTAGAGCGCATCCTTGGTAAGGATGAGGTCCCCAGTTCGATTCTGGGTATCAGCACCATTAAATAGAAAGCCTCCCTGAAAAGGGAGGCTTTTTTGCATCCGTCATTTTTTGATATCCCCTTACATTCCCTATTCCCGCAACCCCTTCTGCTTGCAGCCGACACTGTTTATCTGCTGGTTTTAGTCCTAATGTGTTACTCATTTGACTGCTGTTGATGGTTTTATCCATATATTTAACCATGATTGATTGACGCGAAACGTTTTACATGTAAAATCCGGCGCGTTTTGCCTATTACGTGGAGAAAGAGCATGGCGCAGGATAACGAATACTGTTTGGGGGCGGTACCCGCCAAAGGGCGCAAAGGTGTGCTTTCGCTGATGCTGGTGATGCTCGGCCTGACTTTCTTCTCTGCCAGCATGTGGACCGGTGGTGCGCTGGGCACCGGCTTGGTGTTCGATGACTTCATCAAGGCGGTACTGCTCGGCAACTTGCTGCTGGGTATCTACACAGCCTGTCTTGGTTATATCGGTGCCTCAACCGGTCTCTCTACCCATCTGCTGGCTCGTTACTCCTTTGGGGTGAAAGGTTCTTGGCTGCCTTCGCTGCTGCTGGGCGGTACTCAGGTCGGCTGGTTTGGCGTTGGTGTGGCGATGTTTGCCCTGCCGGTGCAGAAGGCGACCGGCATCGATGTGAACTGGTTGATCGCCATTTCGGGCATTCTGATGACGGTAACCGTCTACTTCGGTATCTCCGCCCTGATGGTGCTGAGCTTTGTGGCCGTACCGGCCATTGCACTGCTTGGCGGCTACTCGGTCTGGCTGGCGGTGACCTCGACCGGTGGCATGGCTGCACTGCAGCAGGTACAACCAAGCAATCCCATCGAGTTCACCACGGCGTTGACCATGGTGGTTGGTTCCTTTATCAGTGCAGGAACCCTGACCGCCGACTTTGTTCGCTTTGGTCGCAAACCCTGGGGCGCCGTCATGATTACCATGGTGGCGTTTTTTTTGGGCAACACGCTAATGTTCGTCTTCGGTGCAGCTGGTGCGGCGGTAACGGGGCAGGCCGATATCTCGGAAGTGATGCTGATGCAGGGGCTGTTGATCCCCGCCATTCTGGTGCTGGGCCTCAATATCTGGACCACCAACGACAACGCTCTCTACGCCTCCGGCCTCGGTTTTGCCAATATTACCGGTCTCAAGAGCAAGCCGCTCAGCGTGATCAACGGCCTAGTCGGCACCGCCTGTGCCCTCTGGCTTTACAACAACTTTGTCGGCTGGCTGGCCTTTTTGAGTACGGCAATTCCGCCGATCGGTGGCATTATCATCATGGATTTCCTGCTCAATCGTGAGCGTTACCGTCAGTTTGCCGATCAGCAGTTCGAGACGGTGCGCTGGCAGGCGCTGGTCGCCACGGCAGTCGGGGTGGCTGTCGGCAAGTCGCTGCCGGGCATAGTGCCACTCAACGCGGTATTGGGCGCCGCCTTCACCTATTTCATTCTGGTTCGCCTCACCCAGCGGCCGGTTCTGGTACAGGAAGCTAACAAATGCTGATTCAACATATTCGTTTGGCCGATCGGGAAGGGTTGTGGCAGATCCGCTGTCAGGATGGGGTCATCACAGCCATCGAACCCCATGACGAACATGCCGTCGCCGGTCGGGTGCTGGACGGGGAGGGCGGTCTTGCCATCGCGCCCTTTATCGAGCCCCATATTCACCTCGATACCACCCAGACGGCGGGCGAGCCGAGCTGGAACCTCTCCGGCACCCTGTTCGAGGGGATCGAGCGCTGGGCCGAGCGCAAGGCGCTGCTGACCCATGAGGATGTGAAACAGCGTGCCATCCAGACGCTGAAGTGGCAGATCGCCAACGGCATCCAGTTTGTCCGTACTCACGTCGATGTCTCCGATCCCAATCTGGTCGCGCTCAAGGCGATGCTGGAAGTGCGGGAGGAGATGAAGGAGTGGGTCGAGCTGCAGATCGTTGCCTTCCCGCAGGAGGGGATCCTCTCCTACCCGAATGGCAAGGCACTGCTGGAGGAGGCGCTCAAGCTGGGGGCCGATGTGATCGGTGCTATTCCCCATTTCGAGTTCACCCGGGAATATGGTGTCGAAAGTCTGCACTACATCTTCGATCTTGCCGAGAAGTATCAGGTTCTGGTCGATGTGCACTGTGACGAAATCGATGACGAGCAGTCTCGCTTTATCGAGACGCTGGCGACCTTGGCCTACGAGCGGGGTATCGGTCATAGAGTCACCGCCAGCCACACCACCGCCATGCACTCCTACAACGGCGCTTATGCTTCCCGCCTGTTCCGGCTGCTGAAGATGGCGGACATCAACTTTGTGGCCAATCCGCTGGTGAACATTCACCTGCAGGGGCGGTTCGATACCTATCCCAAACGCCGCGGCATTACCCGGGTGAAGGAGATGCTGGAGGCGAACATCAACGTCTGCTTCGGTCACGACGACGTGTTCGATCCCTGGTATCCCATGGGCACTGCCAACATGTTGCAGGTGCTGCACATGGGGCTGCATGTCTGCCAGATCATGGGTTACGAGCAGATCAACGACGGTCTGAAGCTGATCAGCAGCCACAGCGCCCGCACCCTGAATGTGCAGGATCGCTATGGTATCGAGGTGGGCAAACCAGCCAACCTGCTGATCCTGCCCGCCGATAATGGCTTTGATGCGGTGCGCCGCCAGGTGCCGGTGCGTTACTCGATCCGCAACGGCAAGGCGATTGCCCAGACCCGCCCGGCCCAGACCGAAATCGTGCTGGGTCAGCCAGAGCCCATCGATTTTCGCCGCTGAGATTTCAATCAGGCTGGATGTCGATTAGTTCCGCCTCTGGGCACAAGGGCCGCCATTGCGACATAATGGCGGCCTGACCCTGAGGGAGTGACACCATGCAAACCTGGTTCTATGTTGCTGCAGGGGGCGCCATCGGCGCCTGCCTTCGTTTTGGGATTGCCGAACTGATGGCCTTGCTGCTGGGGCGCCACTTTCCTTACGGGACTCTGGTGGTCAACGTGGTGGGCTCTTTCATCATGGGGGTGGCATTCGCCCTCATCAGTCATGGTCATGTGGTAGAACACCCGATGAAGCCGCTGCTGATGGTGGGGATCCTCGGTGCCCTGACTACTTTCTCTTCCTTTGCCCTCGATACGGTAGTGCTGGCTCAACATGGGGCCTATCTGAAAGCGCTGCTCAATATCGGTCTCAATCTCTTCCTCTGTCTGGCCATGGTGGTGCTGGGCATGCAGTTGGTTGCGAGCCGGGTTTAAGGTGTCCGGACGCCAGTGGCTCTGGTAAACTGGCGGCCATTCTTTGCTCTATGGGTGTTTAAGGGATGTCAGAACAAGCAACGACAACGCATTTTGGCTTTAAAACCGTGGCCGCGACCGAGAAGGAAACTCTGGTAGCAGGTGTCTTCCATTCGGTGGCAGCCAAGTATGATCTGATGAACGATCTGATGTCGTTCGGCATCCACCGCCTGTGGAAGCGCTTCACCATCGACTGTTCCGGTGTGCGCAAGGGCCAGAAGGTGCTGGATCTGGCCGGTGGTACCGGTGACTTGACCGCCAAGTTCTCCCGCATCGTCGGCGAGACCGGTCAGGTGGTGCTGGCAGATATCAACGACTCCATGCTGAAAGTGGGCCGCGACAAGCTGCGCAATCTGGGGGTCGCCAACAACGTCTCCTACGTGCAGGCCAATGCCGAGGCGCTCCCCTTCCCGGATAACCACTTCGACGTCATCACCATCGGCTTCGGCCTGCGCAACGTCACCGACAAGGACAAGGCGCTCGCCTCCATGTTCCGGGTGCTCAAGCCGGGTGGCCGTCTGCTGGTGCTGGAGTTCTCCAAGCCGGTCAGTGAAGTGATCGCCAAGCTCTATGACCTCTACTCCTTCAAACTGCTGCCGAAAATGGGCGAAATCGTCGCGAACGACAGTGAAAGCTACAAATATCTGGCAGAGTCTATTCGTATGCACCCGGATCAGCAGACCCTGGCCGGCATGATGGAAAATGTCGGTTTCGAGCAGGTGGAGTACTTCAATCTGACTCAGGGTGTGGTCGCCCTGCACCGCGGTTACAAGTTTTAAGGTTGCCTATGCCGATGGATGCCATGGTCACCGCGGTGATCGAAACCAGCCTCAACCAGTTGCTGGCGCTGGACAAACAGAGCCCGGAGCGGCTGCGCAAACTGGTGGGCAAGGTGTTCAAGCTGGAGCTGCGTGAACTCAAGCCGCTCTGGTTTGTCTTCTCCGAGCGTCGGCTGGATGTGCTGGCCCAGCATGAAGGTGAGGCCGATGCGGTGCTCAGCCTGTCGCTGACCGCCCTCGGTCTGCTGAAAGAACCGTCCGCTCTGACCCGCTATATCCGCGAGGAGAAGCTGGATCTGAGCGGTGATCCCCAGCTGGTGCAGGCATTTAGCGTGCTGCTGGGTGAGCTGGATATCGACTGGGAGGAGGAGCTGTCGCGCTATACCGGCGACGTGCTGGCCCACACCCTGTTCAGTGGTGCCCGTCAGGCGCGTCGCCTGGTCGGTCGCGAGCTGTGCCGCACCCTCAGCCAGCTGGCGGAATATCTGACCGAAGAGGCCCGCCTCGCACCCGGCCCGCTGGAAGTGGCGAGTTTCAACGATGACGTCGAGGTGCTGGCCCAGCAGCTCAAGGCCGTCGAACTGCGGCTGGCCCGCTTCGAACAGCAGGTGACCTGATGACCCCGAAGGAGTTCAAACGCCTCTATCGCATCATCACCATCCTGCTGGAGCAGGGCATCGACGAACTGGTGCCCGCCCGCTATCAACCCTGGCCGGGTCGTCTGGCCCGTCGCTCCCTGTTCTGGCTCAAGAACAAACAACCGGATCTCAGCCGCGGAGCCCGCATCCGCCTCGCCTTCGAGGCTCTCGGCCCCATCTTCATCAAGTTTGGCCAGATGCTCTCGACCCGCCGCGACCTGCTGCCGCCGGATATCGCCGAGGAGCTGGCCCTGCTGCAGGACAGGGTGCCCCCCTTCTGTAGTCAGGCGGCGCGCCAGCAGATCGAGCTGAGCCTGGGTTGTCCCATCGAAACCCTGTTTGACGACTTCGACGAGACGCCGCTGGCGTCGGCCTCCATCGCCCAGGTGCATACCGCCCGCCTGAAGGAGAGTGGCCGCGAGATCGTCATCAAGGTGATCCGCCCCGATATCGAGCCAGTCATCGAGGCCGACCTGCGACTGATGCAGGCGCTGGCCCGTCTGGTGGCCCGCTTCGTGCCCCAGAGCGCGCGGCTGCGCCCCATCGAGGTGGTGGAGGAGTATCGCAAGACCATCCTCGACGAGCTGAATTTGATGCGCGAGGCGGCCAACGCCATCCAGCTACGCCGCAACTTCACCGGCTCCGAGGCGCTCTATGTGCCTGAAATCATCACCGATCTCTGCCGCGAGCAGGTGCTGGTGATGGAGCGCATCTACGGTATTCCGGTCTCCGATATCCCGGCGCTGGAAGCCAACGGCACCAACATGAAGCTGCTGGCCGAGCGCGGGGTAGAGGTCTTCTTCACTCAGGTGTTCCGCGACAGCTTTTTCCACGCCGATATGCACCCGGGCAACATCTTCGTCTCTTACGAACACCCGGAAAACCCGCTCTGGATCGGCATCGACTGCGGCATCGTCGGTACCCTCAATCGGGAAGATAAACGCTATCTGGCTGAGAACTTCCTCGCCTTCTTCAACCGCGACTATCGTCGGGTGGCAGAGCTGCACGTGGAGTCGGGCTGGGTACCGGCAGACACCAAGGTGGACGAGTTCGAGTTCGCCATCCGCACCGTGCTGGAGCCCATCTTCGAGAAGCCGCTCTCCGAGATCTCGTTCGGTCACGTGCTGCTCAACCTGTTCAACACCGCGCGTCGCTTCCATATGACGGTGCAGCCGCAGTTGGTGCTGCTGCAAAAGACCCTGCTCTATGTGGAAGGGTTGGGGCGTCAGCTCTACCCGCAGCTCGATTTGTGGCAGACCGCCAAGCCGTTCCTCGAAAACTGGATGCACGAACAGGTCGGGCCCAAGTCGGTATTGAACGCTATCAAGGAGAAGGCGCCATTCTGGGCGGAGAAGCTGCCGGAGCTGCCGGAGTTGGTCTATGAGACCCTGCGCCAGACCCGTCATCAGCAGCGTCATTTCGACCAGATGTTTGCCGAGTTCCGCCGTCACAGCCGTCGGCAGGGGCAGGCCCGCTACCTCTTAGGGGTTGGAGCCAGCCTGCTATTGGCGGGTGTATTCTTGCTGACCCAAAAACAACACATTGAGTGGGGACAAGCCAGTCTCGCCGGTGCAGCCCTCTGCTGGCTGGTCGGCTGGTTGCGAACCCGTTCCCATTAATCAACAACCGCGCCGTCAGGCGCCTGTTCTGGAGAGAAAATCATGGGTGGTATCAGTATTTGGCAATTGTTGATCATCGCAGTCATCGTCGTGCTGCTGTTCGGTACCAAGAAACTGCGCGGCATTGGCGGTGATCTGGGCGCGGCGGTCAAAGGGTTCAAGAAAGCCCTCTCCGACGAGCCGGCTGATGCCAAGGCCGAGCAGAAAGATGCCGAGTTTCCCCCGAAACAGCTGAACGAAGCGGCCACTCAGAGCAGTGAGACCGCCAAGCAGAAAGACAAAGACCAGGCCTAAGCCATGTTCGATATCGGTTTTTGGGAGCTGGTCGTTATCGGTGTGGTAGCACTGGTGGTACTGGGGCCCGAGCGGCTGCCGGTTGCCATCCGCACGGCTACCCACTGGATCCGCCTCATTCGTTCGACCGCGAACTCGGTCAAGTCCGAGCTGGAGCAGGAGCTCAAGTTGCAAGAGCTGCATAACGACCTGAAGAAGGCGGAACAGTTGCAGATGAGCAACCTGAGCCCCGAGCTGCAGGAGTCCATCGAACAGCTCAAGGCGGCGGCCCAGTCGGTCAATCGCCCCTATCAGGTGGAGAACGAGATCCGTCCGCCGCGCCCCGAGCCGGTCGCCCAGGCTGAGCCTGTCACGCCGGTGGAGCCTGCGGTGCAGCTGAGCCACGACGTGCCGCCGGTCAACAGCCAGCGGGAGAGCGAGCCGGTGCCGGTCAGCGACTCCGCAGTAAAAGGGGAGGTGAAGCCATGAGTCAGGCCGAACAACCCCTGATCAGCCATCTGGTTGAGCTGAGAACCCGTTTGCTGCGCTCCATTACCGCCATCCTCGTGGTGTTTCTGGCGCTGATCTACTTCTCCAACAACATCTACGACTTCGTGGCCCAGCCGCTGCTCAGCCAGTTGCCGGAAGGGACCAGCATGATCGCGACGGATGTGGCGACCCCCTTCCTGACGCCGATCAAGCTGACCCTGGTGGTCTCCTTCTTCGTGGCGATCCCCTATCTGCTCTATCAGGCCTGGGCCTTTATCGCCCCCGGTCTGTACCAGCATGAGCGGCGCCTGATCATGCCGTTGGTGGTCTCCAGTGCCCTGCTGTTCTATGCGGGGATGGCGTTCGCCTACTACGTGGTGTTCCCGCTGGTGTTCGGTTTCTTCACCAGCACAGCACCTGCAGGGGTGACGGTGGCGACCGACATCGCCAGCTATCTGGACTTCGTACTGACCCTGTTCTTCGCGTTCGGGGTGGCGTTCGAAATTCCGGTGGCGACCATACTGCTCTGCTGGACCGGCGTGACCACACCGCAAAACCTGAAGGAGAAACGTCCCTACGTTATCGTCGGGGTGTTTGTGGTCGGCATGCTGCTGACGCCGCCTGATGTCTTCTCCCAGACCCTGCTTGCCATCCCGATGTGGGCGCTGTGGGAGATAGGTCTGTTCTTTGCCCGCTTCTACGTGAAGAAAGAAGATGAAGAGCAACAGGAACAACCGGATGGGGAGAGCTGAGGCTCTGTTCGTCACCTGTTTGCCGGACGGCGAGAGGATGACGACGTCCGCAGGAATAGCAGAACGAGGGGAGCTGAGGCTCCCTTCCTCTTTTCATGCTCCCGTTCGAGGCGTATGGTAAGACCCCATTCGGTAGATGGTTTTCAAATACCTGATATGTATTCCTTTTGTTCGGAACGTCTCATTCCATGATCGATATCGGTTTAAACCTGACCAGCAGCCAGTTCGCCGGTGAACAGCCTGAGCTGGTGGCCCGTGCCCGTGCCGCCGGGGTGGAGGCGTTGATCCTCACCGGTACCGATCTGGCTGGCAGCCGCGAGAGCGCCGGGTTGGCCGCCCGCTGGCCGGGCTACTGCTTCTCCACCGCCGGGGTACACCCTCACGATGCCAAGAGTGTCGATGAAGCGACCCTGCCCGCCCTGCGCGAGCTGGCGGCGTTGCCGCAGGTGGTCGCTATTGGCGAGTGCGGTCTCGACTACAACCGCGACTTCTCCCCCCGTCCGGTGCAGAATGTGGTATTCGACGCCCAGCTGGCGCTGGCCGCCGAACTAGGGATGCCGGTGTTTCTCCACTGCCGCGATGCCCACGCCCGTTTTATCGAGATCCTCCGTCCCTGGTTGCCGAAGCTGCCGGGTGCCGTGCTGCACTGCTTCACCGGTTCCGATGAGGAGCTGGACGAGTGTCTGGCATTGGGGCTGCATATCGGGGTGACCGGCTGGCTCTGCGATGAGCGGCGTGGTCAGCTGCTGCGCGAACAGGTAGCGCGTATTCCGGCCGGTCGGCTGATGATCGAGACCGATGCCCCCTATCTGGTGCCGCGAGATCTGAAACCGCGCCCGAAACGCAACGAACCCGCTTTTTTGCCGCACATCGCCCAGGTGGTGGCGGCCTGTCGTGGTGAAGCGCCCGAGGCCTTGCTGGCCCATACCCGGGCCACCTCCGCCGCGTTCTTCCAACTTCCTCTCCAGGAGTGATTCATGGCTACAACTCTTCCGGGCGCCTTTCCGGGCCGCCGCCTGCGCCGTCTGCGCAAACATGATTTCAGCCGTCGTCTGGTGCGCGAGAACGTACTGACCGTCAACGATCTCATCTATCCGGTGTTCGTGCTGGAGGGGGAGAACCGTCGGGAAGCCGTTCCCTCCATGCCGGGGGTGGAGCGTCTCTCCATCGATCTGTTGCTGGAAGAGGCTGCCGAGCTGGTGGAGTTGGGCGTACCCGCCATCGCCCTGTTCCCGGTCACTCCGCTGGAGAGCAAGAGCCTGATGGCGGAAGAGGCCTACAACCCGAACGGGCTGGCCCAGCGCACCGTGCGTGCCCTCAAGGCCCGCTTCCCGGAACTCGGGGTCATCACCGACGTGGCGCTCGATCCGTTCACCACCCACGGGCAGGACGGCATCATCGATGACGAAGGCTATGTGCTGAACGACATCACCACCGAGATCCTGATCAAGCAGGCGCTCTCCCACGCCGAGGCCGGAGTCGATATAGTCGCGCCGTCCGACATGATGGATGGCCGCATCGGTGCCATCCGCGCGGCACTGGAAGAGAACGGCTTCATCAACACCCAGATCATGGCCTACTCCGCCAAGTACGCTTCCTGCTACTACGGCCCGTTCCGTGATGCGGTTGGCTCTGCCGGCAACCTCGGCAAGAGCAACAAGGCCACCTATCAGATGGATCCGGCCAACAGCAACGAAGCCCTGCACGAAGTGGCGCTGGATATTCAGGAAGGGGCCGACAGCGTGATGGTCAAGCCGGGCATGCCCTATCTGGACGTGGTTCGTCAGGTGAAGGATCAGTTCGGCGTGCCGACTTTCGCCTATCAGGTCAGCGGCGAGTACGCCATGCACATGGCGGCGATCCAGAACGGCTGGCTGAAAGAGAAGGAGACCATCATGGAGTCCCTGCTCTGCTTCAAGCGGGCCGGGGCCGATGGCATCCTCACCTACTTCGCCAAGCGCGTGGCGCAGTGGTTGAAGGAAGATGTCCGTTAAGCCGGGTTGAAGAGATAAACGAGAGGGGGAGCCGATGGCTCCCCCTCTTTGTTATGGCTAGCTGATTACAGCTTGATCCAGGCATCGCTCCAGTGGCTGCCGGTACCCGGCGCATAGTGGCTGGTCGAGCCGCCACACCAGCCGCTGTAGGGCCAGGGTTTGCACTCGTAGTCGTCACCTGCATTGCTGACCCGTTCGCCACTCTGATAAGCGGTGCCCGCAACATAGGCCGGGTAGCTGCCGTTACCACCGTCACTGTCACCACCCGGAGCCTGTTCCACCAACGTCAGGGTGAAGCGGCGCTCGAAGCCCTGCTTGCTCCCCTCCGCCATGCCCGCCAGCAACAGCTCGTAACTGCCGGCCGCAAGGCCCGACTGCGTCAGCTGCAGGGAACCCTGACCATCGATCAGAGCGCTGCCGGTAGCGACCGGATTGCCATCCTGCAACAGGGTCGCGGTGACGGTCACCGGGTTGGCGGTGGTCAGCGTCAGGCTGAAGTCGAGCGCGCCGTTAACGATGGAATATTCAGACGCCAGGTCGGTGACGGTGAAGTCACTGCTGCTACCGGTAGTGGGCAGGATGAAGTCTCCGCTCAGGTAGGTCAGACCGGTCCAGCCGGAGCTGGTCAGCCAGTGCTTGCCATTGGTCTGATAGACGTTGGGCAACTGGGTGCACTGGTTGTTGTCATTGACGAAGCCGATACCGTAAAAGCCCGCCACATTCTTGTAGCAGAGCTGGCGACCATTCTGGTGCAGTACTGGCTGATCCAGCTTGCCCTTGTGGTGGAGTGACAGCCAGTCAAACTGGTTGATGGCCGAGACCAGCGGCACAAACTGGCCATCGGGCTGACGATAACGGATCAGGGATCCGGCATCACAGAGCAGACCATCAGCCTGCTGTTCGACGTAGCCGTAGTACTGCTCGCCATCCTGGAAGGTGAACCGGCAGAGATTGCCTTTCTCCGACTCCTTGGGGATCCAGCCCATCAGCAGTCGCTCCTGATTGTTCAGGGCCGCCAGCTGCCCGGCACTGAAGTCGCTGCCGTTGGCTACCCAGCCTTGCGGCATGGTGGAGAATTGCATGAAGTAGTGGTCGGTATAGTACATGTGGCTGTCAGCGCGGTGCTTGCGAGCCCCCTGGCTGACCGAGTTGTAGCGATAGATGTCGTTTTCCGGCTTGTGGAAACCGTTGAGATCATCGTCCAGATAGGGCAGGTCGCCCTTGCGGATATGGTAGTTGGCCATACCAGTCATCAGCGGATGCCAGCCGTGGCTGCCACGGGCAAACGCGCTCTCATGGCTGTAGGACTTCCCATCGAAGCCGTGGCCAAATTCGTGGGCAATGATGCCCCAGCTGCCGTAGTAGTGGCTGACAAAGTTAAAGGTATCGACCCCGGTGATGCCACCACTCCCCAGCCCGCCCCCCATGGCGGTGATCCCCAGGTTGAGGTAGGGGCGCTTCATCAGGCTGTGGTAGTAGTAGTCATAATCGGCTGCCGTAAAGATCCCGTTCGGCACATAGCTGTTGCCGCCATTGCCGAACATCTCGTAGCCGTTCACCGCCTTGAAGTTGTACCAGACGTGCTTGAACTCCTCGGTCGAGACCATGTAGGCCAGGTTGGTGGCGATGATCAGCCATTCGCGAGCGTAGAGGGCATTGATGGGGCGCCAGGAGCCGCTGGTGTTGGTGGCGAAGCGCACGTTCCAGCTTGGCTTGAGGCGTGCCAGCTTCTGGGCAAACGGATCCGAGTTGGAGCTGAACCTGTGCTCGAACTGGGCAGGCAGATTGATGCTGTTGTCGAGCAGGTTGTTGAGATCAAACACGCCATCGCGGCTGGCGCTGTTGAAGCGTCCCTGCTCGCCAAAGGCGCTCAGTGGCAGGGTGATTTGGGCATAGGCGGGCAGGCGATCGAGCTGGCCCAGGATCAGCCACTTGTTGATACCGTTCAGGCGTGACTCGATATTGATGTCATGCAGCTCTTTGGCGGCATAGTTGGTGATGCGCACCGTGTCGTTATCAAGCAGCTCGGTCTTGACCAGCGAATTGATGTTGACCGAACGCTGGGCGCGATCGATCAGCACCTCGTAGGGTTCGTCATTGCGCAGTATGTAGCTGACTGCGGCCGGCATCAGCTGATCGAAGATCAGCGGGCGAGCCGGCAACTGCTCGTCGGCCGTGAAGCTGATCTCCTTGCTCAGCAGCTGGTTGAAACCCAGGCCGCGTTCGTTGGCGGTGACAAGTGCCGAGCCCGCCAGCTGGAGATCTTTCAGCGCCGCCACGGGCTGCTGGTTGATCTCCCGAACAGTAAAGGTCGGGTTCTTGAACTGAAAGTCGTTGGCGATCAGGGTATCGGCATCATGCCACTCGATGCGGTCCTTGAAGTTCACCACCAGCCGATCGTCATCCCTGTCGATTTTTTGCAGATTGCTGTCGGCGATCACCTGCTCAGGCGCCAGCGGGGTGTTGCTGGCGATGGCATCAGCCAGTTTGCGCAAGTCATAGATGTAGTAGTTTTTGCCGGCTGTATGGGCCAGGAGATAGTCACCCACCTGATGGAGTTGCACCAGACGGTGGCTGTATTTTCCTTCAAAGGCGAGCCGACCGGCGATGGGGGTCTTGAGGCTGTTCTCCGGCGTCACATCCTGCTGGCGGTAGACCTTGATCTCGCTCAGCGCATCGGCCACCAGCACGTAATCCTGATTGGCAAAGACGGCCTGGGCGCGGTGCAGGCTGTTGCTGCCGGAATCCCGACCGGTTCCCAGGGTGGTGACATGGCGATGCTTGTCGGCCAGATCGAAGATATCGACCCGGTGCGAGTAGCGCGAGACCACGTAGAGCAGGTTGTTGCGGACAAACAGTTCGCTGACCTGGTTGTAGGCCGTGGCACTGCCGGTTTCGGTGCCGCGGATCTCGCCAATCTGCTGGCGGCTCGGGATATCGATAATGGCCACATGGCCCGGATTGCCGTTCTGGCTGACATAGAGCCGATCCTGATAGCGCTCGACCGCCGTGATCAGGCTGGCGTCCAGCCCCAGCTGGTCGGCCGCCAGCTCCTCGCCTTTGTCCAGATATTGCAGCGAGGTGGCAAACGAGTTGACGCTGCAGGAGCTGGTCTCCATCACCACCCGGGTGCGTTCGCCATTCTGGATCTGGCCGTGGGGGAAGTACTCCAGCAGACAGCCGTTGCCGTAGTCATAGTTGCCAAAGCGTTTGTTGACTGCTACGACCCCACCGTCGTACCAGGTCAGCTCCCACTCCTCATCGAAGAAATCAAAGACGTTACGAATGGCTGTTTCGTCGAAAAAGTGGGGTTTGGGCAGATCAAACAGGATGTGGTTATCCGCCGTCAGCGGGTAGAGCAGGCCGTTGATGGCAAGGTGGCGCTTGCCATCCTTGATGATCACGTTCTGCTCGTCAGCCGCACTCTGGTGCAGCGCGGCGAGACGCGCCGTCATCTGCTCGTAGTGCTCCTGATAGGTTTGTTTGAAATAGGCTTGTTCGCGCTCATCGGCCACGACATGGGCCGACAGCAGCAAACCGAGCAGGGTGGCAAGCTTGGTGGTTCTTGGCATGGTGATTTCCTTATCTTGGTTGTTGTTGGACGTTTTTGGGTGGTTGGCAAGCATGTAAAAGAGAAGGGCTAACCCGTCCGGGTCAGTGCATCCTGCCCATCGGCAGCGTGGCCGATGGGCAGGATATGGGCGGGGGCCTGTCGGCCCCCGTTAGTGGTTGGGGCAAGGTCAGAGCTTGATCCAGGCATCGCTCCAGGCAGAGCCGGTACCCGGTGCATAGTGGCTGGTCGAGCCGCCACACCAGCCGCTGTAGGGCCAGGGTTTGCACTCGTAGTTGCCACCGGCATTGCTGACCCGATCACCGGCCTGATAGCCGGTGTTGGGAGCGTAGGCCGGGTAGTCACCTTCGCTACCGCCGTTGCTCTCTTCGGTCAGCGCAACCGGGAAGCGCTGTACCACCGGCTTCTGGCCATCTGCCAGACCGGTGATGACTACTTCGTAGCTACCGTCGGTCACATTGCTGCCCTGCAGCACCAGGGTGCTGGTGCCGTTCACCTGGCTGCTGGTGGTACCGTGGCTGTGGCCGCTCTGCTCCAGAGTCGCGGTGATCTGTACCGGGTTGGCGGTGGTCACGTTGAAACGGATGCTGACCTGACCGTTGACAATGGTGTAGTCGGAGCCCATGGCGCTGACGGTGAAGTCGCTGCTGCCTTCTGCGGGTGGCGTTGTGCCGCCGCAGTCGCTGTCGCCCTGTACGCGCCAGACGCCCCAGTCACCCGTGGTGCCCGGCTCTTCGTTCTGGGTCCACCAGCCTGCCAGCCAGTTCTTGCCGTTGTGGCTGACGATGTCGCCGCCCACGTAGACCTTCTTGGCATCCCAGCTGTTTTCACAGACGGCGCCCTGCTCCCTGACGGTCACGTTGCGCTGCTGGGTTACCTGCTGACCGGCGCTGTCGCTCACCTGATAGGTGAGGGTGTAGCGGCCGACCTTGCTGCTGTCGACGCTGCCGCTGACCTTGATTTGGGCGGTCAGGTCGCCATCTTCCTCATCGTGGGCGCTGACGCCGCTCATCGGATCGAAGGGGGTACCCAGCTCCAGCGTGGTGTCGGTGACACCGCTGAACACCGGCTTCATGCTGTAGACCTCGACGGTGCGAATCTGCTCGGTTGTCTGGTTGTCGCTGTCGCTCACCTTGTAGGTGAGGGGATAGAGGCCGATGCACTGGCTGTCTACCGAGCCTTCCACCTGGATCTGGCCAGTCAGGTCGCCATCTTCCTTGTCGTTGGCGCTGACACCGGCCAGCGGATCAAAGGCGGTGCCCTGCTTGATGCGGGCATCGCTCAGGCCGCTGAACACCGGCTTGCCGTTGTCGTCCGGGGGCGTGATCTCCTGATCGTGTATGAATGGGCCGTAGCTCTTGATGAAGGATTCGTTGTAGGACTGACCGGCGGCGTTGCGGCCCATGTCCCAGTTGATGGACCAGGTCATCACGCCGCGCAGCGGTTGCCCCTCGCTCTTGAGGCGGTTGAAGGCGTTGTAGAGCTTCTGCGGATCCTGCACATAGCCGGTGGCGGCGGCGTCGATGTTGGTCGGAATGCCGAACACCAGCTTGTCATGGGGGATCTTGTAGAAGCCGCGGGTACCGTTGCTCAGCGAATCCGCCATGTAGTAGATGAACTCTTCTTTCAGGGCATCGTTGTTCTGGGCAATCCAGCCGATGCCATCGATGTAGATACCGTCGCCACCCTGGTTGTAGAACTGGGGGTTGATCCAGTCGTAGTACCCTTCCAGATTGCGGATATAGGGGATGTAGGCGCCAGTCTGGGTCAGATAGGGGAACTCCGGCGCCATGGTGATGAGGAAGTTTTTCCCCTGGGCGCGGTAGTGATCCTTGACCAGACGCAGGGCTGCCGGGATCACGGTCTGGTTGTCGGCGGCGGTGATGGCGGCCTGTTCCAGATCGATATCCAGCCCGTCGAAGCCGTAGGTCTCCACCAGACGGATGATCTCGTCGGCAAAGGCCTGATCCTGACCCTTGCGCAGCTCGATGTGTGCATCGGCACCGCCCAGCGCCAGCAGCACGGCACGGCCCTGACGGTTCAGCTCGGCGATCTGCTCGATAAACTGGCTTTCGCTCATGCCGATGGCCGGGTCGAGTTTGAAGGTGGGGATGGGATCGCTGCCATAGACCTTCATGAAGGAGACATCGACCACGTTGTATTGCGGGTTGACCTGATCGAGCTTGACGCAGGGGGCGATACCGCCCTTGTAGCCCGAGCCGTCACACCAGTTGTGCCAGTAGCCGACCACTACGCCGGACTGGGGGTTGACCATCGCCTGACCGGCACTGGCGGCATATGCCATGGGGGTGCCCATGCCGAGCAGGCAGCCAAGCAGGGATAATTTGAGTTTGTTCATTGTCTCTCCGTACGGTGCAAATAGGGCGTCGGTTGTGACCGGACGTCCCCGGGGGCAGCCCCGCTGTCATAGGTGTTTTCCCTTAGACCGGTGGCTTTGCGTCGCGCCCTTTCGGGTCACTTTGCCTTTTTCACCCGATTTCTGTGCAGCACAGAGAATCAAGTGACCTGCATGGCAGGCTGCCTATGATAGATGCTTGAAAATAAATTAATCAATAGTTGGTTTTGATTCTAATTAACTGAAATATATTGATAATTTGTTACGCCGCCCACATTCAGTCAGTACCCCTGATTGACCATTACAGTGCCTGGGAAGCAGCGGTGGCGTCGGTAAATGGCGACTTGTTGCCCCTTTAAAGTAGCGGTAAGAGCCAAAAAAGCTCACAGATTCATCCTGTTACTGACTGTTGATGACAAAACAGCGGCAATGGCAGAGATCCGGGTCGCAATGGCTGGAAAAGTACAGGGTTGTGGCGGATTCCCGCTTGATTATTGCGTGGCTTGGCCACATGTTAGAAAGCCATACAGAGCTGCTAAAGCGGTCTGTTCAAGACCAAACAAGAGGTAACCGGGATGAATAACCCTTTGCTGACAATGGATTCTCTGCCCCCTTTCAGCCAGATCAAGCCGGAGCAGGTTCAGCCTGCCGTGATTCAGGCGATTGCTGACTGCAAGCAGAAGATCAGCGATGTGCTGGCCCAGCGTGATCCCCATACCTGGGATAGCCTGATTGCCCCGCTGGAAGAGGTAAATGACCGCCTGTCACGGATCTGGTCACCGGTCAGCCACCTCAACTCCGTACTCAATAGCGAAGCGCTGCGCGAGGCCCATGACGCCTGCCTGCCGCTGCTCTCCGAATTCCAGACCTATGTTGGTCAGCATGAAGGGCTCTATCAGGCCTATCTGGCCCTCTCCCAGAGCGATGATTTCCCGCTGCTGAGCGGCGCCCAGCGCAAGGAGATCCAGAATACCCTGCGTGACTTCCGCCTCTCTGGCATCGGTCTGCCTGCCGAGGCGCAGCAGCGTTACGGCGAAATTCAGGCCCGCCTCTCCGAGTTGGCCTCCCGTTTCAGCAACAACGTGCTGGATGCGACCCAGGGCTGGCACAAGCTGGTGGGCGATGAAGCCGAATTGGCCGGTCTGCCCGACAGCGTGCGTGCCGCTGCCCGTCAGATGGCTGAACTTAAAGGCAAAGAGGGGTGGCTGTTCACGCTGGATATCCCTTCCTACCTGCCGGTGATGATGTATGCCGACAACCGCGAGCTGCGCGCCGAGATGTACGAAGCCTTCACCACTCGCGCTTCCGATCAGGGCCCCAATGCGGGCAAGTGGGACAACTCCGCCATCATGAGCGAGCTGCTCACCCTGCGCCGCGAACTGGCTCAGTTGCTGGGCTTTGCCAACTATGCCGAGCTCTCCTTGGCCACCAAGATGGCGGACAAGACCGAACAGGTGGTGAGCTTCCTCACCGATCTGGCGGCCAAATCCCTGCCACAAGGCAAGGCTGAGCTGGAGGAGATCCGCACCTTCGCCGCCGAGCAGCATGGTCAGAGCGAGCTGGCAGCCTGGGATCTCGCCTACTACGCCGAGAAGCTCAAGCAGCACAAATTCTCCATCTCCGACGAGCAGCTGCGCCCCTACTTCCCCGCCAGCAAGGTGGTGAAGGGGCTGTTCGAAGTGGTGAAGCGGGTGTTCGGCATGAAGGTGCGCGAGCGCCTCGGCATCGACACCTGGCACCCGGACGTGCGCTTCTACGACATCTTCGATGCCGACGACGAGCTGCGCGGCAGCTTCTATCTCGACCTCTACGCCCGCGAGCACAAGCAGGGCGGGGCCTGGATGGATGTCTGTCTGGGTCGTCGCTACCGTCAGGATGGCTCGCTGCAAAAACCGGTGGCCTACCTGACCTGCAACTTCAACGGCCCGGTGGATGGCAAGCCTGCGCTGTTCACCCACAACGAAGTGGTCACCCTGTTCCATGAGTTTGGCCACGGCATTCACCACATGCTGACCCGCATCGACGTGGCCGGCGTGGCCGGTATCAACGGCGTGGCCTGGGATGCGGTGGAGCTGCCGAGCCAGTTCCTCGAGAACTGGTGCTGGGAGTCCGAGGCGCTGGCCTTTATCTCCGGCCACTACGAGACCGGCGAGCCGTTGCCTGCCGATCTGCTGGAGAAGATGCTGACCGCCCGCAACTTCCAGGCGGCGATGCAGATGTTGCGCCAGCTGGAGTTCGCCCTGTTCGACTTCCGTCTCCATCAGGAGTTTGACCCGGCCAATCCGGCACAGCTCCCGGCGCTGCTGGACGAGGTACGCAGTCAGGTAGCAGTGATGACGCCACCGGCGTTCAACCGCTTCCAGCACAGCTTCTCCCACATCTTCGCGGGCGGCTATGCGGCGGGCTACTACAGCTACAAGTGGGCCGAGGTGCTCTCTGCCGATGCCTTCTCCCGCTTCGAGGAGGAGGGGATCTTCAACCCGGCCACCGGCCAATCCTTCCTGAAGAATATTCTGGAGAAGGGGGGCTCGAAGGAGCCGATGGAGCTGTTCCGAGCCTTCCGTGGCCGTGAGCCCAAGGTGGATGCACTGCTGCGACACAGCGGGATCGCTGCCTGAGATTCCTGACCCGCCGCCTGTGTGAGCTTCAAGCAGGTACACTGTTTTGCGGCATAGTGGGATCGAGTCGTGATTTCTGCGACAAAAAGGGACCTTTTGGTCCCTTTTTTCAAGGCTTTTTAATATCTTGCTGATTGCATATTTGCACTGCCCACGGCTCTTCAGTAGAGTCGTGTTCTAACCTTCAAGGAGAGAAAGCCACTTGCCATGAGGCGAGCACTCGATTCCGTCTATCAAATCATCTCCAGTCTGGCTCATTCGAGCGGCCAGGGATATTTCGATACCTTTGTGAGTGAAATCGCCGCTGCTGTGATGGCTGATGTCGTCCTGATCGCCAGTAGGGAATCAAATGCTACCCACCTGACGGTTCAGACCGCCTATCCCTCCTCCCTTGACACCGATGCCCTGACGCTGCCACTGACTGACTCTCCCGATGCCATTACCTGGCAGGAGGGGGAAGCCTGGTTCAGCGATCGTCTGCTTCAGCTCTTTGCCAACGTTCCCCTTGCACAGGAGTGGCAACCTCAGGCCTATGCCGGGATTGTCCTCAGGAATGCAGATGGCGAGACCATAGGTATCTGCGCCCTGCTTTATCGTCAGCCGCAGGCCAATATGAGCAAGGTGATTGGGTTACTCCGGTTGCTGGCTCCGTTGGCGGGTCGTGAGCTGGCGCTGATGCTGCAACGACAGCTGCCCCCCCCTCTGCCTGAACCGTCCCATGCATTGCAGAGCATGCTGTTCCAGGCTCCGGTGGGGATCGGTAAGCTGGATCTGGCTGGCCGTATCCTCTGGGCCAACCCGGCCATCGAGCAGATGCTTGGCTATCCCCTCGACGAGTTGCTGCAGCGATCCATCTCCGACATCAACCATCCCGAGGATTGGCAGGGCAGCCTCGTTTGCTACGAAGAGATCCGCCGTGGCGAGCGCAGCAGTTTCACCCGGGAGAAGCGCTACTTCTGCAAGGGGGGGCAGATCCTGTGGGGGCGGGTAACCGTCACCCTGATCCGTGACAAGCAGCAGCAGCCGGACTACCTGATGGTGCTGCTGGAGAATATCGATCCTCTCAAGCGCCATGCGGAGCAGCTCAAGCTCTCCCACCGGGTCTATGACAATCTCTCCGAGGCGATCCTGGTCTGTGATGCCGATAGCCGCATCATCTCGGTCAATCCGGCCTTCGAGCAGATCACCGGCTACAGCAGTGACGAGGTGCGAGGCCAGCGCCCCAGCCTGCTCAAGTCGGGGCTGCACGATCAGACCTTCTATGCCGACATGTACCATGCGCTGGAGCGGGTGGGGGTATGGCGTGGTGAGGTGTGGAACAAGCGCAAGAATGGCAAGCTCTATCCACAGCAGTTGATGATTAGCACCCTGCGGGAAGGGGGCAGGATCAGCCAGTACATCGCCATCTTCAGCGACCTCTCCCAAACCAAACTGGCCGAGCAGAAGATCGCCGCGCAGGCCAACTATGACAACCTCACCAGCCTGCCCAACCGCTGGCTGTTCAGTCGCTGTCTCAGCCGCTTCTGCGAGCGGGGCGAGCGCTTTGCGCTCATGGTGCTCGACCTCAACAACTTCAAGGCGGTCAACAACAGCATGGATCACCATGCCGGTGACGCCCTGTTGCGGGAGGTGTCGGACCGGCTGGTGAGCCGGGTGCGCACCGAGGACCTGGTGGCCCGCATCGGTGGTGACGAGTTCGCCTTTCTGGTGCCAGGCATCGTCACCCGTCGTCAGGCCGAGGTGTTTGCCAAGCAGGTTATCGGTAGCTTTACCCGTCCCTTTATGCTGGCCAACCAGCATCTCTATGTTACGGCAACCGTGGGGATGACCCTCTGCCCCGTCGATGGTAGCGAGAGTGACGAGCTGCTGCGAAACGCCGAACAAGCGTTGTTTGCCGCCAAGCGGCAGGGGCGGTTGATCGGTACCTACTGCTCCTCAATGCGGGAAGAGGTGCGTCAGCGCCACCAGATGCAACAGGATCTGGCGGAGGCGATCAAGCTGGAGCAGTTAACCATGGCCTACCAGCCGATCTGGGACAACCGCAGCGGTCGGGTCGCCAAGCTTGAGGCGCTGGTGCGCTGGTATCACCCCCAGTGGGGACAGGTGTCGCCAGCCGAGTTTATCCCGCTGGCGGAAGAGGCGGGGTTGATTCAGGGGCTGGGTGCGCTGGTGTTGTGGCAATCATGCCGGGATCTGGCTCGGTTGCAGCAGTCCGGCTTCCCTGATCTGCAGATGTCGATTAACCGCTCCACCATGGAGTTCCAGACTATCGACCCTGAGGCGAGCGAGTGGCTCAAGGTGATCCAGCACTTCGGGCTCGATCCTGCCGACATCGTCATCGAAATCACCGAATCTCTGCTGATGGAGAGCAGTGATCAGCACAGGGTGCGGATCGATGCCCTGCGCGAGGCGGGTTGCAAGCTGGCTATCGATGATTTCGGTACCGGCTACTCGGCCCTCAACTATCTGCGCTCTTTCCCGGTGGATCTGGTCAAGATCGACCGCTCTTTTGTGCGCCATATCCCCTTCAACGAGCAGGATCGGATGCTGCTGGACGGCATCATCAACATAGTGCACAACCTCGGTATGCAGGTGGTGATTGAGGGGGTAGAAACCCGCGAGCAACTCAACTTCCTCTGTCAGAAGGGATGTGCCTTCACCCAGGGTTATCTGCTCAGCCGCCCGCTGGCCTATGACGATCTCACCGAATATCTGCAGCTCAATGACAAGGGGATGTTTCTGCAGATCAGTTAGGGGGTTTACTCCTTCGATGTCATCTCTGCCTGCTTCGTTTGCAGTGTCCGGTAATTCTCGCCGAGATAGCGCAGATAGATGCGATCCAGTACCCCTTCATCCAGCATCTGTTGCAGCGCCTTGTTGTAGGCAGGCAACAGGTCTGCTTTCTGCTTGCCAAAACAGAGGTAGAGCGGTGTCGAGTCGATAAAGGGGGTGAGGGGGCGGATCTTGACGTCCTGCTCCCTGGAGAGGATGGGGGCCGAGAAGTAGTCGAGGATGATGAGGTCAACCCGGCTCTTCTCAAGCAACAGCAGCAACTGCTTGTCTGAATGGGCCTTGATGGGGTCCCATCCGGTGAAGTTCCTGATCTTGTCGGTATAGTCATAGCCCCTGACCATCCCTACTTTCAGCCCCTTGGCCATCTCCCACGAGAAGTTCTGTAGCGGACTGTCACTGCGCACATAGGCGGCCAGCGGATAGAAGGCGGTAGCAAGATCAGAGTGGTAGCAGTCGGGGAGGGGGGCATTGTCGAGGATGCCATCAGCCAGTTGGGTACTCACATACTGTTCGCAGCGCCCCCACGGCAGTTCGAGCAGGGTTAGGGTCATTCCGAGGCGTCTGGTTGCTTCCTGATGGATCTCCACCGATATCCCTTCCATCAGTTTGCCCTGTTCGGCGTAGGAGAAGGGGGGCCAGTCTACACCGCATACCTTGAGACTGGTGCTGCTCTGGGCGGCAAGCAACAGGGCTATCAGCAGCTGCATGGGATTCTCCGGGATATGAGGGGGGTTGTGGTACACTCGCTTCACTGAACTTAGAACGCATCCAGAGACCATGCAAATCCTCCTCGAAGACCCCGCCAAGGCCGCGCAGGCAGACGCGCTGGCCAGCC
Organism: Aeromonas sp. 602396; assembly: GCF_049173735.1. Lineage (NCBI taxonomy): Bacteria > Pseudomonadati > Pseudomonadota > Gammaproteobacteria > Aeromonadales > Aeromonadaceae > Aeromonas > Aeromonas sp. 602396. Next base: position 49,471 of record NZ_JAAKSD010000019.1, on the reverse strand, counting down.
AGCTTGGCCAAATCGACCTTCCCCTGTTTGCTCTGGTGTTTACCCCGGAGCGGCTGGAGTTGCGCAAGCTGGATGAGCCCAAGCTGGGGGCCGTCTATGTGGATTTCGTCGAAGGGGCCGTCGCCCATCGCCGCAAATTTGGCGGCGGTCGTGGCCAGTCCATCGCCAAGGCAGTGGGGCTCAAGGCCGGCGCCACACCGACCGTAGTGGATGCCACTGCCGGACTGGGGCGTGATGCCTTCGTTCTGGCTTCTCTTGGTTGCAAGGTGACCCTGATCGAACGCAGCCCTGTGGTAGCCGCCCTGCTGCAGGATGGTCTGGCTCGAGCCGCCGAAGACCCGGAGATTGGCCCCTGGGTGCGCGAGCGGATGCAGTTGCTGCACGGCCCGGCGGTGGAGACCTTGCTAGGGCTAACCGAGCGGCCTGACGTCATCTACCTCGACCCCATGTTCCCCCACAAACAGAAGTCGGCGCTGGTGAAAAAAGAGATGCGGGTGTTTCAGTCGCTGGTGGGGCCGGATCTTGACGCCGATGCCCTGCTGCCGGCGGCGCTGAAGATGGCACAAAAGCGGGTAGTGGTGAAGCGACCGGACTATGCTGGCTGGCTCAATGAGCACAAACCCAGCATGGCTATCGAGACCAAGAGCAACCGCTTCGATGTCTATGTGATGGCGGCGCTGGCGGGATAACGCCGCACGCGAGGGGTAAAAGAAGAGGGCCAACCCGATGGGGTTGGCCCTCTTGCCATCTATTGGCCGTCTGACTGGGCTGGTGGAGCGAAGCGGATCAGCTTCTCCTCTCCCTGCCAGCTGAATCTCATGGTCGCCAGATCCGCCAGACTGAGTTGCTCGCCGCTGTGCAGCTGGAGATACTCTACTCCATCGCGGGCCTCTATGGTGCGGATCCGATCCGCCCACTGACGTCCGTCCCGACTGGTCAGCGCGACCGGCAACTGCCAGCTGGCGGCGATCTCCAGCCAGTCGTAGAGATCGCAACTGATGGGTTGGTAGGTGTTCATGTGCGGGTTGCCCTCTTGTCGCCGGTTACTGGAAATTGATGATGGTGGCGGGCGCCACCACCGCCTGGGCTTTCTGCACCTGTTCCAGTTGCAGCGGGTCGCCAGCCAGCGCCGGATCGTCCTCGTGGCCATTGCAGACCAGCGCCAGATCGTAGCTACCGAGATTAACAAATCCCAACTCGTAACCAAAGCCGCCACCGCTTTGCGGCAACACGGGCGCGCTGGCATAGAAGCCGTTGTCGCTGTCCGCCATGTCGGGGTAGTTGTCGTCACTTCTGGGTTGGTAGAAGTAGACGAAAGCCTTGTCGGTCAGCAGGCCGCCACACAAGCCAGCTGCTACCGTGCCCCTGACGATGGTGACCTGGGTGTTATTCACCAGCCGCACCCCTCTGGGCTTGAGCTTGTAGTACTGCTCGTGGCCGGGCAGCACCATGGCCTGGCGCAGGTCGAACTCGGTGGTGAAGGCGCTGAGGCCGTTTGCTGCGATGGTGAAGGCATCCAGCTTGAGCTCGCTGCTTGGCACTTCCAGCGGCTTGATCCCCCCATCATCCCGTTTGACGTAGGAGTAGGGGGTGCCATTCAGAAATTGGTTGCTGACCTCCCGTCCATCCAGTATCCGCAACCTCATCTGGCTGTAGTCACCGGGCATCACGCTCTGACCGGACAGCAGGGGGCGACTGGCGGATCCTTGATAACTCAGCAGGTCGATGTAGGTGAACTGCGGCCGGTCTGCACTGTCGAGCGGTATCGTCTCGCCGCTCGGGGTGCAGCCATCGTCCTGGGCCGAGGTGAGAAAACTGGCGGTGGTCCAGATCTGTTCGTTGCCGGCGACGGGGTGGATGCTGATGTTGGCGACGGCGATGCAGACCTTGCTGACCGCATCCACCGGGGCGTCGGAGAAGGCCAGCGAGAGCTGGGCTGGTTGTGGTTGGCTATTGCTGTCGCCACCACCGCCGCAGGCGGTGAGCAGGGTGGTCAGTCCGATCAGAGTCAAGGATTTCATGGCGTCCATTCCGGTTGGTTATGAAGACACCCCAACTCTAGTCGAACGTTGGTCATGAAGGGGAGGCTGGGCCCAGACGCAAGGGCGGGATCTGCCCGTCAGCCCAATAACATCAAGGTGCAGGCCTGAGTAGCACCAGTGTTGGCTGCGAAAGAGATTGTCGGAACGCCGGGGCACTGATTGGGCGTGGCCCAATCAGGCTTCCAGCAGGCGGGTGGGCCAGCCCATTTTCTGCTGGCGCTCTACCTCGAGGCGCAGCTCGCTGGCACGCAGGTAGTGTTCATCCATCCAGCCCTTGGGCAGGGTCAGGGTCAGTGACTCCTCTTCTGCCTGCAGGGTGAAGCTGGGCACTGTGCCCTGGGTGCGGCGCATGCAGAGGATCAGCGCGATGCGCAGGATACGGGCCAGCCGGATCGCCTGACGACCGGTGACTGCACCCTGTTTCTCCAGTGGTTCCAGCTTGAATTCGTCCCGCTGGTTGAACAGCAGGGCCGACAACAGCTTCTTTTGCGCAGGGGTAAAGCCCGGCATGTCGATGTTGTCGATGATGTAGGCGGCGTGTTGCGGCGCCTTCTTGTACTCGATACAGAGGCCGATCTCGTGCAGCAGGGCAGCATAACGCAAGATTGGGCGGCCGTAGCGTTTGGAGAGTCGCCAGGCCGGTTGCAGCAGGTTGAACGCCTCGACGGCGGTATCGCGCACCCGCTCGGCGTGCTCTTTATCCAGCTGATAGCGGCTGATCAGGCTGTCGGCGGTACGATCCCGGGCATCACAGTCGTGATTGTTGCCAAGCAGACCGTAGATCAGTCCTTCACGCAGGGCGCCACCCGCGAGGGTCATGCTCTCGATATCGAGGGTTTCGAAGATGGCAATCAGGATGGCGAGGCCGGAGGGGAACACTGTCAGCCGCTCGGCCGCCAGCCCTTCCAGCTGCAGCCGGTCGAGCTTGCCGCAGGCGATGGCCTGACCCATCAGCTCCTGCAGTTTCGGCAGGGTGACCCGCTCGCTCTTCCCTTGCGCCAGCATGATCTCTTGCAGCGCCTGTACCGTGCCGGAGGCGCCAACGCAGGTGCGCCAGCCAAGGGCTCGGTAATCATCCGCCACCTTCTCCAGCACCGCCTTGGCGGCAGCAATCGCCTGCTCGAAACGGGCTTCGGAGAGCTCACCATCACCGAAGTGATTGTTGAGCCAGGTGACGCAGCCCATGTGCAGGCTGTTGAGCAGTTTCGCTTCGCTGTGCTCGCCAATCACCAGTTCGGTACTGGCACCGCCGATGTCGATCACCAGCCGGTTTCCTTCCCCGGCAGAGGTCCAGGAGACCCCTTCATAGATGGTCTTGGCCTCTTCCTCGCCCGAGATGATTTCGATGCTGTGGTTGAGTACCCGTTCCGCTTCGCTGAGGAATTCGTCGACGTTGGTGGCAAGCCGCAAGGTTGCGGTGCCTACCACCCGGATGTTGTCGGCCGGGATGTCCTGTAACTGTTCGGAGAAGAGACGCAAACAGTCCCAGCCCCGCTCCATGGCGGCACGGCTGAGACGAAATTCCGGATCTAGCCCGGCTGCGAGGCGAACCTTGCGCTTGACCTTGGCGACGGTGCGCAGGGCACCGGCGACCTCGCGCACCACCAGCATATGAAAGCTGTTGGAGCCGAGGTCGATAGCGGCATAGAGAGGCGAGTTGTGCAACGGGCCTATCCTTTAGCTTTTGCGCGGCGGACGACGACGGTTGTTGCTGTTGCCACCGCCCTGGCGATCCCGCATGTTGCGGTTCACCGGCTGACGGTTGCGGAACACCCGTTTCGGCGGGGTCACGTCATCCAGCAGCGCTTCGCGATCATATTTGCTGACCGGAATGGCGTGGTGGATGTACTCCTCGATGGCCGGCAGGTTGAAGGCATAGTCTTCACAGGCCAGGCTGATGGAGTGACCGCTCTTGCCGGCACGGCCGGTACGACCGATACGGTGTACATAGTCTTCGGCGTCGTCGGGCAGGTCATAGTTGAAGACGTGGGTCACGTCAGGGATGTGCAGACCACGGGCGGCCACGTCGGTGGCGACCAGAATATCGAGCGCACCCTTGGTGAAATCCTCGAGGATCTTCATCCGCTTCTTCTGCGGCACATCACCGGTCAGCAGACCGACGCGGTGGCCGTCGTTTTCCAGCCAGGCGTGAACGTCTTCACAGACATGCTTGGTGTTGGCGAAGACGATCGCTTTTTCCGGCCACTCCTCTTCCATCAGGGAGAGCAGCAGCAACATCTTGTCTTCATTGGAGGGGTAGAACAGCTCCTCCTTGATCCGCACGCCGGTCATCTGCTCCGGCTCTACCTGCACATGTTCCGGATGGTTCATGTGTTCGTAGGCCAGCTCCTGCACACGCAGGGAGAGGGTTGCGGAAAACAGCATGCTCAGACGCTCGGTCGCGGGCGGCATGCGGCGGAACAGGAAGCGGATGTCCTTGATGAAGCCCAGATCGAACATGCGATCCGCTTCGTCCAGTACCACGACCTGAATGTTGCTCAGATCGATCACCTTGGACTTGAAGTAGTCGATGATGCGGCCAGTGGTGCCGATCAGGATGTCGACGCCCTGCTCCAGCACGGCCAGCTGCTTGTCGTAACCTTCGCCGCCGTAGGCGAGGCCGAGTTTCAGGCCGGTAGAGGCGGCAATGCTGTCGGCATCGTTATAGATCTGTACTGCCAGTTCCCGGGTGGGTGCCATGATGATGGCTCTGGGTTGATTAACCAGACGGGGCTTGGTCAGCGGGTGAGTCAGCAAATAGTTGAATGTCGCGGCCAGGAAGGCAATGGTCTTGCCGGTTCCTGTCTGGGCCTGACCGGCGAGGTCATGACCTTCTACCAGCAGTGGCAGAGACAGTGCCTGGATGGGCGTGCAATAGTGAAATCCCTTTGATTCCAGACCAGCCAGAACTTCGGGTTCGAGGCCCATTTGGGCGAATTTGTCGGTCGTTAAGTGTGTTTTGCTCATGGCGGTAGGTTATCAGGTTAGGCTTGCAATAATAAACAGGATCATTTCAAATAGGGCAACTATTGCCTTTATTGACGAGTCAATAAAGCCTTATTTACTGACTGGAGTTGGAGATGAGTGACAAGATTGTTCAGCTGAGCGATGCCAGCTTCGAGGCAGATGTAATCAAAGCCGATGGCGCCGTTCTGGTCGACTTCTGGGCCGAGTGGTGTGGTCCGTGCAAGATGATTGCCCCGATCCTGGAAGAAGTTGCCCAAGAGTACGAAGGTCGCGTGACCGTAGCCAAACTGAACATCGACCATAACTCTGATACTCCGCCGAAGTACGGCATTCGTGGTATCCCGACCCTCTTGCTGTTCAAGAATGGCGAAGTGGCAGCGACCAAGGTCGGTGCACTGTCCAAGACTCAGCTGAAAGAGTTCCTGGACGGCAACCTGTAATAATTAAAGAGGAGCGCATTGCAATAATGCGCTCCTTGTGTTTTATCACCTAGACGCTCATCCCGATTGGTGCTAGTTTATCGCTCGTTTGCTAACCTTTTTGCCTGACTCTTTGCTAACCACAGCCTGGCAATCAAATCCGATCAGCATCAATCCAGCAGACTGTCTCCTCATTTCAATCCTTGCTTACAGACTTTCACCACTATGAATCTGACTGAATTAAAGAACACTCCTGTGTCCGAGCTGGTCAAGCTTGGCGAATCCATGGGGTTGGAAAATCTGGCTCGGGCGCACAAGAAAGATATTATTTTTGCAATCCTCAAGGCGCACGCCAAGGGTGGTGAAGATATCTTTGGCGACGGTGTGCTGGAAATCCTGACCGATGGTTTCGGCTTCCTGCGCAGTGCAGACGGCTCCTATCTGGCAGGCCCTGACGATATCTACGTCTCCCCGAGCCAGATCCGCCGTTTCAACCTGCGTACCGGCGATACCATCTCCGGCAAGATCCGGCCACCGAAAGAGGGCGAACGCTACTTCGCACTGCTCAAGGTCAATGAGGTCAACTACGACCGTCCGGAAAACTCCCGCAACAAGATCCTGTTTGAAAACCTTACCCCCCTGCATGCCAACGAACGTCTGCGTATGGAACGGGGTAATGGCTCTACCGAAGATATCACCGCCCGTGTACTGGATCTGGCTTCCCCCATCGGTAAAGGCCAGCGTGGCCTGATCGTGGCGCCGCCCAAGGCCGGTAAGACCATGCTGCTGCAGAACATCGCCCAGAGCATCGCCTACAACCACCCGGACTGTGAACTGATCGTTCTGCTGATCGACGAGCGTCCGGAAGAGGTGACCGAGATGCAGCGGATGGTGAAAGGTGAAGTGATCGCATCCACCTTTGACGAACCTGCTTCCCGTCACGTTCAGGTTGCCGAAATGGTGATCGAGAAGGCCAAGCGTCTGGTCGAGCACAAGAAAGATGTGGTGATTCTGCTGGACTCCATCACCCGTCTGGCCCGTGCCTACAACACCGTCATCCCGTCATCCGGCAAGGTACTGACCGGTGGTGTGGACGCCAACGCCCTGCACCGTCCGAAGCGCTTCTTCGGCGCCGCGCGTAATGTTGAGGAGGGCGGCAGCCTGACCATCATCGCCACCGCGCTGATCGATACCGGTTCCAAAATGGACGAGGTTATCTACGAAGAGTTCAAGGGTACCGGCAACATGGAACTGCACCTCTCGCGCAAGATTGCCGAGAAGCGTGTCTACCCGGCTATCGACATCACCCGCTCAGGCACCCGTAAAGAAGAGCTGCTCACCTCAGGTGACGAGCTGCAGAAGATGTGGATCCTGCGCAAGATTGTCCACCCGATGGGCGAGATCGACGGTATCGAATTCCTCATCGACAAGCTGGCGATGACCAAGACCAACGACGAGTTCTTCGACGCCATGCGGCGCCAGCAGAAGTAAGTCCGGTCAGAAAATGACGAAACCGCGGCCCTGGTCGCGGTTTTTGTTTATCTGTTTTCCGGTCGCCCTAGTAGTATGAGATCCCGATGTCACATGGATGGAGACGTCATGAAGCCTGTTTTCTGGTTATTGCTGGGGTTGCTGAGTGCAATGCCAGCCTGCGCGCAGAGTGCTCCGGTCGCGGTGACAGCCGAGACGTTGCAGACTCACCAACGCTATCTGGCGGGCCGTCTGCAGGAGGGGCAATTTGCAGCCATCGACTCTCTGCTGGCGACCCTGAGTCGCGAGCGGCGGGAGTTCCTGCTGTTGCAACTGCTGCGGGATATTCCCGCTACCACCCCTGGATCCCCTGCGTTGCAACAGTGGGTCGAGGCTCAGGCCGACAAGGCCCCCGAGTGGCTCATGGAGCAGCAGGTCGACGGTTTTCTGGTGCAGCAACCTGTCTATGATTTTGCCGCGCAGGCCCGTCTGCTGCTGGGGGCGTGGCAACTGCAATCACTGGTGCAGCGCTATCGGCAGCAGCTTGCCCAGGGCAGCTTCCAGCTAAAGTCCATCTACTACAGCAGTAACCCCGATCTCGCCATGCAGCAGCAAGCCCTGTTGCTGGCCCTCGACACCTTGCCGCAACCGATCTGGATGCGGGAGGCGCAAGCGCTGGCCAGCCAGAATATCTATCTGCCCGACAATCATCTGTTGTTCCATCTGTTGCAGCGCACCGGCGAACCGGCGCTCTATAGCATGCTGTGGCGGCGGCCGGCAGATCAGGATGCGCTGCGCGCACTCTCCACCATCAGCCGCTTTCATCACGGCAGTGCTGCTAGCGATCTGCTGATTGCCGCCAGTGGCAATGAGGGATTGAAGGGAGCCGCCTTGCGGCATCTGAGCGCACTCTCCCCCTTGCCACCTCAAGCCCAGAAATACCTGCTGGCGGAGCTCTCCAACCGCCAATACGGGGCGCTGGTGGCCGGTCTGTTGATGGAGGTGGACGAGCCCCAACTGCTCTCTGCGCTGGCCAGACGCCTTGGCCAGCGTGACATGCCACCCATTGCACCGAGTCTGCTGCCCGATTCGGGTACACCCGATGGGCAGCCAGGGTTATAATGCGTGACCTCCTGAACCCGGTTGGGAACTTGCATGAAATACAAGGATTTGCGTGATTTCATCGCGCAGCTGGAACAAAACGGACAACTCAAGCGCATCACCCGCGAGATAGATCCCTATCTGGAGATGACCGAGATCAGCGATCGCACCCTGCGTGCGGGTGGCCCGGCTCTGCTGTTCGAAAATCCCAAAGGCTACACCATGCCGGTGCTGACCAACCTGTTCGGTACCCCGGATCGGGTTGCCATGGGCATGGGCCAGCCCGATGTGGGCGCTCTGCGTCAGGTCGGGGTCTGGCTCTCCTATCTCAAGGAGCCCGAGCCGCCCAAGGGATTCAAGGAGCTGATGGAGAAGCTGCCGATCTTCAAGCAGGTGCTCAACATGCCGACCAAGCGCCTCTCTTCCGCGCCCTGCCAGCAGGTGGTGCAGGAGGGAGATGCGGTCGATCTCGACCAGATCCCCATCCAGCACTGCTGGCCCGGCGATGTGGCGCCGCTGGTCACCTGGGGCCTTACCATCACCCGTGGCCCCTACAAGAAGCGCCAGAACCTCGGCATCTATCGCCAGCAGAAGATCGCCAAAAACAAGCTGATCATGCGCTGGCTGGATCATCGTGGCGGTGCCATCGATTTTCGTGAGTGGCAGGAGGCCCATCCCGGTGAGCGATTCCCGGTGGTGGTGGCACTTGGCGCCGATCCCGCGACCATTCTCGGCGCGGTGACGCCTGTGCCGGATACTCTCTCCGAATATGCCTTTGCCGGTCTGCTGCGCGGCAGCCGTACCGAGGTGATCAAGGCCATCAGCTGCGATCTGGAGGTGCCCGCCAGCGCCGAGATCGTGCTGGAAGGCTATCTTGAGCCGGGTGAGATGGCGCCGGAAGGGCCCTATGGCGATCACACCGGTTACTACAACGAGGTGGACGAGTTCCCAGTCTTCACCATCACTCACATCACCAAGCGGCGCGATGCCATCTATCACAGTACCTACACCGGCCGTCCGCCTGATGAACCGGCGGTGCTGGGTCTGGCGCTGAACGAGGTGTTCGTGCCGCTGCTGCAGAAGCAGTTCCCCGAGATTGTGGACTTCTATCTGCCGCCGGAGGGGTGCTCCTACCGGATGGCGGTGGTGACCATCAAGAAGCGTTACCCGGGCCACGCCAAGCGGGTGATGCTGGGGGTCTGGTCATTCCTGCGCCAGTTCATGTACACCAAGTTCGTGGTGGTGTGTGACGATGACGTCAACGCTCGCGACTGGAAGGATGTGATCTGGGCCATCACCACCCGGATGGACCCGGCACGGGACACCACCTTGATCGAGCATACGCCGATCGACTATCTGGACTTCGCCTCGCCGGTCTCTGGCCTCGGTTCCAAAATGGGGCTGGATGCCACCAACAAGTGGCCGGGCGAGACCAATCGGGAGTGGGGTCAACCCATAGTGCAGGATGAGGCGGTGAAGCAGAAGGTCGATGCCATCTGGGATGAGCTCAATATCCTCGGATGAGGCAAACATGAGAGCTTTGCTGCAAAAAGTGATGCGATCCGCACTGATTTGAGTATTCTCGACTGACGGGGCCAGGGCTGCTGGTCGTCACTCCATAGTGAAACAATGAGCGAAGCGGGCCGAGCGAGCCCGCCACAAGGACAAGAATGCAACGTATCAAATGCCGCGTAGAGGAACTGCGCGAATATGTCGACACCATCTGGCATGTGGCCCTGGCGCCGCAGCAAGCGATCAGCTTCAAGCCGGGCCAGTATCTGCTGGTGGTGATGAGCGATTCGGACAAGCGCCCCTTCTCCATCGCCAACTCGCCGACCCGCCCGGGCGTGCTGGAGCTGCAAATTGGTGCCACTCCCGAGAACGCCTATGCCGGTCAGGTGCTGGCCCGCATGCGCGAGCAGGGGGAGATCGAGGTCGAATTGCCGGCTGGCAAGGCGTTCCTGCGCGATGAGTCTCCCCGTCCGCTGATCCTGATGGCGGGCGGCACCGGCTTCTCTTACGCCCGCTCCATTCTGGAATATCTGATCGACACAGGCAGCAAGCGCCCGGTGTTCTTCTACTGGGGGGTACGTCAGGCTCACTGGCTCTACGAACTGGAGCAGATGCAGCAGTGGGAGCGTGACTATGCGCCGCTCACCTTTATCCCGGTGGTGCAGGAGCCGGATGCTGACTGGACCGGCAAGAGCGGACTGGTGCACAAGGCGATCATGGATGACTTCGTCAGCCTCCACGACTACGACATCTATGTCGCCGGTCGCTTCGAGATGGCGGGGGCCGCGCGTGAGGAGTTCAAGATCCTCGGCGCCGAGCCGGAGCGCATCTTCGGTGACGCCTACGAATTTATCTGACGGGATCCCCGCTTGGATGACGCAGCCCCCGGTTTTGCCGGGGGCTTTTGTTTTTGTGGCTGCCGCAGTACCTGATCGTACCGAATGGTTGGATTATCGCGGCGTTATCCCATTATTTTTCAATATTTTGGCTATGAATGGCTACTAATCTGGCTTGGCTGGTGGCATCTTTGTTTGGATTGACAAGAGCATCCATAGAGCAAGCACAAGGAGGCGCAGTGTTAAGCAAAGAGGCAAGGGGGCAACCCGGGTATGATCGGGAGGCACCCTGCGCGACTGAGCTGGCCGCCATGCCGGAACCCTCCTCCGGTGGTGATGCGTTTGCCCGTTTGCAGGCAGAGATCGCCGCTTTGCAGCATGAAAACGGCCTGTTGCAGGAGAAGCTCAATGCCGCCCTCGATGGCACCGGCATCTGTCTCTGGCAGGGCACCATTCCCACCGGCGAACTGCGGGTCTTCAATCTGCAGAACTTTCAGGCTGGCGATATGGCCCCTCATTTCGATCAGTGGAGCGCCAAGCTCCATCCCGACGATCGCGCCCATGCCATGGGCAGCTACTTTGCCCACCTTGAGAGGAAAACGCCCTTCTACGAAGCTGAATACCGCACCATCAGCCCGGCCGGGGAGATCACCTGGCTGTGGGATCGTGGTCGCGTAGTGGAGTGGGATGATGAGGGCAGGCCATTGCGGATCATGGGCTCCCATATCGATATCACCCAGCGCAAGGCTTATGAGCAGCGGCTGGCAGAGCGTGCCAACTGCGATGCGCTCACCGGCCTGCTCAACCGGCAGGGATTTGGCAAGGCGTTCGCTCTACAGCCGCCACAAGGGACGGGGGCACTGCTCTTTATCGATCTGGATGACTTCAAGGGGATCAATGACCAGTTGGGCCACGCTTGTGGTGATCAGGTACTGCAGCAGATGGCGGAGTGGTTGCGTCTCATTATGCCGGGCTCTGCCCTGTGCGGCCGTTACGGCGGTGACGAGTTTGTGGTTTATCTGCATCGTGATGTATCAAACCATGCTCTGGCTCATCTGGCCGATGCCCTGATCTGCCGGATGCATGGTTACGTGCCCAAACCCGGTTGCCCGCAGCGGGTGGGGCTGAGTATCGGCATCGCCCTGTGGGAGGAGCAACCATTGAGCTTCCGACAGGCATTGGAGGTGGCCGACCGGGCCATGTACGAGGCCAAGGCGCGCGGCAAGCGGGCCTGGTATCTGCTTCAGGTGTGATGCTTTTTACAGGTTCAATACAAAGCAAAAACCCCAGCTGAGCTGGGGTTTTCGTTATTCGCCTTTGGCGCCGAGCTGCTGCTCGAGCTGAGCCAGCTTGCTTTCGAGGGCGGCCAGTTTTTCCCGGGTACGCAGCAGCACCTTGGTCTGCACGTCGAACTCTTCACGGCTGACCAGATCCAGCTTGCCCAGCTGCGCTTGCAGTACCTGACGCATCTTCTTCTCGGCCTCTTCACCCATGCTGCGAATGCCGGGTGGCAGGGAGTTGTGCACCTGCTTGGCGATCTCTTCCAGTTTCTTCGGGTCGATCATGATGTCCTCCTTAAGCGTTGGCGGACATTCTACCGACAATTCCCTCACTTTGCCGAGATCGCGGCGGCTTTTTAGTCGTGATGGTGCCCGCTGGCTGGTCGGGTCTGGTTAATCACTCACTGTTGTTACCCTTGCGCCCCTTTGTTGACGTAAAACCTTGATTCTCGCCACAAACCTGAGCAGAAGATGACCAACATGAGTCTCGTTGGTTGTTGGTTTTATGTTAACGTCTTGCAGTCGCGGTCGTGATGGCCTCGTTGGCTGGTGATGGATAACAACCCTATAAAAAGAGAATAAAAAATGAAGAAGAAGCTAATTTATGCAGCTGTTGTCAGCGCTCTGCTGAGCGGATGTGGTGGAGATGACAACAAGGGAGATACTACCAGCTCCCTGGACTATGCCCTGAGTGGAGCCAATGGACTTCGCCCGAGTGTGCTGGCCCCCCGCGCCAGCGATGGTACCCTGAAGTTTTCGACAGAAACTGCTGATCTGTCGAACCCGGTATCTGCCCTCTCCACCCTTGATGGCTGGTCAACCACCCAACCCGTCCAGCTGGTACCGGCGACCGTGACCGGTGTCTCTGTGCCGGCCCCGGCGGCCAGCGAGTATGTCTCTGCCGTTGCGCCCCTCTACCTGCTGGAGCTGGTACTGGATCCGGTGACTCAGCGACCCGTTGGAGTGAAGAACAATAAGACTCTGACCTATGGCACTGACTTTGTGGTGAGTGATGGTGGCGGCAAACTCAATCTGGTTCCGCTCAAGCCGCTCAATCCCTCTTCCTACTACATGATCGTGGCGACCGACTCCCTCAAGGACAGTCGTGGTACGCCGCTCAAGGCCGGCGGTGATTACAGCAACTTCAAATCGACGGCTGGTGCAACCGCGCAGGAGCAGACCATCAGCAGCCTGATTGCGCTGCAGGAAGCGTTGTTCAAGGCCGCTACCGGGATTACCGGCGATCGGGTGATTTTCTCCGACTGGTTTGCCACCCAATCTGGCGCCGATGTGCTGCTGGCTGTGAAGGGAGCTGCGGCCACCGTGTTGCAGAGCCCGACCCTGGATGCCGCATCGTTGTGGAAGCAGGACGCCAAAGGCAACACCAGCCTGCCGGGGACCTATACGATTGATGCGCTCAATGGCGGGGTATCCTTCCTGACCCAGCTGGCGAACGAGCCATTCTTGCCTCAAGATGATCGGGATGCGATTGCTGCCGCTGTCGCTGCCAATGCCACATTGAACGGCATCGCGGCGGTGACCAAGGTGTATACCGGTGCCGTCAAGCTCCCTTACTTCCTCTCTACTCCAGCGATAGCCGGCTCCTGGGACAAGGCCAAGACCCAATCTTGGCATGGCGCCATTCCCAGCCTCTATGCCATCGCCAATGCGTTGAAAGCGGGTGATACCGAGGTGATCGGTGGGCTGGTCGGGGCGGGTGTGGACCCAGTACTGCTGGGTGAGCTGATCGCCGATCCGAGCCGTCAGGCCGATCTGCTGAGGGAGGCGAGCAAGCTGATCGGGGTGACCCTCACCTCGGGTGGCAAGCCGCTGGATGCCGAGCGCAATATCGGTCGTTTCAACCCGCTGCCGACCCTGACCGAAGTACAATCTGTACCGCTGCGGATCTTTGCCCCCACCACTGACCTCAGCACTGTCACCGATGTGATCATCTATCAGCACGGGGTCACCTCCATCAAGGAGAACGCCTATGCGCTGGCGCTGAGCCAGATAGGTGCCGGGTTAGACCCATCAGTGAACAAGGTGGTTGCTGTGGTGGTGATCGATCACCCGCTGCACGGTGAGCGTGGCTATGCCCTGAGCGGCAGCATGGATACCGTCACCACCTCCGAGAACCCGACTCCCTATCTGAATTTGGGTTATCTGACGGTGGCGCGGGACAACCTGAAACAGAGCGTGGCCGATCTGCTTGGCCTTCGCCTGGCTGTCGGTCTGGCCAATGCCAAGGGGCTGGGTGGCCAATTGGGTGGTGCTGGTCTGAAGGTGCATTTCCTCGGTCACTCACTCGGTGCCATTACCGGGGCCAATCTGCTGGCTGTAGCCAACCAGACCACCGGCAGTGCTCAGGCTGATGCCCTGTTCAAGTTCGATACCGGCGGTCTTGCGATGCCGGGTGGCGGCATCGCCCCGCTGCTGCTCAACTCGCCGAGCTTCGGGCCGACCATCAAGATGAGCGTGCTCACCTCGGGCAGTCCTGAGTTGAAGGCCGGGTTTGAGGCTTATGCTCCCGGTTGCCAGACGGCGGTGCCGACCTGTTTCGTGAACGAGTTCCTGCCCAGTCTGGATGCGGCTACTCAGGCGGGGGCTGCGAGCACCTTGCAGAGCTATACCTTTGCCGCCCAGTCAGTGCTGGACTCTGCCGACCCGATCAATCTGGGCAGTGGCGTCGCCAAGAGCTTCCCGCTGTTCGCCACCGAAATTGTTGGTGATGGGGCGCTCAGCTTACCGGATCAGGTGATCCCCAACAGCATCGCCTCCGCGCCTTTGGGTGGTACCGAGCCGCTGTTCCGGGTACTGGGTTTGCAAGAGCTGAAGGGTTCCGGCGTGCTCCCGGCGGGTCACCATGCTGCGCGCTTCCTGAAAGGGGGCCATAGCTCGCTGCTGGCCCCTGACGAGAACTTTGATCCGACTGGCGCGGTCACCACCGAGAGCCAGACCCAGTTCGCCAGCTTCTTTATGAGTGGCGGTGCGGCGGTCAAGGTGACTGACGACACCCTGCTCAAGCAGTAACTGCGCAGACCATAAGCAAACGCCGCCCTTCGGGGCGGCTTTCTCGTTTCTGAAACTGCTGAATAATCAGGTCGGCTGGTGGTTGCGATCCAGCCAGCCTTGCAGCAGGCCGACCAGCAGGCCGGTCAGGTGGGCGATGTTGGCGGTGCTGGTTCCGAGCATGTCGAAGAAGCCGAGCACCATCCAGAACAGCATAAAGCCCATCAGCGCCGGTGGCAGAGTCAGGCCACAGGCCGGTTGCAGCTTGCTGCGCAGCCAGCAGTAGCCGAGCAGGGCATAGACCACGCCGGAGAGGCCGCCAAACAGCGGGCCGCTGGCGAAGAACTCGGCGATATTGGGCAGGGCGGCGCCCACCAGCAGCAGGATCAGCAGCTTGCCGCTGCCAAGGCGCTGCTCGATCTGACCGCCGAGATACCACCACCACAGCAAGTTGAACACCAGATGGAGTACCGAGAAGTGGATCAGGGCGGGGGTGAAATAGCGCCACGCCTGCCAGTCGGTGAACTGGGCCAGCGTCGGGTGGAATGCCAGTTCATCGTAGATGGGTAGGCCGATGGCCTCGATGCCGTAGATGGCGAGGCAGGCGATGATCACCACCAGCGTCAGTGGCCCCGCCTGATGGAGGAAATCGGTGATGGGATCCGTCATCCCCTTGCTGTAGTCGATGCGGGCATCGGCGCGGCCGGATTGCCAGGAGGCTTCCATATAGCGCGGGTGGCCCGGCTCGGCCAGAAAGCGCTTCACCTCCAGCTGGGCTTGGGCAAGGCGTAGCTCGTCCGCCAACCAGATGGTGACCCCCAGCTCGGACTGGGTCAGCTCGCAGGAGATCCCCAGGGTCGCCAGATAGTCCACCAGCGCTTGTGCCATGCGGGCGTTGTCGAGCACTAGCAGCTGGATCATGCCTCGCCAGCCTCGATGGGAAACTCCCGGCGCCACGCCTCGAAACCGCCATCCAGACTGTAGACCTCGTCATAACCCTGTTGCAGCAGGTATTGGGCGGCCCCCTGACTGCTGTTGCCGTGATAGCACATCACGATGACCGGGGTATCGAAATCCACTTCGTTCATAAAGCGCACCAGGGTGCCGTTGGTGAGGTGGAAGGCGCCGACCGCGTGGGCCGCTTCAAAGGATTGCGGGTCGCGAATATCCACCAGACGGGCTTCACCCGCGCTCAGTTTCTGGTGGGCATCATGGGCATTGATATGGGCAAACTGGTCCATCGGGATGTCCTGCGAATAGGTTGATTACGGGCCAGTGTACCGCAAGCTTGGGCGCAAACTAACCCCACAAAAGATAAGGGAGCCAGCGGCTCCCTTGTTGATATGGCATGCGGGTGAGTGGGTTAACCGCCCAGATAAGCCTGCCGCACCGCCGGGTTGGCCAGCAGGGCGGCGCCCGTGTCTTGCAGCACCACGTGGCCGTTCTCCAGCACATAGCCGCGGTCGGCCAGCTTGAGCGCCTGGTTGGCGTTCTGTTCCACCAGAAAGATGGTCATCCCCTTCTGCCGCAACTGTTCGATGGTGTCGAAGATCTGCTGAATGACGATGGGGGCCAGCCCCAGCGAGGGTTCATCCAGCAGCAGCAGGCGCGGTTTGCTCATCAGGGCGCGGCCGATGGCCAGCATCTGCTGCTCGCCGCCGGACATGGTGCCTGCGCGCTGCTCCAGTCGCTCATGCAGGCGCGGGAACAGGGTGAACACCTGATCCAGCAGGCCATGCTGCTCGGCCTTGTCGACGAAGAAGGCGCCCATCAGCAGGTTCTCCTCCACCGTCAGGCGGGCGAAGATACGGCGCCCCTCCGGCACCACGGCGATATCCTTGCGCATGATGCGGGCGGTGGTGAGGGAGCTGATCTGTTCCCCCTCAAACCAGATGGAGCCGCTGCTGGGCTTGGGCTCGCCGCAGAGGGTCATCAGCAGGGTAGTCTTGCCCGCGCCGTTGGCGCCGATCAGGGTGACGATTTCCCCCTCTTTCACCTCGACGCTAACATCGTGCAGCGCCTGAATTTTGCCGTAGTGGGTCGATACGTTGCGAAGTTCTAACATCTTGTTTTCCTTACGACTCGCCCAGATAGGCCTTGATCACTGCCGGGTTGTTACGGATCTCATCCGGCTTGCCATGGGCCAGCGGGGTGCCCTGGCTGACCACGAAGATGCGGTTGGAGATGCCCATCACCAGCTTCATATCGTGTTCGATCAGCAGCACCGAGACCCCGAATTCGTCCCGCAGGCTCATGATGAGCTCGTCCAGCTCGTCGGTCTCCTTCGGGTTGAGGCCGGCAGCAGGTTCATCCAGCATCAGCAGCTCGGGACGGGTCGCCATGCAGCGGGCGATCTCGAGGCGGCGCTGCTGACCGTAGGCCAGATTACCGGCGGCGCGGTTGGCAAGATCCTTGAGGCCCACTTTATCCAGCCAGAAGGCGGCCCGCTCCAGCCCCTCCTGCTCCGCCCGGCGGAAGGCCGGGGTCTTGAACAGACCGGCGATAAAGCTGGTGTTGAGGTGCTGGTGCTGGGCAACCAGCAGGTTCTCCACCGCTGTCATCTCCTTGAACAGCCGCACATGCTGAAAGGTACGCACAATCCCCTTGCGGGCGATGAGGTGGCCGGGCAACCCCTGGATCTCCTCACCCTTGTAGCGGATGATGCCGCCGCTCGGGCAGTAGAAGCCGGTCAGGCAGTTGAAGATGGTGGTCTTGCCCGCGCCGTTGGGGCCGATGATGGAGATCACCTCGCCCTTGTCGATATCCAGTTTTACCCCGTTGACTGCCAGCAGGCCGCCGAAGCGCATCGACAAATCAGAGACTTCCATTAACTTCTGATGAGTACTCATTTCTTCAACTCCAGATGCGGACGGGTCATCGGCAGCAATCCCTGTGGTCGCCAGATCATCATGAACACCATCAAGAGGCCGAACATCAGCATGCGGTACTCGTTGAACTCGCGGGCCAGCTCCGGCAGCACCGTCATCACGATGGCTGCCAGCACAACCCCGATCTGGGAGCCCATGCCGCCCAGCACCACAATCGCCAGCACAATGGCCGACTCGATAAAGACGAAGGATTCCGGGCTGATAAAGCCCTGCCGCGAGGCAAAGAAACTCCCCGCGAAGCCTGCGAAGGTGGCGCCTATGGTGAAGGCGGTCAGCTTGATGATGGTGGGGTTGAGCCCCAGCGATTTGCAGGCGATCTCATCTTCCCGCAGCGCTTCCCAGGCTCGGCCAAGGGGCATGCGCAGCAGGCGGTTGATGACGAACAGGGTCACCACCACCAGCACCAGCGCCATCAGGTAGAGGAAGATCACCTTGTGGTTGGCGTTGTAGGTAATGCCGAAGAAGTTGTGGAAGGTATCAAAGCCCCCATCCTTGACGGTGCGGTTGAACTCCAGCCCCCCCAGCGTCGGCTTGGGGATGCCGGAGATCCCGTTCGGGCCGCCGGTCAGGGTAGTCATGTTGTTGAGCAGGATGCGGATGATCTCGCCAAAACCCAGGGTGACGATGGCCAGATAGTCCCCCCGCAGCCGCAGCACCGGGAAACCGAGCAGGAAGCCGAAGGTAGCGGCCATCAGCCCGGCGATGGGCAGGCACTCCCAGAAGCTCAGTCCGAAGTAGGTGTTGAGTAGGGCATAGCTGTAGGCACCGACCGCGTAGAAGCCGACATAGCCGAGATCGAGCAGACCGGCGAGGCCGACCACCACGTTCAGCCCCAGCCCCAGCATGATGTAAATCAGGGTGAGGGTGGCGAGATCGATGGCGCCGCGAGAAGCCATAAAGGGCCAGCTCACCGCAAACAGCAGCACCAGCACGGCGGTGAGGTTATAGAGCTTGGGCGCCTCTTCCGGGCTCGGCAGCACCAGCTTGGTGAAGCCGACCGAGAAGCCGCTGATGGAGGCCTGAAACAGCTTGGCAATCTGGCCGCGCAGCATCTGGAACCAGAAAACAATGGTGGCGCCCCCCAGTAGCCAGGCCAGCGACACATCGAGGCGGCTCACTACCTGCAGGCTGGAGCCATCGGTCTCCAGCTTGAAGCCGAGCAGCCAGAAGGAGAGCACCAGCAGCACCAGGCTGGCGATACAGGCGTGGATCAATTGATGTTTCATCACACTTTCTCCACTTCCGGACGACCCAAGATGCCAGTAGGCATAAAGAGCAGCACAAAGATGAGCAGGGCAAACGCCATCACATCTTTGTACTCGGTGCTGAGATAACCGGCGGTGAGCGCTTCAACCACCCCCAGCAGCAGGCCGCCCAGTACGGCGCCCGGAATGCTGCCGATACCGCCCAATACTGCGGCAGTGAAGGCCTTCAGACCGGCCATAAAGCCGAGGTAGGGGTTGATGACGCCGTAATACATGCCGAGCAGCACCCCGGCCACGGCGGCCAGTGCAGCCCCCAGCACGAAGGTGATGGAGATGACCACGTGGGTGTCGATGCCCAGCAGATTGGCCATCTTGATATCTTCCGAACAGGCGCGGCAGGCGCGGCCCATGCGGGAGCGGCCGATGAACTGGGTCAGCGCCAGCATGGTGATGAAAGTCACCACGAAAATGATCAGCTGCATATAGGAGAGGCTGGCCTGAAAACCATCCTCACCCCCCAGGGTCCAGCCACCTGAGATCAGGCTGGGCATGGCGATATCCCGCGAGCCCTGAGCCATGCGCATCATGTTCTGCAAGAAGATCGACATGCCGATGGCGGAGATGAGGGGGATCAGCCGGTTGCCACCGCGCAGTGGCCGGTAGGCGACTCGCTCGATGCTCCAGCCATAGGTGCCGGTGATGATGATACTGACCAGGAAGGCGCCCCCCAGCAGTAGAAAGGTGCTGTCGATGCCCATCATCATGAGCCCCGCCATCACCATGAAAGCGACATAGGAGCCGATCATGTAAACCTCGCCGTGGGCGAAGTTGATCATGCCGATGATGCCATAGACCATGGTGTAGCCAATGGCGATCAACGCATAGGTGCTGCCTATGGTTAATCCGTTCAGCAGTTGCTGAACGAGATAAAGGAGGTGTTCGGACATACTGCGTTCCCTGTACTTGCCCGCAAAGAGAGGAGGGGGTGAGCGTACTCACCCCCGATCGGCAGATTATTTGACTTGGCTGGAAGTACCGTCAGCGTGCCACTGGAACACACCAAATTCGAAGCCTTTCAGGTCACCGTTAGGTGCCCAGGTCAGGGGGCCCATCACGGTATCGATCGGTGCGGCCTTGATGGCGGCGGCAACGGCGGCCGGGTCATCTTCACCCGCCTTGGCGATACCGGCAGCCAGGCTCTGCACCGCGGCATAGGTGGTCCAGACGAACGGGCCGGAGGAGTCCTGACCCTTGGCCTTGAACGCCGCCACCAGCGGGGCGTTGGCAGGCACCAGATCGTATTTGTTCGGCAGGGTCACCAGCAGGCCTTCGGAAGCCGGGCCGCCGATGGCGGAGATATCCTTGTTACCGACCCCTTCCGGGCCCATGAACTTGGCTTTCAGCCCCTTCTCGCCAGCCTGACGCAGGATCAGGCCCAGCTCAGGGTGATAGCCGCCGTAGTAGACGAAATCGACGTTCTCTTTCTGCAGCTTGGCGATCAGGGCGGAGAAGTCCTTGTCACCGGCGGTGATCCCTTCATAGGCCACCACCTTCACGCCAGCCTTGTCCAGTGCTGCTTTGACGCTGGAGGCGATCCCTTCACCGTACTGCTTCTTGTCGTGGATAACGGCGACGCGCTGGGGTTTGACCTGCTCGATGATGTACTTGGCGGCAGTCGGGCCCTGATCGCTATCCAGACCGATGGTGCGCAGAGTCAGCTGGTAACCGCGCTCGGTGATCTTGGGGTTGGTGGAGGCGGGGGTGACCATCAGGATCCCCTCGTCTTCATAGATGTCGGAGGCGGGCAGGGTATTGTCGGAGCAGAGGTGGCCGACCACGAACTTGACGCCATCATTCACCACCTTGTTGGCGATGGCTACCGCCTGCTTGGGATCACAGGCATCGTCATAGATGACGGCTTCGATCTGCTTGCCATTGATACCGCCAGCCTTGTTGATTTGCTCGACCGCCATCTTGCCGCCGGTGAACTGCATGTCCCCGTACTGGGCAACCGGGCCGGTGAGCGGGCCTGCGATACCTATCTTGATGGTGTCTGCCGCGTGGGCGATGGAGATCGATCCAAACAGAGCCAAAGAAACCGCTGCGCCAACTGTGATTTTGCTCAACTTATGCATTGATTCGTCCCTTAATCAGTGGATTGTTTCATTTACGAGTGCCATTCCGGATCGACATCCCGTGCATCCGGCTATAGGTATGGTTCTATCATTCCTCACGGGGCAATAACAAGCTGTTAAAGATACTAACCAGAGGGGGTGGGGTGGGCTTATTTTGAAATAAATGACCTGTCATTTGTGTTGAATTGGAATTTAGTATCGATTCTTCGCCTTAACATCTTGGTAACCAGAGGTGATTATGATGAAGCACAGAGGATTAGTCTGGTGATATTTTACTCTGATGGTGCTCCCATTTTGACCATTAATCGTTTGCGCAAACAGAAATGAGCGCCTAAATTAGCCGGCATTGACAATTCCGTGGCAGAGCCCGTTAAAACCAAGCCTTTATTCGGGAAATCTGCTAATGTTCCGCCTTTGACAGTCAGGAGACAGAGATGGCCACTATCAAGGATGTCGCCTCGCGCGCAGGCGTATCCATCTCCACCGTCTCACATGTGCTCAACCACACTCGGCGGGTCAGCGAAGACGCGACCCAGAAAGTGATTGAGGCGGTGGCAGAACTCAACTACGCGCCCAACTCGGTAGCGCGCAGTCTTAAGATAAATTCGACCAAGACCATTGGCATGCTGGTGACCACCAGCGTAAACCCCTTCTTCGCGGAAGTGGTGCAAGGGGTTGAAGCGTACTGCTTCGAACAGGGCTACAGCCTGATCCTCTGCAACACCGAAAACCAGCCGCCTCGCCAACAGCATTACCTGAGAATGCTGATGGAAAAACGGGTGGATGGTCTGCTGGTATTGGGGACCGATATCGACACCCCGTTGCGCGACATGCTGCGCATCCACAAGAACGTGCCGCAGGTGGTACTGGATTGGGGGACGGAGTGCGATTTCGCCAACGTCATCAACGACAACGCCCGCATCGGCGCCCGCATGGCCGTACGCCATCTGCTGGAGCTGGGGCACCGCGACATCGTCTGCATCACTGGCCAGCTCTCCAAGCCGACCACCCAGCAGCGGCTGGACGGGGTACGTGATGCGCTGGGCGAGCACGGTCTGACCCTCAAAGATGAACAGGTCTTTGAAGGGGATTACGAGAGCCAGAGCGGCTTCGATGCCATGCAGCGCATCCTGGCCCTGCAGCCTCGTCCGACCGCGGTCTTTGCCTTCGACGATCCCATGGCGATCGGCGCGATTTGCGCTGCCTGGGAAGCCGGAGTCAAGGTGCCGGACGATATCTCCATCATCGGCTACGACGATGTGGAGATGGCGCGCTTCTCCAGCCCGCCGCTGACCACCATCCGTCACCCGAAGGCCGAACTGGGCCAGCTGGCGGTGAAGCATCTGGTCAGCCGGATCCGCAACAAGGAGCTGGAAGTGGAATCGATGACGGTACAGCCCGAGCTGATCGTCCGTCGCTCGGTCAAACCGCTGCGTTAATCCGCACCCGTTGCCAACACGAAAAACCCCCTCTGTCACGAGGGGGTTTTTGTTTATGGGCGGTTTATTTCAGTTCCGGCCAGTAGGCTTTGTTGGCCTCTATCAAGTCATCGAGAATGGACTTGGCCACCGAGGCGCTAGGTACTGTCTTGGAGAGGGTGATGGCTTGCCACAGCTTCTGGTAAGAGTGCTCAACCCAGGCTTCGACCACCAGTTTCTCGACCGCGACCTGTTGGCCCATCATGCCCTGCTGGAACAGCGGGATGCTGCCCACCTGCAACGGCTCTGGCCCACTGCTGCCGACCAGGCAGGGGATCTCGACCATGGCTTCCGGGTCAAAGTTGGGGATAGCGCCGCGATTGGGTACGATCAGCAGCATCCGCTCCTGAGTGTTGAAGGCGATGGCGGTTGCCAGATCCACGATATAGGAGGCGTGTTCATCGATCTCCAGCTCGCCAGCTGCTGAGTTGCCTGCCTTGACGATCTCGGTGCAAGCGGTAAAGACCTGCTTCTCGCGGTGCTCCATTACTTCGTTGGCGCGAGTGTGTTCCGGGTTGGAGTGGGCCACCACATAGTCCGGGTAGAGGTAGTACTTCAGATAGGTGTTGGGCAGGGTATCCGGGTCGAGCGCCCATACATCCTTTGCCTTGGCGAAGGTATCGTTCCAGCTGGCTTCGGCATGACTGGCGCTGTTGGGCACATAGCCGTGGCGGGCAACGTGCTCCTTGATCTTCGGCATCAGGTCGTTGCCTTCCAGATCCTCGATGCGGGTCCACCAGCCAAAGTGGTTGAGGCCGTAGTAGCGTACCCGCATCTCTTTGCGGGATTTGAGACCGGCAATCTGGGCCATGCGCCCCTCGATCCCGATCGGCATGTCGCAGATGTTGAGAATTTTGGCGTTGGGACGCAGGCGACGGGTCGCTTCGGCGACGATGGCGGCCGGGTTGGAGTAGTTGAGCATCCAGGCATTGGGTGAGTACTGCTCCATATAGTCGACCAGCTCCAGCACTCCGCCGATGGAGCGCATGCCATAGGCGATACCGCCCGGGCCGCAGGTCTCCTGACCGACCACGCCATGACGCAGCGGGATCTTCTCGTCCAGCTCGCGCATCGGATATTTGCCAACCCGGATATGGGCCATGACGAAATCTACATCGCTAAACGCTGCTTTGGGGTCGGTGCCATAGCTGAAGGCGATCTCGGGAGCCTTCTCTTTCAGCAAGATTTTGCAGGCTTCGGCGATGATCTCCTGACGGGCACCATCGTTGTCGTAGAATTTGATCTCCTTGAGCGGGAAGCGATGCTGATTTTCCAGCAACATCAGAACGATACCTGGAGTAAAAGTGCTACCACCACCGGCAATGACTACAGAGAATTTTTTCATGATCATGACTCCATTACTAAAGACGATTGTTGATGACTGTTGTTCATAATCGATTCCATATTTTCACGTACCTGAGGTACATGCAGACCGATAATTACCTGGATACTATCGCCATGGCGGACGACACCATGGGCTCCCAATTTAATAAACTCCTCATCTGCATCTGCTAGCTTGCTGTTAACCAGCGATATTCTTAAGCGCGTGGCACAATTATTCAGACTGCGTATATTTTTGACTCCACCAAGCGCTTCGATAATTTGTGTTGCACTATCACTGCTACGCTGGTTTTTGGCTGCCTGATAATCTGACTTGGAATAAAGCTTTATTTCACTGTCTTCCCGGCCCGGTGTTTTAAGATTGAGCCTGATAATCAGCGCGCGGAATATCAGGAACCAGATGCCGGTAAAGACCAATCCGATAGCGATCTGGGTGAACATCATTCCCGCATGGTTGTGGAACATGGGTATCCAGTTCTGCGGCAGGAACTGGTCGAGCAGACCTCCACCCATGTTGCCGACCACACCAAACAGGTACATCACAGTCGACATGGTGGCTGCCAGCAGGGCGTGGATGGCAAACAGCAGCGGCGAGATGAAGAGGAAGGTGAACTCCAGCGGCTCGGTGATGCCGACCAGAATGGCGGTCAGGGTGGCCGGGATCAGCAGGCCTGCAACCTTGGCCTTGTTCTCTTTGGCTGCCGTGGCATAGATGGCCAGGGCAATCCCCATGGCACCGAAAATCTTCGAGTTGCCATGCAGGGCAAAGCCACCCTGAGGGAACTGTTCAATCAGCGGGCGAGTGCTCTGGCTGAACTCCAGCATGTGCTGCGCCCAGTAGAGTTGAATGCCCCCCTCTACTGCCGCTGGGCCGAAGATGAAGGGGCCGTAGATAAAGTGATGCAGGCCGGTCGGGATCAAAATCCGCTCGAGGAAGGTGTATACCCACACCCCGACCGGACCCGAGATCAGCATGAAATTCTGCAGGGAGGCGATGCCCATCTGTACTTTTGGCCAGCCAAGCAGGGTCAGCCAGGCACAGGGGATCATCACGAAGAAGGCGACAATGGTGACAAAGGAGCTGCCCTGAAAGATGCCGAGAAAGACCGGCAGTTGGCGATCAAACAGGCGGTTGTGCAGTGCCGTCACGGTGCCGGAGATGACGATGGCCCCTATGATGCTGGTATCCAGGGTCTTGATCCCCGCTACCATGGCGAGGCCACTTTCACCCCCTATATCCTGACTGAAGTCGACCCCGAAATAACTGCCCCAGGTCATGCCCATGGCGTTGATAAAATAGTTCCAGGTCATGAAACTGACCAATACAGCCAGACAGGCTCTGGCTTGTGCCTTATTTGCCAGACCGATTGGCAGGCCAATCGCAAATATAAGCGGCATATTCCTGAATACTGTCCAGCCACCCTCTTCAATAATATGGATGATCTGGAAGAATAATCCTTGTGGGTTTGCCAGTGATTCACCGACAAACATCGGGTTTTTCAGCATAATTGCAATGCCTACTACCATACCTGCAAAAGGAAAAAGCAGTACAGGAGTGAACATTGCTCCGCCAAAACGTTGAATTTGACTGAGCATATATTGTCCCTTGGTTGAAATAGCTAATCGAATCCTTGCCGGTGTTGCCAGATGCAAATTAGCAACGATAAAAAGAGACCTCATGAAATATCTTGGAATAATGTGATCTGACGCATGCAGTTATTTAGACAAAGATGTCTAACTTTTGCGATATTGTTGTACCTCTTGGTTTCGTGATGTTCTTGCAGCTTTGGTTGAAAGTTAAGTTATTGTTTTTAAGCAATTTAGTCACTTGATTCAGAATAAGATGGTTGGCATTGTGACCACAGGAGATGTCTAGCAGTGATCTATAAATCGGTGGCTGATCGACTCAGGATCAGGGTAAACGGTGCCGAGTGCCGGGTGGGAGATGTGTTGCCCGGCGAAAAAGCGCTGGCAGAACAGTATGGCGTCTCCCGCATGACCATTCGCAAAGCGGTAGACATGTTGATCGAGTGGGGATTGGTCGAGCGGCGCCACGGCAGCGGCACCTATGTGACAAAAAAGGATGTCCAGCATGAGACCAAAGGGCTGAGCGGGTTTACCGAACTGATGCGCGAGCAGGGGCGCACTTTGACCAGCCAGGTGTTGGAATTTCGCACCATGCCTGCGCCACCGGCCATCGCCAGTCAGCTGAGGGTGAAGGTGAATGAACCCGTCTATTACTCCAGCCGGATCCGCTCGGTGGATGGTCGGGCTCTGCTGCTGGAAGAGAGCTATATGCCGGTCAGACTGTTTCGCAATCTGTCGGTCGCCCATCTGGAAGGGTCCAAATTCGACTACATCGAACGGGAGTGCGGCATCGCGATTGCGGGCAACTATGAGTGCTTCAGCGCCGTGCTGGCGGATCGGGCTACTGCCGAGCTGCTCCATATCGAGCAGGGGGCCCCTATCCTGCGGCTCACCTCACTCTCATACAGCGAGAGCGGAGAGTTCCTCAACTACTCCATCATGTTCCGTAATGCCAACGACTATCACGTTGACTACCACCTCCACCGTGCCCGCGGTTAGTGCCTGGCTGATGAGGCAGCGTGTCGTTGAAAGAGGGGAGAGCCTGCGAGGGAGGCATTGGCCATAACTCCTCCCTCGGCCCATGCAGATCAAAATAATCAACTCAAATGTTAGTTATCCTTGCTGCCGGATCCGGATGTAGGCAGTGGGGGATGCATGAGCGTGATTGAAGCGATAACCATGGTGGCCGGTATGGTTTATCTGGTGTTGTTGGCGTGGCAGGTGCGCACCGGCTGGCCGGGGCGTCTTGCGCTCGGCCTGCTGGGGCTGGTCTGGTTGCTGGCGGCCGACAGCCTGCTCTGGCTCGCACTGGGGACGGTCACCGCCGTGCTTGCCCTCCGGCATCAGAGGCGGCCGCTGCCCGTGTTCGGGGCGATCGACAGTCAGCAGTTGCGGGCAGGCACTCGCCATCTGCTGCTGCTCTGCTGGGGGCTGGTCACAGTGCAATACAGCCTGCATATCTGGCAGTTGGGACAGGGGATGAGCCCCTGGCTGGTGCGCCCGGACGTGGTGGATGCCTTCCTGCCCATCGCCGGTGGCCTCGGGCTGCGGGCCTGGTTCGCGCAGGGGTTGGTGGATCCCCACCATCCGGCAGCCACCGTCACCGTACTGGTACTCTCCCTGTCGGCCCTGCTGCTGGGGCGGGCGTTCTGTGCCTGGTTCTGTCCGCTCGGGCTGGTGGGGGAATGGCTACATGGCCTGCGCCACCGGTTGCTGCCGGGGGAGTGGAGCCCGCCGCGCTGGCTGGATCTTGCCCTGCGCACCCAGAAATTTCTGGTGCTCGGCTTTCTGCTCTTCATCATCCTGCTGGCGGTGCCGGCTGCTGCCCTGCCCGGCTACTTCACCAGCCCCTACCATCAGGCGGCGGACATGAAGATGGGAGCCTTCTTCTTCAACCTGACCCTGATCTCGGGTCTGTGCCTCGGCTGGGTGTTGCTGCTTACCGCGACCTTTCGTCAGGGATTCTGCCGCTACCTTTGCCCCTATGGCGCCTGGCTCGCCCTGCTGGGGCTACTGACGCCGCTGCGCATTCGCCGCGACCCGGCCCGCTGCCTGCGAAGCCTGGGTCATGACTGCGACAAGTGCAGCCGGGCCTGTCCATCGCGCATTGCGGTGCACCAGCTTATCGCAGTTCGCAACCTGGAGTGCACCGGCTGCCTGAGCTGCGTGGCCGCCTGCCCCAAGCGGGCCGAGGCCCTGCACCTTGGCAGCAAGGTGAAGCGGCTTGCACCGAGCCGTTTGCTGGTGCTGCTCTGCCTGTTGCTGCTGGTGCTGCCGTTGCTCGCGTATGGCCTGCTGGAGATCTGGGTCAGCCAGACGCCGCTGGCGATACGGGCTCACCTGCTGCAACTGTTGCCACAGCTGACCCATTAACCGGGGAGGGTGACTGTGTGACCATGGCGCAAGGTCACAGGGTATGCACATGGACACCCTCGGGTGTCCGTTTTCTTATTCGGGCGGGTGTGGGTTGAGGGGGGCAGTGCAGACCGACTGGCTTACAGGCTGGCGAAATCTACTTCCGGCAAGTTTTCAAAGCCGGGGCGGGCAAACAGATAGCCTTGCATCAGGCTGACGCCCATCTCCCGCAGGCAGGCCATCTCTTCGCGGGTCTCGATCCCCTCCGCCAGCGGGGTGATCTGCAACTCGGCAAACAGCGCCAGACAGTGGCGCACTATGGCTTGTCGGGTCGGGTCCTGGTCGATGCCCCGCAGCAGGTGCATATCGAGCTTGACGATGTTGGGGTGAAAATCGGCCAGCAGGTTGAGGCCCGAGTAACCGGCGCCAAAGTCATCGATTGCCGTCTTGAAGCCGAGGGCCTGATAGTGATCGACGATGCCGCGAAGATGCTGGCTATCCTGCACCTGCTCCACCTCGGTCAGCTCGAACATGATCTGCTCGATGGGGAAGTGGTGTTCGCGGGCCGCCTGCAGGGTGGTGCGGATGCAGCGTTCCGGACGGTAGACCGCATTGGGCAGAAAGTTGATGCTCAGCATGCCCCGCATATCGAGCCGGGCGGCCAGTGCGATGGCCTTGATGCGGCACAGCTGGTCGAAGCGGTAGCGATTGCCATCGTTGACCCGGGCAATCACGCTCTGCGCCGGTTCGTTGTTGATCCCCCGTACCAGCGCCTCATAGCCGAATATGGTGCGCTGGCTGCAATCGACGATGGGCTGGAAGGCCATGGTGAAATCGAAGTCGAGCTCGGCTTTCTCCTGACACAGCTGGCAGATGGCGGGGGACGGGGCGGCAGGTATATCCATGACTCTCCTCTCGGGGCGTGGCGGCGCTGGGCACTGTCTCAAATGATAACAGCTCATTACCCCCCTGTAGGTTCGATTAGCGCAGCGTAATCGGACGATCGAGAGGCTTTGATTACGGTTGTTGCCGTGATTCAGGGGCGGCCAGCCGTAGGGGGAAGTGCGGCTGGCCGTGATAGCGGGAGAATCCATTTACGCGAACGTCCGATTACGCCTGACGGCTAATCGAACCTACGAGTTGCCCCCTTCTCCCCTTGCGGGAGAAGGGTTGGGGATGAGGGGGCGTAATGCCAACCCAAGGTCAATGTTGAGCTTCTCGATGTTCGGCACCGACCGGCATGCTCCGCAATCCACCGCTTTCTGTAGGTTCGATTAGCGCAGCGTAATCGGACGAACGAGAGGCTTTGGTTGCGGTTGTTGCCGTGTAACAGCGTCGGCCAGCCGGAGGGGGAATTCGACTGGCCGTTATGGTGGGAGAATGGATTTACGCGAACGTCCGATTACGCCTAGCGGCTAATCGAACCTACGAGCAGGTGCCCCTGTAATTAATTGTCAATTGTTCTCGCCTCTTCAAGCAAAGTGAAAATTTTATTAATACTTATGTTGTGTTTTTCATCTAGTTCTTTAAGGTCATTTTTTGCTACATCAAGAAGATATTGTGAGACCTTTCTTTTTTTATCAATAAAGGACTCTTGTATGGTTGCTGCTATGCGTTCTAGAATACCACCAATATCTCTCCCTTCATTCTCCACAAGCTTATTTAGCTCTATACAAGCAGATAAGTACTGAAATTGTGTTAGCAACACGTTATCTCCGACACCTCTAGTATCCCAGAGTCTTTCTTCAACAAATCGCAGCGATACTTCATGACCCAAATGACTAATTTTAATGTGTTTAATGCAGTCAGCTATGCTCGCTTTGACCGTTTCTATTTGTCCATATAGTTCATCCGTAGTTTTATCTACTTCTGAATGTAATACATGAAGATTATCTATTTTTGAATTGAGTTGAATCACTACGCTTTTAATTTCACTGTTTATGCTTTCCTGGACATTATGGATCTTTTTAATTTGACTTATTTCTCTCTCGGAAATAAGTGCTGATACTTCATCAAGAATACTTTTTTTATCTTTTTCGTGGAGTTTGAAGTTTGACCACCATCCAAAACCTAGAAGCAATGCTAATATCCCAAAAACAGAACCAAGAGACCAATAAACAGTATCTAAAATTTTCTCATGAAACTCCTTCATGATTTTATTTTCTATCTTTAACTCCTCGAATTCTTTTAATTTATAAACCGTTTCTATATCAACTGATGGTGTAGTAGTTATATTTATAGTGCTATCTTTATGGTTTTCAACTGATGTTGCAGATAATAATGCGAATATGAATAATATGATTTTGCTCATATGTGACTCTGGAAAGTTATTAGTAATATTAATTTATCTTTTTTGTTTATATTCGGTCAAACAAAAACGGCGCCTTAACGGCGCCGTTTTTTATATCACTGATTCAACCAACATCACTGCAATAGGGAGATATCCGCGACTTGCAGGAACAGGTTGCGCAGGTTGTTCAGCAGTGCCAGACGGTTGGCCTTGAGGGCTTCGTCGTCGGCCATCACCATCACCTCGTTGAAGAAGGTATCGACCGGCTCGCGCAGGGCGGCCAGACGGGTGAGGGCAGCCTGATAGTCACCGGCGGCGAACAGCGGGGCCAGTTCGGCTTGCAGTTCGGCAACCTGGGTGGCCAGAGCCTTCTCGGCGGCATCGACCAGCAGTTCCGGTTTAACGGCAGTCGGCAGTTCGCCTTCGACCTTGGCCAGAATGTTGCTCACGCGCTTGTTGGCGGCAGCCAGTGCCAGTGCGGCATCCAGCGTGCGGAAGTGGCTGACGGCCTTGACGCGACGATCGAAGTCGAGCGGACGGGTCGGGCGGCGGGCCAGTACGGCCAGCACCACGTCGGCACCGATGCCTTCGTCCTGATAGGCGGCGCGGAAGCGGCCCAGCATAAAGTCGACCACGTCGGTAACGACGGTTTTGTTGGTCAGCTTGTCGCCGTAGACGCGTACCGCTTCTTCAACCAGTTCAACCAGATCCAGATCCAGCTGCTTCTCGGTCATGATGCGCAGGGCACCGATGGCGGCGCGACGCAGGGCGAACGGGTCCTTGTCACCCTTCGGCAGCATGCCGATGCCGAAGATACCGGCCAGGGTGTCGAACTTGTCGGCCAGCGCGACGGCGCAGGCCACCAGACCGGACGGCAGGGCATCGCCGGCAAAGCGCGGCATGTACTGCTCGTTGAGGGCCACGGCCACTGCTTCATCTTCGCCATCGTGACGGGCGTAGTGCATCCCCATGACACCCTGGGTGTCGGTGAACTCGCCAACCATGTTGGTCATCAGGTCACACTTGGAGAGCAGACCGGCACGCTTGGCCTGAGCCACGTCGGCACCGATGCGCTCGGCGATAAAGCCGGCGACGGTCTCGATACGCTCGACCTTGGCCTTGACGGTGCCCAGCTGTTGCTGGAACAGCACGGTTTCAAGGCGCGGCAGGCGGGAGGCCAGAGTCTGCTTGAGGTCGGTCTTGAAGAAGAACTCGGCGTCAGAGAGACGGGGGCGAACCACCTTCTCGTTGCCGCTGATGATCTGGCTCGGGTCCTTGGACTCGATGTTGGTGACGAAGATGAACTTCGGCAGCA
The DNA here is from genome assembly GCF_049173735.1 of Aeromonas sp. 602396. Lineage (NCBI taxonomy): Bacteria > Pseudomonadati > Pseudomonadota > Gammaproteobacteria > Aeromonadales > Aeromonadaceae > Aeromonas > Aeromonas sp. 602396. The sequence goes on along the minus strand of NZ_JAAKSD010000019.1, from coordinate 18,241 downwards.
GCTTGCCGTTCTTGTCGTAGACCGGGAAGTACTTCTGGTCACCCTTCATGGTGTGAACCAGCGCTTCAGCCGGCACGGCCAGGAACTTCTCTTCGAAGTTGGCGGTCAGCACCACAGGCCACTCGACCAGTGCGGTCACTTCTTCCAGCAGGGCGTCGTCCAGATCGGCCACGCCACCGAAGGCGGCAGCGGCCGCTTCGACGTCAGCCTTGATCTTGGCCTTGCGCGCCATGAAGTCGGCAATCACCATGCCGCGCTCCTGCAGGATCTGCGGGTACTGGCTGGCGTTGTCGATGGTGAACTCGCTCTCGCCCATAAAGCGGTGGCCGCGGATGGTGCGGGCAGAGTCGATACCCAGAATGTGGGCGGGAACCAGCTCGCCATCCAGCAGCAGGGTCACGGTGAAGACCGGACGCACGAACTGGATGGTCTTGTCGCCCCAGCGCATCATTTTCGGGATCGGCAGTTTGGCCAGTGCGGAGGCGACCAGCTCGCCCAGCAATTCTTTGGCCGGACGGCCTTCGACCTTGGCGGTGTGAACCAGCCACTCACCCTTGTCGGTGACCAGACGCTCGGCCTGCTCAACGGTGATGCCGTTGCCACGGGCCCAGCCTTCGGCAGCCTTGGTCGGCTTGCCTTCGGCATCGAACGCCTGCGCTACGGCCGGGCCGCGCTTCTCGACGCTCTTGCTCGGCTGTTCGCCGGCCAGCCCGCTTACCTTCAGCGCCAGACGGCGCGGTGAGGCAAACCACTCGACGTCGCCGAAGGCCAGATCGGCCTTGGTCAGTTCGGCTTTGAAGTTGTCGGCAAAGGCTTCGGCCAGGGAGCGCAGGGCTTTGGGCGGCAGCTCAGCAGTACCGATCTCTACCAGAAATGTATGTTGTGCCATGTCCGTTCCTTAACCTTGCTTGTTCTCGTTGCTGCCACGTTGGCACATCGGGAAGCCCAGCGCTTCGCGGGAGGCGTAGTATGCCTCTGCCACGGCCTTGGTCAGGGTGCGAATGCGCAGGATGTAGCGCTGACGCTCGGTGACCGAGATGGCCTTGCGGGCATCCAGCAGGTTGAAGGAGTGAGCGGCTTTCAGGATGCGCTCGTAGGCAGGCAGCGGCAGCGGTTTTTCCAGTGCCAGCAGATTCTGGGCTTCCTTCTCGTACTGCTCGAAGCAGTGGAACAGGAACTCCACATCGGCGTGTTCGAAGTTGTAGGTGGATTGCTCCACTTCGTTCTGGTGGAACACGTCGCCATAGGTGGTCTTGCCCAGCGGGCCGTCAGACCAGACCAGATCGTAGACGCTGTCTACGCCCTGAATGTACATGGCCAGACGCTCGAGACCGTAGGTGATCTCGCCGGTGACCGGCTTGCACTCGAGGCCGCCAACCTGCTGGAAGTAGGTGAACTGGGTCACTTCCATGCCGTTCAGCCACACTTCCCAACCCAGACCCCAGGCACCCAGAGTCGGGTTTTCCCAGTTGTCTTCCACGAAGCGGATGTCGTGGATTTCAGGATCCATGCCCAGCTCTTTCAGGGAGCCCAGATAGAGTTCCTGAATGTTGTCGGGGGAAGGCTTGATGATCACCTGGAACTGGTAGTAGTGCTGCAGGCGGTTCGGGTTTTCACCGTAGCGGCCGTCAGTGGGACGGCGGGACGGTTGCACGTAGGCGCAGGCGATGGGCTCCGGGCCCAGGGCACGCAGACAGGTCATGGGGTGGGAAGTACCGGCACCCACTTCCATATCCAGCGGCTGAATGATGGTACAGCCCTGGCGGGACCAATAGTCCTGCAGCTGCAGGATCAGGCCCTGAAAGGTTTTGACATCGAATTTTTGCATAATTTTTTTCGCGCGAAGTGAAAATCAGAGCAAGATTTGCTGAATGTGAACCGAGGGAGTATACCGTCTGGCATGGTCGGATAATAGGCGAAATTGCAGCGGATTCGCGGGATGGTGCTGGGCTCTGGCTGGTCGGGCGGGATGTCCGGTATATGATGTGAGCAGTGCCGCCTGTAGAGTGGGCAGGGTCGGGTACACCGCTGAAATAACGAGGGAGAGGAAATGGAACTGCGCTGCGCCTGGGTGACCAAAGACCCGGAATACATTGAATACCATGACAAACAGTGGGGCAGGCCGGTCTATGACGCCCGCGAGCTGTTTGCCAAGCTTTGCCTCGACGGCCAGCAGGCGGGGCTGTCGTGGATCACCATCCTCAAGCGTACCGAGAGCTACTACCGCGCCTATGCGGACTTTGATCCGGTGCAGATTGCCCGGTTCGACGAGCAGGATGTAGAGCGGCTGATGCAGGACACCGGCATCATCCGCAACCGGCTCAAGGTGCAGTCGATCATCAGAAACGCCCGCGCTTATCTGGCGTTGCAGGAGCAGGGGATCGACTTCGCCGACTACCTGTGGGGCTTTGTTGGCGGCGCCCCCATCGTTAACCAGCGGCAGGGCAACGGCGATATTCCGGCGACTTCGCCGGAGTCGGATGCCATGTCGAAAGCGCTCAAGAAGCTCGGCTTCAACTTCGTCGGCAGCACCATCTGTTACGCTTTTATGCAGGCGGTGGGGATGGTGAACGATCATCTGGTCAGCTGTCCTTGCCATGCCGAGTGTCAGTTATCGCGCTGACAACCCGTCGATCGCCCAAAAAAACATCACTCTCGCCGTCGATTCAGGCTTGCGTCAGACAATGGCGTGCCAGCGCGTTACAATCCGGCCCCCGGCATGGTGCCGGATTGTTTTCACAGAGGTTTTTTCATGCGAGCCAAGATCCTGGTGCCTGCTCTGGCACTGACCGTTGCCCTGAGCGGCTGTACCACCAACCCCTACACAGGTGAATCCCAGACCTCCAAAGGTGCCTGGGGCGCGCTGGCTGGCGCCGCTGCCGGTGCGGCCGTAGGTGCGCTCTCCTCCAGCAAGGGTGACCGCAAGAAGGGCATCCTGACCGGTGTTGCTGCCGGCGCAGCGCTGGGTGGCGGTATCGGCTACTACATGGACGTGCAGGAAGCCAAGCTGCGCGAGAAGCTGCAGGGCACCGGCGTCAGTGTGACCCGCAATGGCAATGAGCTGATCCTCAACATGCCGAACAACGTCACCTTCGACAGCTCCAGCTCCCAGCTGAAAGCGGCCGGTGCCAACACCCTCTCCGGCGTGGCCATGGTCGTTGCCGAGTTCGACAAGACCCGCCTGAACGTGGTCGGTCACACAGACAGCACAGGTTCCCGCGACCTGAACATGAAGCTCTCCCGCGATCGTGCCGATGCCGTTGCCGCCCAGCTGATTGGTCAGGGCGTAGCAGGTAGCCGCATCTCCACCACCGGCGTGGGCCCAGATCAGCCGGTTGCTACCAACAGCACCGCCGCTGGCAAAGCCCAGAACCGTCGCGTGACCATTACCCTGACCCCGACCGCCTAAGTCGTTCAGGTTTCGGTAACGAAAAGGCCCCGCCAGTGATGGCGGGGCCTTTCTATTGGCGCTTTGGCGAGCAATGACGCCTTGTTGTTTGCTCCCTTCTCCCCTCGTGGGAGAAGGGACGGGGATGAGGGGGATAAGCGCCTCTTAGACAGCGGCAGTCAGCTGTACTTCGACCTTGTAGCCTTCGTGGGCGAGGCGGGCTTGTACGCAGGCGCGCACGGGTGCGGTGCCAGCCGGGATCCAGGCATCCCACAGCTCGTTGAAGGCAGCGATGTCCTGAATGTCTTTGAGATAGATATTGGCCATCAGGATCTTGTCGACGCCGGAGCCGTTGGCTTCCAGCAGGCGTTGCAGGCTCTCAAGCACTTCGCGGGTCTGCTGGTGGATGTCGGCCTCTTCGCTGACGGGCACTTCCACCACGTAGAGGGTGCCATTGTGGATGACCACGTCTGACCAACGCTGGGTGGTGCCGATTCGGGTAATGGTTGTCATGGAGTGCTCCGGTACGGGGGCTTATTGACCCTTGCGGATCAGATAGCGGTAGGGGGCCTGCTCTGTCTCGCTGGCGACCAGGGTGTGATCCATAAAGCGGCAGAAACTGGGGATGTCGCGGGTGGTTGAAGGATCGTCGGCACTGACCAGCAGGGTCTCGCCATCCGCCATCAGCCGCACTTTCTTGCGAACCATCATAACGGGTTCCGGGCAACGAAGCCCGATTGCGTCCAACTCGTGGGTTGCGCCGCAGAATAAATTACTCATTAATAATCAACCTTCAGCCGCACTTTCTTGCGAGCTATCGTCACGGGTTCCGGGCAACGAAGCCCGATTGCGTCCAACTCGTGAGTCGCGCCGCAGAATAAATCACTCATCTATTATCAACCTTCAACCTATTCGGCTGCCAATGATACTCAGGGCTAAAAAATAATCAAATAAACGCCCCATCAACCAGCATATGTAACCGAAATGTTATTCTGCCCTATCCAGCTTGCGCCGGACGAGTAATATAAAAATTGAACCATATTCAACAAGGAGGTGAATATGCAGGTCTCCTACGGCAGATTACAGGCCTATGCAGGCATGGGGTTTTTGTCCTTCGCCATGATAGTGATGGGCAGCCCGATCGGGAATACCGGTACCTGGTTCGGCTCCATGGTGATGGTCGGGTTGGGGCTCTGGATCGAGCTCAGCGATTACTATGACGAGGATGAGGACGAGAACGATCAATCCTGAATCGGATGACGATTCAACAACAAAGGCGGAGCTATTCCGCCTTTGTCATTTCTGCCGTTTGGCAATGTGCCCGGATCAGCGGGTCGAGCGCATCGCCCGCTCCAGATGCAGCGCCGTCTGCTCCGGGTTGGCCTTGGGATCGTTGAAGAAGTTGCTCAGCACATCGAGGATCGCCTGCCGCATATTGGTCGGCGTCGCCATCCCTTCTGCCATGCTGGGCAGCAGGTTGTCCTGCTTTTCCGCCAGCAGGAAGTCCTGATAGGAACGGACGGCGCAGCGGTCGAACTTGCTCATGTCGGGATTGGTCAGCGCCGGGATCGACCCCTTCACCCGATTGAACTCCTCCTGGAATTTCGGCGTCATCAGCAGTTGGGCCAGATCCCCCTGCGCCTGCAACTGGGCCGGATCCCGCTGTTTGAACATGGCGATGGAGTCGAGATTGTAGCTGAACAGTCCGGCGCTGCCCGGGCTCGGCAGACAGGCGATATCCTCACCCGGCCGGTAGTTGCCCGCGCTCAGTTCACCCTTCACCCAGTCCCCCATCACCTGCATGGCGGCGCCACCGCTCTCCAGCAGATTGGTGGCCTGATGCCACTTCAGACCGGCGTATTTTTGCGGCACATAGGCGCGCAGCTGCTGGAAGCGGGTCAGCACCCGCACCATGTCGGGGCCGGTCAGGGTGGCGCTGTCCTGCTCGAGGAACGCCTTGCGATAGAATTCTTTACCGCCCTCACCGAGTGCCACCGTTTCAAACAGTACCGCCAGCTGCCAGGGCTCGTTACCGATGGCGAGCGGGGTGATGCCCCGTTTTTTAAGCTGGTCGGCGACGGTGACAAACTGGGCCCAGTCGGTGGGTGGAGTCAACTTGTTGCGCTCGAAGATCTTGCGGTTGAGCCACAGCCAGTTGACCCGGTGGATGCCGGTGGGCACCGCCATCAGGGCGCCATTCTGGCTGAGGGTGGCACGCACCATGGGCGGCATCTGGCTGTACCAGCCGAGGTGTTCGGCCATCGGGCTGAGATCGCGCAAAAAGCCCAGCCCGGCCCACTCCTTGAGCTCATAGCCCTTGAGGTGGGCCGCTTCTGGCGGGTTGGCGGCCAATGCCCGGCTCTTCAATACCGTCATGGCGCTCTTGCCGCCGCCGCCCTGCACTGCAAAGTCGTTCCACTGGTTGCCCTGTTTGGTCCACTCGGATTTGAGCACTTCGACCGCTTTCGCTTCGCCGCCGGATGTCCACCAGTGCAGCACTTCCACCTGGGAGGCGGCAACGGGAGCAGAGAGCAGGGCGATGACAGAAAAAGACAACCACTTCATAAGGTTACTGCCTTGGTAGGGAGAGCGTGGCCTGCAGGCCACCTTGCGGACGGTTTTCCAGCACCAGATCGCCGCCGTGGGCGTGGGCTATGTTGCGGGCGATGCCAAGGCCGAGGCCGGTGCCAGCCTGATCCGTGCTGAGCCGGTAATAGGGTTCGAAGATACGCTCGAACTGGTCGTCCGGCAGGCCGGGGCCCTCATCCATGATGAAGAGGATCAGCATCTCCTCGTCATCCATGATGATGATGCGCACCCGCTGGCCGTACTTGATGCCGTTGTCCACCAGATTGCCGATGCAGCGTTTGAGCGCCAGCAGCTTGCCGCGATAGGGCCACTTGCAGTGGCCTTCGATGGTCAGCCGCTCGTCGTGCAGGTTCATCGACTCCGCCATCTGCTCCAGCAGGGCATTGATGTCGATCTCCTCGATATTCTCGTGAATGTCGGTCTCTTTGACCGTCTGCAGCGCCCCTTTCACCATCAGCTCCAGTTCGTCGAGATCCTTGTTGAACTTGGCGATTTGCACCTCGTCGTCGAGCAGTTCGACCCGCAGCCGCAGCCGAGTGATGGGGGTTTTGAGGTCGTGGGAAATCGAGCTGAACAGCCGCTCTCTATCGTCGATATAGCGACGGATGCGGTGCTGCATGATGTTGAAGGCGCGGGTCGCCGCCACGATTTCCGATGCCCCTTCCTCCTTGAGCGAAGGCTGATCGATATCTTTGCCGAGATTGACCGCCGCCTTGGCGAGACGGCGCAGCGGGCGGGTCTGCCAGCGCACCAGCATAAAGGTGAAGAAGCAGAGGAACACCGTCATCAGGGCGATGAAACGCACCTGGTTGCTCGGCATCACGGTATCGTCGAGGGTCATGTAGGGGGCGGGCAGCAGGGCCGCCAGATAGAGCCACTCCCCCTTTTCAATCTCGATCTGGGTCACCAGTACCGGTGGATTGAGCGGCTCCAGCGACAGGGTGTAGCGGGCCCAGGAGGAGGGAAGATCCGCCAGCAGGGTGTCGTTGTTGAAGACGTGGAGGTCATCGGGCCGGGAGAAATCCACCTTGATCGCCATGGCGTCGGAGAGCTTGCGGGTCAGCACTCCCTGCACCTCCTCCAGCACCTGTGTCTTGCGTTCGCTGTCGGGGATGGCGTTGATGTGGATCTCTTCCTCGTTGAGCGAGACGAAGAAGCGGCTGCCCCCCATGTTGCGCAGCTGGTCCAGCGCGATATGGCGATACTGTAGCGGCAGGGATTTGAAGAAGTTGACGGTGGAGGCGGCAGACATGGCGAGGTTGCGGGTGGTGCTGAGCATCCCCTCCAGTTCCCGCTTCTGGATCTGTTGCATCCAGATGCCGGTCAGAATGGTCTGGGAGAGCAGGATGGCCAGCAACAGCAGCAGGATCATCCGTGACAACAGGGAGCGGGGTACCAGCGCCCCCCAGGACCACTTGTTGCTCATGGCAGCTCGTGCACCTCGGCAATCAGCATGTAGCCACTGCCGCGAATGGTCTTGATGATGCGCGGGCTCTTGCCGTTGTCGCCCAGCTTCTGGCGCAGACGGCTGATCTGCACGTCGATGCCGCGCTCCATCGGCAGACTTTCGCGACCGCGGGTGGCATCCGAGATGGTGTCGCGATCCAGCACCACGCCGGGCTGTTGCAGGAACATGCCGAGCAGCATGGCATCGCTGCCGGAGAGATCTAGCAGGCTGCCATCGTCATGGGTCAGCTGGTGGCTCAGGGTGTCGAGGGTCCACTCGGCAAAACGCAGGCGGCGGCTCGGCTCTTTCTCTTTTTCCGGCTGGCGGAATTCGGCGCGGCGCAGCAGCGCCTTGATGCGGGCCTGCAGTTCGCGGGGGCTGAACGGCTTGGCGATATAGTCGTCGGCGCCGAGTTCGAGGCCGATCACCCGATCCGCTTCGTCGGAGGCGGCGGTCAGCATGATGATGGGCACCTGGGAGTCACGACGGATCTGCTGGCAGAGGGTAAAACCGTCCTCGCCGGGCATCATGATGTCCAGAATAATCAGGTCCGGGCTGTGCTGGGCGAGTTGCTGACGCATCTCGTTGCCCTCCGCCGCCGTCAATACCTGAAAGCCCGCCCGGGTCAGGTACTCATTGAGCAGCTCGCGGATCTCTTGGTCGTCATCGACGATCAGCAGTTGTTTGCTCATTGACATATGTATGTGCATCCACCCATTTTTTTGTGCAGATTGAACCTGTCGGGGGAGTAAAAAGCAAGCAAGCCCCCTATCTAATGTGAGGTTTAAGGCAATAACAGCCTATTGATAAGATTAAAACGAAAAAAGGCCGACCCAAACGGGACGGCCAACAGACAGCTTCTGACCACTGACGAGCACCCCGTGTGGCGATCGTCACAGACTTGAAAAGGGGCCAGTCAGACTGGCCCCGAAAAGGGACAACTCTCAGTAGTGCATCCCGTCGATCCGGTTGGTTATCACACCCGTTCAAACACGGTGGCGATGCCCTGACCCAGACCGATACACATGGTGGCAACCCCCAGGGTGGCATCCTTCTCCTCCATCAGATTGATGAGGGTGGTGGAGATGCGGGCGCCGGAGCAGCCAAGCGGGTGACCCAGGGCAATGGCGCCACCGTTCAGGTTTACCTTCTCGTCCACCAGATCCTGCAGACCCAGATCCTTCACGCAGGGCAGGGACTGGGCGGCAAACGCCTCGTTCAGCTCGAACAGGTCGATATCACCGACAGTCAGACCGGCACGTTTGAGCGCCTTCTGGGTGGCCGGCACCGGGCCGTAACCCATGATGGCGGCGTCACAGCCAGCGATGGCCATGGCACGTACCTTGGCGCGCGGCGTGAGGCCGAGGGCCTTGGCGCGATCCGCGCTCATCACCAGCATGGCGGCTGCGCCATCGGACAGGGCCGAGGAGCTACCGGCGGTGACGGTGCCGTTGACCGGATCAAACACCGGGCGCAGCTGGCTCAGGGTTTCGACCGTGGTCTCCGGGCGGATCACCTCGTCATAGTCGTAGAAGAAGCGGGCGCCGCTGGCGTCATGGCCTTCCAGCCCGACGATCTCCTTGGCAAAACGCCCTTCCACGGTTGCTGCGTGGGCGCGGCGGTGGGAGCGGGCGGCAAACTCGTCCTGCTGCTGACGGCTGATGCCGTGCAGCTTGCCGAGCATCTCGGCGGTCAGTCCCATCATGCCGGAGGCTTTCGCCACCGACTTGGCCATGCCCGGGTGGAAGTCGACGCCGTGGCTCATCGGCACGTGACCCATGTGCTCAACGCCGCCGATGATGAAGATATCCCCATCACCTACCTGAATGGCGCGGGAGGCGTCATGCAGCGCCTGCATACTGGAGCCGCACAGACGGTTGACGGTGACCGCCCCCACCTGCTTCGGAATGCCGGCCAGCAAGGCGGCGTTGCGGGCGATGTTGAAGCCCTGCTCCAGGGTCTGCTGCACGCAGCCCCAGTAGATATCCTCGATCTCGTTCGGGTCGAGGTTGGGGTTGCGCAGCAGGATGGATTTCATCAGGTGCGCGGACAGATCTTCTGCACGCACGTTGCGGAAGGCGCCGCCCTTGGACCGGCCCATCGGGGTCCGGATACAGTCGACAATGACTACGTCTTTCATGAATGGATCTCCTTTCCGCAATCAGTAGAAGGTTTTGCCTTGGGCGGCCATCTCGCGTAAGCGGTCGCTGACGCGGTAGAGCGGGCCCAAGTCGGCATACTGGTCGGCCATGGCCACGTAGCGATCCAGACCAATGGTGTCCAGATAGCGGAACACGCCGCCGCGGAAGGGAGGGAAGCCCAGACCGTAGACCAGCGCGATGTCGGCTTCGGCTGGCGTGGCGACTATGCCCTCTTCCAGACAGAGCACCACCTCGTTGATCATCGGGATCATCATGCGGGCGATGATGGCGTCCTTGTCGAAATCCTGTTTCGGCTTGGCAATGGGGGCCAGCAGCTCGTAGCTAGCTGCGTCAGCCACCTTCTTCGGCTTGCCCTTCTTGTCCTGCTCGTAGGCGTAGAAGCCCTTGCCGTTCTTCTGACCGAAGCGGTTCACTTCGTACATCACGTCGATGGCGGTGCGACCTTCCTTGCTCATGCGCGCCGGGAAGCCCTGCGCCATCACGTCACCGGCATGGTGACCGGTGTCGATGCCGACCACATCCAGCAGGTAGGCGGGGCCCATCGGCCAGCCAAACTCTTTCTCCATTACCTTGTCGACGGCGGCGAAGTCGGCGCCATCGGCGACCAGCTTGTTGAAGCCGAAGAAGTAGGGGAACAGTACCCGGTTGACGAAGAAGCCCGGGCAGTCGTTGACCACGACCGGGGACTTGCCCATGGCGGCAGCATAGGCCACCACGCGGTTGATGATTTCATCGGAGGTCTGCTCGCCGCGGATGATCTCCACCAGTGGCATGCGGTGCACCGGGTTGAAGAAGTGCATGCCGCAGAAGTTCTGCGGGCGCTTCAGCCCTTTGGCCAGCAGGGAGATGGGAATGGTGGAGGTGTTGCTGGCGAGCACGGCGTCTTCGCCAATGATCCCTTCCACTTCGCCCAGTACGGCGGCTTTCACCTTGGGATTCTCGACCACGGCTTCGACCACTACGTCCGCGCCTTTGACGTTGTCATAGCTGAGGGTCGGGGTAATGGCGGAGAGCACCTGGCCCATCTTGATGCCATCGATGCGGCCCTTCTCGAGCTGGCCGTTGAGCAGCTTGGTGGCTTCGCCCATGCCAAGTGCCAGCGCCTTCTCATTGATGTCCTTCATCACCGCCGGAATGCCCTTGCTGGCAGACTGGTAGGCGATGCCGCCCCCCATGATGCCGGCACCCAGTACGGCAGCATGGCCAGTGGCCTTGCTCGCCTGCTTGGCCGCCTTCTTGGCCAGCGCCTTGATGTGCTGATCATTCAGGAAGATGCCGACCAGCGCTTTGGCCACGTCGGTTTTAGCCAGCTTGATAAAGCCCTGTGCCTCGACGGCCAGCGCCTCGTCACGGCCCATGCCTGCGGCGGTCTCGACAGTTTTCACCGCAGTCATCGGCGCCGGATAGTGTTTGCCCGCCACGGCGGCAACCATGCCGGCGGCGGTGGTGAAACTCATCATGGCTTCCAGTTTGGAGAGGCGCAGCGGCGCTTTCTTGGCGGCGCGACGGCTCTGCCAGTCCAGCTTGCCCGCGATGGCGTCCTTAATCATCTGCAGCGCTGCGCTCTGCAGTGCGTCGGGGGCGACCACGGCATCGATGGCGCCCACCTTGAGGGCGTCATCGGCACGGTAATCCTTGCCGGTGGTGATCCACTCGAGCGCGTTGTCAGCGCCGATCACCCGCGGCAGACGGACGGTGCCGCCAAAGCCCGGCATGATGCCGAGTTTGGTCTCGGGCAGGCCAATCTTGGCGCTGGTGTCAGCCAGACGGAAGTCGGTGGAGAGAATGGTCTCGCAGCCGCCGCCCAAGGCGTGGCCCTTGATGGCGGAGAGGGTCGGAACCGGCAGATCTTCGATGGCATTGAAGATGTCGTTGGCCTTTTTCAGCCAGCCGAGCAGATCTTCTTGCGGCAGATCGAACAGTTCCAGGAATTCGGTAATGTCGGCACCGACGATAAAGGCGTCTTTGCCGGAGGTGAGGATCAGACCTTTTAGTTCACGTTCTTGTTGTAATGCGGCGATCGCTTCGCTCAGGGAGAGCAGGGTAGCGCGATCCAGCTTGTTGACTGAACCCGGGGCATCAAACCTCAGTTCGGCAATGCCGTTTTCGAGGTAGCTGACCGACAGGGTTTCGCCTTGGTAGATCATGAGAGTGTCTCCTTGTTCCCACTCAGTGGGGAGTGGTGCTCCTTAATCCCCAGCAGGGGGCGAGGCTCACTATTGATCCAAAAGGAGACATTTTCAACACCTATTTAAAACATTTGTTTAACAGTTGTCGAGTAAAAGCTCCTCATCACAAAACGGGCAAAAGAGAGGCGCCTTGTGGCGCCTCGGATGAATATGAGTTTGTTATCAACTGGCCAGTTCCGGCCTGTTGCGATACTGGTTCAGCACCTCGGGATCGGCGAGGGCATGGGTATTGTTGACCGGTCGGTTGTGTACCACTTCCCGCACCGCCAGTTCGACGATCTTGCCGGACTTGGTGCGGGGGATGGCATCCACCTGCAGGATGCGGGCGGGCACGTGGCGGGCGGTGCAGTGCTGTTTTATCTGCTGGCGGATCCGTTCGCGCAGCGGCTCGTCCAGCTTGCAGCCCGCCTTGAGCTTGACGAACAGCACCACCCGCTCGTCCTGCTGCCACTGCTGGCCGATGACGATGCTCTCCTCCACCTCGTCGAGTTGTTCGACATAGCGGTAGATCTCGCTGGTGCCGATACGCACGCCGCCCGGGTTGAGGGTGGCGTCGGAGCGGCCATAGAACAGAATGCCGCCGGTCGGGGTCAGCTCGATCCAGTCGCCGTGACACCAGATGTTGTCGAACCGTTCGAAGTAGGCGGCGTGGTATTTGTCGCCATTTTCGTCGCCCCAGAAGTAGATGGGCTGAGCCGGGAACGGCTTGGTGCAGACCAGCTCGCCCTTCTCCCCCTGCACCGGCTGGCCCGCTTCGTTGAATACCTGCACCGCGAGACCGAGGCCGCGCCCCTGACTCTCGCCGCGATAGACAGGGCTGAGCGGGTTGCCGATGACGAAGCAGGAGCAGATATCGGTGCCGCCGGAGATGGAGCTGAGCTGCACATCCTGCTTTATCTGCTGGTAGACGTAGTCGAACCCCTCCGGCGACAGCACAGATCCGGTGCTGCAGATCAGCCGCAAGTGCGGTAAGTCGTGGGTCTTGATGGGGGCGTAACCCTGCTTGTGCAGCGCATCGAGATACTTGGCCGAGGTACCGAACAAGCTGACCTGCTCGTCGCGGGCGAGATCCCACAGCACGTTGCCATCCGGGTAAAACGGCGAGCCGTCATAGAGCACCAGGGTGGCGCCGGAGGCGAGGGCGCTCACCAGCCAGTTCCACATCATCCAGCCACAGGTGGTGAAGTAGAAGATCCGCTCCCCCGGCTTGATATCGCAGTGCAGCTGGTGCTCTTTCAGATGTTGCAGCAGGGTGCCGCCGATGCCGTGCACGATGCACTTGGGTTTGCCGGTGGTGCCAGAGGAGTAGAGGATATAGAGCGGGTCATTGAAAGCCATCGGCTCGAAGGTGAGCTGGGCATCGTGCTGGCTTGCCAGCAGTTGTTGCCAGTCGTGGCCAAGCTGCAACGGGTTGCCGAGCAGGGGGATCATCACCGTCTGCTCTATGCAGCCTAACTGGCTCACCACGCTGGCGACTTTCTGTTGAATGTCGATAGCCTTGCCGTTGTAGCGATAGCCATCCACCGCAAACAGCACTCGTGGTCGGGTCTGGCCGAAGCGCTCTACCACGCTGGCTTCACCGAAGTCGGGGCTGGTGGAGGTCCAGATCGCCCCTAGGCTGGTGGTTGCCAGCATGGCAACCACGGTTTCCGGAATATTGGGCAGGTAGGCGGCGACCACATCGCCGCGACCAATCCCCTGATGACGCAGCCACTGCGCCAGCCGGGCAACCTGATCACTCAGTTCACCCCAGCTAAGAGTACGGCTTGGACTCCCTTCGATACGGGAGATGATGGCCGGGCTCTCGTCCTGACGGCGCAGCAGGTTTTCGGCGAAGTTGAGGCTGCTGTCGGGGAACCAGCGGGTGCGCTGCATATCCTGACGGTTCTCCGCCACTATGTTGCCGAGCTCGCCCTTGACGCCGCAGTGCTGCCATACCAGCGGCCAGAAACGGGTGGTCTTCTCCACCGACCATTGATAAAGCTGCGGGTAGTTCTGCAACTGCAAGCCGTGGAAACGGTTCACCTCCGCCATAAAACGGTAGAGGTTGGATTGCTGCGTCCCGAGCGGATCCGGTTGCCACAGGCAGAGGTTGTCCATGAGTAATCCCTGACTTCATGTATCTACCGGCAGTGTATTGAATTGTTTCTGGTTTGTTAATGATTGGTTTTCTGTTGATAACAAACACGTTTGTAACGTATGCGTTACCTCACGAAGCGGCAGCTTGACGGGTCGAGCCGCCAAGCGCTTGATGTTATGCTGCAATCACATTCACCTCGGAGCAGGACGCCATGAGCAGCTATAGCCAACTTTTTGCCCAGCACCTCGATACCTTGCAGCAGCGCACCCGCGACATTCTGCAACAACAGGGGCTCAGCGGACTGGCCATCCACTCCGGCCAGACTCACCGTATCTTCCTCGATGATCAGGATTATCCGTTCAAGGTAAACCCGCACTTCAAGGCTTGGTTGCCGGTGCTGGACAATCCCCACTGCTGGCTGCTGGTGGACGGGGTGAACAAACCAATCCTGCTGTTCTACCGCCCGGTGGATTTCTGGCACAAGGTAGCGGATCTGCCCAACGCCTTCTGGGTCGAGTTCTTCGATATCCGTTTCCTGACCCGGCCGGAACTGGTGGCCGACCATCTACCTGCCAACAAGCAGGAGTGGGCCTACCTTGGCGGCCATCTGGAAGTGGCCGAGCTGCTGGGGGTGACCCAGCCCAATCCGGAGGCGGTGCTTAACTACCTGCACTATCACCGCGCCTACAAGACCCCCTACGAGCTGGAGTGTCTGCGCGAGGCGAACCGGATCGGGGTACGCGGCCATATCGCCGCCAAGGACTCCTTTATGGCGGGGGCGAGCGAGTTCGAGATTAATCTGGCCTACATGAAGGCGGTCGGGCAGGGGGCCAATGAGGCGCCCTACGGCAATATCGTCGCCATCAACCGCAACGCGGCCATCCTTCACTACACCCACTTGTCTGCCGTGCGGGTGCCCGATGCGGAGCGCCACTCCTTCCTGATCGATGCCGGTGTCGATTTCCACGGTTATGCCTCCGACATCACCCGCACCTGGGCGTGGCGGCGTGGCGAGTTTGCCGATCTGATTGCCGCCCTCGACGAGCAGCAGCAGGAGATCATCAAGGAGATCAAACCGGGTCGCCGCTACAGCGAGCTGCATCTGCAGATGCACCACAAGCTGGCGCGCCTGCTGCAAGCGACCGAGCTGGTGGATATGTCGGTAGACGAGATGATCAACACCGGGGTGACCAATGTCTTCTTCCCCCACGGCCTCGGCCACTTCCTCGGTTTGCAGGTGCACGATGCGGGTGGTTTCATGCAGGATGAGCGCGGCACCCATCTGGCGGCGCCCGAGCTGTTCCCCTATCTGCGCTGCACCCGGGTGATGGAGGTGGGTCAGGTGTTCACCATCGAGCCGGGGCTCTACTTCATCGACAGTTTGCTGGAGCCGCTGCGTCAGGGCGAACAGGGTAAGAGGGTCAACTGGAACAAGGTGGAGGCGCTGCGTCCGTTCGGCGGCATCCGCATCGAAGACAACGTGGTGCTGCACGCCAACGGGGTGGAGAACATGACCAGACAAGCAGGACTCTGATGGCGGCTGCGTACTCCATTCCGGCTGCTCCGCTGGAGTTGACCGAAGAGATAAAGAAGAGCCGCTTCATTACCCTGATCGCCCACACCCCGACCGTCGAGGCGGCCAAGGGGTGGGTCAACGAGATCAAACGCCAACATCCGGCCGCGCGCCATCACTGCTGGGCGTTTGTGGCGGGTGCGCCGCAAGATAGTCAGGTTTATGGCTTCAGCGATGACGGCGAACCTTCCGGTACTGCGGGCAAGCCGATCCTGGCCCAGTTGATGGGCTCGGGGCTCGGTGAAATCTGCGCCGTGGTAGTGCGTTACTACGGCGGCATCCAGCTTGGCACCGGTGGACTGGTCAAAGCCTATGGGGGCGGCGTCGGTGCCGCCCTCAAGCAACTGCCCACCCTGCTCAAGGTGCCACTCACTCCCTCTCTCATTCACTGCGATTACGGTGACATGGGGACGGTCGAGTCGCTGATCAGCAGCCATAATGGCGAATTGCTGGCGGCGGATTACGGTCAGCAGGTCACCTTGCAGGTGGCGTGGGAGTCCTCGGTTTGGGCTCAGGTGGACCGTGAATTGACCGACCGGACTCATGGGCGGGTATCCCTCAGCCCCTTAGATGGCTAGAATCCATCGCTCTTTAATTGGGGAAAGGGAGCTGTAATGCACATTCTGAGCATTATTCGCATTGTTGGCCTGCTGGTTGCGCTGTTCAGCTCGACCATGCTGTTGCCTGCACTGGTGGCTTTTGGCTATCGGGATGGTGGTGGTGCCGAGTTCGTCAGCTCTTTTCTGATCGCCCTGCTGCTCGGCGTGGTGCTCTGGTTTCCCAATCGCTATCACAAGAAGGAGATGCGCTCGAAAGAGGGCTTTCTGATTGTGGTGCTGTTCTGGACCGTGCTGGGCAGTGTGGGGGCTGTGCCCTTCATCATGAGCGATGTGCCGGATATGTCGGTCTCGGAGGCTTTCTTCGAATCTTTCTCCGGCCTGACCACCACTGGCGCAACGGTACTGACCGGGCTCGATAATCTGCCCAAGGCGTTTCTGTTCTATCGCCAGCTGCTGCAGTGGCTGGGGGGGATGGGGATCATCGTACTGGCAGTGGCCATTCTGCCACTGCTGGGGATCGGGGGTATGCAGCTCTATCGTGCCGAGATCCCGGGGCCGGTGAAGGATACCAAGGTGACGCCGCGCATCGCCGAAACGGCCAAGGCGCTCTGGTTCATCTATCTGCTGCTGACTGCGCTCTGTGCCTTGGCATACTGGCTCGCCGGAATGACGTTGTTCGATGCGGTTTGCCATTCGTTCTCGACGCTGTCGGTCGGTGGCTTCTCCACCCACGATGCCAGCATCGGTTTCTTCAACAGTCCGGTCATCAACCTGATTACCGTGGTGTTCCTGTTGCTGGCCAGCGTGAACTTTGCGCTCCACTTTACCGTCTTCTCCCACCGCCCGGTGCGGCTCGGGCGCTACCTTTACGATTCTGAACTCAAGGTGTTCCTGGCTATCCAGGCAACCTTGGTGATGATCTGCTTTGTCGCCTTGCTGACCCACGGACACTACGCCACCTGGCAAGAGGCGCTCAACCACGGGTTGTTTCAGGCGGTCTCTCTGGGTACCACCACCGGCTACAGCACCACTACCTATGCCGACTGGCCCTCGCTCCTGCCCATGCTGCTGATGTTTTCCGCCTTTATCGGCTGTTGTGCGGGCAGTACCGGCGGTGGCATCAAGGTGATGCGTTTTATGATCCTGTTCATGCAGGGGATGCGCGAGTTGAAGCGGCTGGTTCACCCCAGAGCCATCTATACCTTGAAGCTGGGGAATCGGGCGGTGCCCGAGCGCATCGTCGAGGCGGTGTGGGGCTACTTCGCCACCTATATTATTCTCTTCTTTATGTTCATGTTGCTTTTGCTGATGACGGGACTGAACGAAGTGACCGCATTCACCGCTGTGGCTGCGGCTTTCACCAACGTAGGCCCGGGTTTGGGAGAGGTATCAGCCAACTTCGGCAATATCTCGCCGGCGGCCCAGTGGGTACTGGTGTTGGCTATGTTGTTTGGTCGATTGGAAATTTTTACGCTTCTGGTACTGTTTACTCCTGCATTCTGGCGTAGTTGAGGTTGTTATGGACAAGATTCTGGTGCTTTATTCCTCTCGGGATGGCCAAACCCGCAAAATAGTCGATGTCATGCTGGAGCAGATGCCGGGATGCGAAGTGGTGATGCATGACCTGCATACCTTGCCGATGTGCAACCTCAGCAAGTATGCCAAGGTCTTGATCGGCGCCTCCATTCGTTATGGCAACTTCCACCCCAGCTTGTTCAGCTTTATTCACGCTCATCAGGAGCAGCTGGAGGTGGCCAATGCGGCCTTCTTCTGTGTCAACCTGACGGCCCGCAAGCCAGAGAAGCAGACGCCGCAAACCAATGCTTATATGAAGAAGTTCCTGCGCCTCTCCCCCTGGAAGCCGAAAACCCTGGGGGTGTTTGCCGGTGCGCTGCAATATTCCCGCTATAACTGGTGGCAGACGCGCATCATCCAGCTGATCATGAAGATTACCGGTGGCAGTACAGACACCAGTAAGGACATTGAATTTACCGATTGGGAAAAGGTGCGCAGCTTTGCACGCGAATTCTGGTCAAAAAGGTAGCTGTGTGATGTGAATTAAGGTTTTTTTGCCCGAAACAGCCCCGCCGATGCGGGGCTTTTGTTTAATAAAACAACGGTTAAACCTGAAAGTTGTAAAAAATGCCATTTTTTGCAGTTTTCCTCTTGTCATCCCGGCGCGGCTCCCTATAATGCGCCCCTACCAGCACGGCGGAACACGCCGAACTGATGAGCCAGCTTCCTAGCGAAGTG
>NZ_JAAKSD010000018.1:0-114821 GCF_049173735.1 Aeromonas sp. 602396 | reverse complement strand
GAGCGGGAAACGAGACTCGAACTCGCGACCCCGACCTTGGCAAGGTCGTGCTCTACCAACTGAGCTATTCCCGCAACTACCTTAAAACAGGCCGAACAGCATTTGGTTGCTTGCGCTACTGTACGGGAGCCGAATTATAAGAGCAGTCATTCCAATTGCAAGGGCTTTTTTGTCTGGTTGCGCGCGTTCGCTCAAAAGCTGGCCGAACTGTCGATTTTAGCAGCCAGAGTATGACAACCCCTTGCCGGGGAATCAGATCTTGAAGACGTGGCTGCGATAGAACTGCAGCTCGGCGATGGATTCGCGGATATCGTCCAGCGCCTGGTGGGTGCCGCTCTTCTTGAACTGATCCAGCAACTCCGGCTGCCAGCGGCGTACCAGCTCCTTGATGGTGCTGACGTCGACGTTGCGGTAGTGGAAGAAGGCTTCCAGCTCGGCCATGTGCTTGACCATGAAGCGGCGATCCTGACCGATGCTGTTGCCGCACAGCGGGCTGGTACGCTCCGGCACCCACTGGCGAATGAACGCGAGGGTCTCGGCAATGGCTTTCGCCTCATCGTGCTGACTCGCCTTGACCCGGGCGACCAGACCGCTCTTGGTATGGGTGTTGACGTTCCAGTCGTCCATTTTGGCCAGCTCTTCATCACTCTGATGAATGGCGATGACCGGCCCTTCGGCCAGTACGTTCAGATCCTTGTCGGTGACGATGGTGGCAATCTCCAGTACCACGTTCTCTTCGGGGTCGAGACCCGTCATCTCCATGTCGATCCATACCAGGTTCTGCGCGCTGACTGTCATGATTGCTCTCTCTATTGGGAGGAATGGCGGAATTTTGCCAATTTGCATGTATCATACTGGCTTTGGATCTGTTCATAAACTGGCGAATCGAGTGGCAAAGAAAGCAAAACTCAATCTGGGTCAACAAAGGCGCGTCCAGGCCAACCGCGAACGGCGGCTGCAAAAAGATCACACCACAGTGGTGGATGACACCCTGTTTGGCCCCGCCATCGAAGGGGTGGTGATCAGCCGTTTCGGTCAGCACGCAGACGTGGAAGCGGTCGATGGCACCATCCACCGCAGCAACCTGCGGCGCAGCAGCATCAGCAGTCTGGTGTGCGGCGACAAGGTGGTGTGGCGTCCCGGCCTCAATGCCGCGACAGCGGGCGTCATCGAGGCGGTGCATCCGCGCCACTCGGTACTGACCCGGCCGGACTTCTACGACGGGGTCAAACCCATCGCAGCCAATATCGACCAGATCATCATCGTCTCGGCGGTGATGCCCGAGTTCTCCACCAACATCGTCGACCGCTATCTGGTGGCCGCCGAGGATGTGGAGATCCGCCCCCTCATCGTGCTGAACAAGGTCGATATGCTCGATGATGCCGCCAGAGCGCGCATCGAAAGCCAGCTCGAAACCTACCGCAAACTCAATTACGAGGTGCTGCTGGTGAGCTGCGAGAGCGGCGAAGGGCTGGATGAGCTTAGAGCCGCACTGACCGACAAGATCAGCATCTTCGTCGGCCAGTCCGGGGTGGGTAAATCCTCGCTCACCAACGCCCTGATGCCGGGGCTGGATGTGCTGACCGGCGAGATCTCCGAAAACTCGGGGCTCGGCCAGCACACCACCACCACGGCGCGGCTCTACCACTTCCCGAGCGGTGGCGATCTCATCGACTCCCCCGGGATCCGCGAGTTCGCCCTCTGGCATCTGGAAGCCGACCGCATCACCTGGTGCTTCGTCGAATTCCGCGACTACCTGGGTGGCTGCAAGTTCCGCGACTGTACCCACAAGGACGATCCCGGCTGTGCCCTGCGCGCCGCGGTCGACGCGGGCGCCATCAGCGCTGATCGCTTCCACAACTATCACCGCATCCTGGAAACCATGCAGGAAGCCCGTCACGGTCGCCAACAGGCGCGCCTGTGACCCTGTTTAACCTACGTTGATGATGAACATGAGCATTACTGACAACCTGAAAATTGCCGGTCAATACTGTCTGCCCAAGCACGCCCTCTCCCGTCTGATCGGCAAGTTTGCCGCCGCCGAAGCGGGCAACATCACCACCAGGGTGATCGAGGCTTTTATCAAGCAGTACAAGGTCGACATGAGCGAGGCGCTGCACGAGAATCCGGCCCACTACAAGAGCTTCAACGAGTTCTTCACCCGCGAGCTCAAGCCCGGCATCCGCCCCGTGGTAGAAGATGCCATGACTCTGGCGCTGCCGGTCGATGGCACCGTCAGCCAGCTCGGCCCGATCCAGCAGGGTCGCATCATTCAGGCCAAGGGCCACGACTACAGCGCCCGCGAGCTGCTGGGCGGCTATGAGGATCTGGTAGCGCCGTTCAAGGATGGCGACTTCGCCACCATCTATCTGGCGCCCAAGGATTACCACCGCATCCACATGCCGCTGCATGGCGTGCTGGAGAGCATGGTGTTCGTGCCGGGGGATCTCTTCTCCGTCAACCCGCTCACCGCCGAGAACGTGCCGAACCTGTTTGCCCGCAACGAGCGAGTGGTCGCCACCTTCCGCACTCCGCACGGCCCGATGGCGCTGGTGCTGGTCGGTGCCACTATCGTGGCCAGCATCGAGACCATCTGGGCCGGCAACATTGCGCCGACCAAAGAGAAGAAGGTGGTGCGCTGGGACTATACCGGCGACGAGGCCATTACCCTGCAGAAAGGCGCCGAAATGGGCCTGTTCAAGCTGGGCAGCACCGTGGTCTGCCTGTTTGGCCCGGGCATGCTGGCCGGTTTTGAACCCCATCTGGCCAACGGGGTCACCACCCGCATGGGTCAGCCCTTTGCCAAGCTGGCGGAGCAGGCATGAGCGAGCAACCGAACGCCTCGCAGAAGAACAACCCGCTGCACGGGCTGACGCTGGAAGCCATCGTCACCGCGCTGGTCGAATACTACGGCTGGGAAGAGCTGGGGCAGCAGATCAATATCCGCTGCTTCACCCATGAGCCCAGCGTCAAATCCAGCCTGAAGTTCTTGCGCAAGACCCCATGGGCCCGGGAGAAGGTAGAGAGCCTCTACCTCTACGTTCAGCGCAAGCAAGCCAAATCAAAGGAATAACGCCATGGCGTTCAAGATTACCTACACCTACAAGAAGCAGGCCAAAACGATCGGCTATGCCAACGACAAGTTCAACAGCATCTATGATGCGGTTGCCGCTGCCGAAGGGATCGATCTCGCCAGCTTCCACGCCATGGAAGCTCAGCTGGCTCAGGTGTGCCGGCGCGACAAGAAGAGCGTGAAGGATTACCGGGAGAACTACTTCAAAGAGCTGGGGTTCTCCAATATCGTCATCGAACGGGACAACCTCGAAGAGGATCAGAAGTAACCATGCGAACCTTGACTCTGATGGCCGCCTCTCTGCTGCTGGCGGCATGCAGTACACCGGAACAACATCTGGTGGGCAGCGATCGCGACAGCCACGGCTGTATCGGCAGTGCGGGCTATCAGTGGTCGGCGCTCACCAACCAGTGCGTGCGACTGTTCGAGCAGGGCATCCGGCTCAATCCGACCGATGCCGGCCAGACCAGCAGTGCGTTCGTGCTGTTCAACACCGATCAGAGCAAGGCCGAGCTCACCCTGCCCACTGGCGAGCAGCACCAGCTTGCCCGTCAGGGCATGGAAGGCAACTGGTCATGGCAAGGCAGCGGCTACACCCTCTTTATCTGGAAGGGTTATGTGCTCAAATCCGGTGACAAGGTGCTTTATCAGGGGGAGTAACCCGAACGCCTGATATCTTCGCGATATTTGCCAAACAAAATGCCGACCCAAGGGTCGGCATTTTTGTATCTGACACAACCTGTTGTCAGGCGCGGCTGAGGTAATCGGCCTGCCCTACCCACTTGTAGCTGGTGAGCTCGGTCAACCCCATGGGGCCACGGGCATGCAGCATCTGGGTCGAGACCGCCACTTCAGCGCCCAGACCAAACTGGCCACCATCGGTGAAACGGGTGGAGGCGTTGACATAGACAGCCGCCGAACCGGCGCCATTGACAAAACGCTCGGCGTTGGCCAGATCGTTGGTCAGGATGGCATCGGAGTGGCCGGCGTTGTGCTCGCGCATATGGGCCAGCGCCTCGTTCACATCCGCCACCAACTTGACCCCCAGGGTCAGCCCGAGCCACTCGGTATCGAAATCCTCCGGCCCTGCCTCGCACAGGTTGTCGGCACCCACCAGCAGCGCCATGGCGTTGGGCGCGGCCACAAGCGTCACCTTGCGCTCGTTCATCAGCGTCACCAGCTGCGGCAGGAAGGTGGCAGCCACCTTCTCGTGTACCAGCAAGGTATCGAGGGCATTGCAGGCGGAGGGGCGCTGCACCTTGGCGTTGTCGATGACCGCCAGAGAGCGCACCAGATCGGCGCTCTCGTCGACGAAAATATGGCTGATACCGAACCCGCCGATGATGACCGGAATGGAGCTGTTCTCCTTGCACATCTTGTGCAGGCCGGCACCGCCACGGGGGATGATCATGTCCACATAGCGGTCGAGACGCAGCAACTCGCCGACCAGCGCCCGATCCGGGTTGTCGATGTACTGCACCGCCGCCTCGGGCAGACCGGAGGCCGCCAAGGCATGCTGGATCACCCGCACCAGCTCCAGATTGGAGTGGAAGGTCTCGCGCCCGCCACGCAGTATGCTGGCGTTGCCGGTCTTGAGGCAGAGGCTGGCGATGTCGATGGTGACGTTGGGGCGCGCCTCGTAGATGACGCCGATAACCCCAATGGGCACCCGACGACGGGAGAGCCGCAGGCCATTTTCCAGCACCCGACTATCCATTTCGGCACCGACCGGATCGTCCAGCGTGATCACCTTGCGCACATCTGCCACGATACCGGCCAGCCGGGCCGGATTGAGCAGCAGGCGATCCAGCATCGCTTCTGACAAGCCCGCCTCACGGCCAGCCGCAATATCCTTGTCGTTGGCCGCTAGGATCTGCTCACTGCGCGCCTCCAGCTCATCGGCAATGGCGGCCAGCGCCCGATTCTTCTGCGCCGTGCTGATGGTAGCCAGCTGATAGGCAGCTTCACGGGCCGCCTGCCCCATTTTCTCCAGACTCATCTCGGTTCCCTTTTGTTCATGCCGTGCCGCCCTGATTAGAGCAGCACCATATCGTCTCGATGGATGGCTACTGAACCATATCCATAGCCCAGTACCTGCTCAATCTGATCCGAGTGAACGCCGCGCAGTTTATCCAGCTCCAGATGGTCGTAACGGCAGATGCCGCGGGCCAGCTCAGCGCCCTTGGGATCAAGAATGCGCACTACATCGCCCCGAATGAAATCGCCCTTGACCGCGACGATCCCCTTGGGCAGCAGGCTGGAGCCTTTCTCCTTCATGGCGGCGACAGCCCCCTGATCCACATGCACTTCGCCGTGAGGGGGTGGGCCTGCCAGGATCCAGCTCTTGCGCCCTTCTAGCGGGGACGCCAGCGCCGGGAACAGGGTGCCAATCCGCTCACCCTTGGCAAGACGGCCAATCACCTCCGGCATCTGGCCGGTCGCGATCACCACGTTGACACCAGCTCGACGCGCCACATCGGCGGCCTGCAACTTGGTAGCCATGCCGCCGGTGCCAAGGCCGCTGACACTGTCACCCGCCAACGAGCGCAGGGTATCGTCGATGGTCTGCACCTCTTCAATGAGCTGGGCATCGGGATTGGTACGCGGATCGGCGGTAAACAGCCCCTTCTGGTCGGTCAGCAGGATCAGCAGATCCGCATCCGCCAGAATGGCGGCCCGTGCGGAGAGGTTGTCGTTGTCGCCGACCTTGATCTCGGCGGTCGCCACCGCATCGTTTTCGTTGATCACCGGAATAATGCGGTGATCGAGCAGGGTGCGCATGGTGTCGCGGGCGTTGAGGTAGCGCTCCCGATCTTCCAGATCGGCGCGGGTCAGCAGCATCTGGCCGATATGCAGACCGTAGAGGTTGAACAGATCTTGCCATACCCGAATAAGCTGGGTCTGACCAACCGCCGCCAGCATCTGCTTGTTGGGCAGGGTTGGCGCCAGTGGCGGGTGGCCCAGATGTTCACGCCCGGCGGCGATAGCTCCTGATGTGACGACCACGACCCGATGGCCGTGACGGTGCAAGGCCGCACACTGTCTGACCAGCTCGACCATATGGGCACGATTGAGCTGGGAAGACCCCCCTGTGAGCACGCTGGTGCCCAACTTGACGACTATGGTTCTGTTTTCCATGGGAGCATAAAGGCTAAAAAGTAAGGAATATCTTTATACCCACGGCCATGGTGCCCTGCAAGGCAATTAACGCCGGGGTGAGGAGATGAAGCAAATGCCCGGATGATTGCGGTCGGAAGGGGAGATGGCTGACTGATGGCCCGGCAAACAGCGGGATGCTGCTCGCCGGGCATCAGGGATCAAGCAGCGGTCACGGTCAACTCATTGGTGACCTGATCAGCTGGCGCTAACTGGCACTCCAGTGCCGTCAGTTTGTCGCTGATGAGCTTGTAGAAACGGTTGAGGGTCCGTTCCACTTCTACCTGGTGCTTCTTGGGGATCGGCTTGTCCAGCCACTCGCCATCAGCATTGTAGAAACCGAGCTGATAGTGGTAACGGAAATGGTGATCGTCCTGCTCCAGCACCAGCCACCAGCCCCAGAACTCCCGTTTGTCCGGCGCCGGCTTGGCGCTGACACAGACCGACAGGCAGTCGAAACGATAACGCCCCTCTTCGCAGAGATCTTCGCGCAAATAGGGGCCAATGGCAGCAAACTGCCTCAGCAGTCGCTTGTAGGTCACTCTTTCAGACATGTTAACCTCCCTGTTAAACAAGCCGCGCCACCTCGGGATGGCGTCAGTTCTTTAGCGCAATGTCAGGTACACAAATGCTGCTTCAGCCACTCGACGATTTCGTCCAGCGCCTTGTCATACACCTCCAGCAAAGGCTGTTTGTCGAATACGATGGCCTTGCCGTTACGACTGGCCGCCGCCAATGCCCGTACATCCTGCTCGGGACAAATAAAATCTCGCTTGTGTCCAATACTCAATATCGGCACAGAGGTGCGAGTCCCCAGTAATCCTTGTGTTTTAAGTGAAAATACCTGGCACTTGGTACGCATGCCGTCCCACTGCGCAGCATCCGCCCCCAACCGGTTGGCCAGACTATCCCGCATCATGCGCGGGCACTTGGCAAACAGCTCCTGATTGGTAAACACCTGATTGACCCCGGCGCCGACACAGACCACGGTGCGCAGCTTGAACGGCTCGATAAAGGCCAGTCTGGCTGCGATATTACCCGCCAGACGCATCCCCACCATGGCGATACGCTGATGATCGACCCAGGCCACTTCGGAGAGATAATGGAGCACCGCCTGATGGAGACGGCTGGTATCTTGCACCAGCGGCCAATGCTCGGCATAACCGACCCCGGGCATATCGAGGGAGAGCATGCCGATACCGTTAGGCTCGAGCCGTTTGAGATAGAAGTTGAGGAAATCGAGCTGCAGAGAGTCGATCCCGCCGCTGATGATCACCAGCGGCACCGGTTTTTCGGTCGTCGGCAAGTGGAGATAACCCTGAATATGCTTGCCGCGAAAAGGCACCTGGATCTCTTTGAGCGGCACCTTGAACAGGCGACCCGCCTCGCGAT
Source organism: Aeromonas sp. 602396 (assembly GCF_049173735.1). Classification (NCBI taxonomy): domain Bacteria; kingdom Pseudomonadati; phylum Pseudomonadota; class Gammaproteobacteria; order Aeromonadales; family Aeromonadaceae; genus Aeromonas; species Aeromonas sp. 602396. The sequence goes on along the minus strand of NZ_JAAKSD010000018.1, from coordinate 107,200 downwards.
AGGCCATGTTACCGAGCAGCTGGGCCTGATCCGCCAGCTCGTCATCCTTGAGATGGGGATAGCTGGCAATGGAGTAGTAGCGCACAGCCTTGAGCAGCTGTTTCAAGGCACCAGAAGGATCACCCTTCTCGCGCAGTTCGCGGCCCTGCTTGAAATAGTTGCCAGCCACCTGGCTCCACTCGTAGATCCAGTTGCCGGGCACATAGCCCTTGATGGTATCGAGATAGCAATCGTGGGTGCGCTCGCCGGTCGCCATGGCGATGCGGGCCAGGGTCTGCTCCACTTCGATGGGATCAGCCCCCTGCCAGGTCCAGGAGGGGCGGCGCAGCAGGCGATACCAGCTCTTTGACATGGATCCGTCGATAAACATCTCGTCTGACTCGGCTTCGGCAATGTCCGCCGGGCTGGAGTTGGAGATCTCGGAAGTTTCCAGCACCTTCTTGACCCGGGTAAACAGCTTTTCGGTCAGATTGAGGTCGTCGTTCAAGTCCAAGATTGTGTCCTATTCATATCAGGCAATAGCTCATCTTAACCACTTTTACTGCCCATCAGCCACCCTGCAACAGATTGATACACAAAAAAACAGGGCTCCAAATTGGAGCCCTGTGAAACCATTCTTGCCGGTTGCGACCAATGGACGCAGCGAGCGTCACATCCCGATCCTGTTACTTTTCGTCGCAGATCGGTGTGGCGAACTCCAGTGCCATATCCCACGGCTGTTCGATCCAGGTATCCTGCGGGATCGCCACTTCGAAATCATCCAGCAGCGCTTCGCCCATCGGCTTGGCGAAAATCGCGATGAACTTGGCTTTCGGATAGAGCTCGCGGATCGCCTTGGCGGTAGTGCCGGTGTCCACCAGATCTTCCACCACCAGCCAGCCTTCCCCGTCACCGGCGGTGGTGGCAGCCTTCACGACCACCAGCTCGCGCTGGCTGTCATGGTCATAGCTGGAGATGCAGAGGGTTTCCACATTACGAATGCCAAGTTCACGGGCCATCAGGGCTGCGGGCACCAGACCACCACGGCTGACCGCGATGATACCTTTCCACTGGCTGACAGGCAGCTGACGACGGGCCAGACGGCGAGCTTCACGTTGCAGGTTGTCCCACGACACATAGAACTTTTTCGGCATGTTATCGATCTCGAATAGTTATTTAAAAACAATCACTTAAAACAAAAACACCCGCAATTATCCCTGCGGATGCCAGTAAATGGCGGCCCTTGCCCGACTGAATTCAGATTGCACTTCGGCTGCCTCAGGGCTAAGCCTCGGCAGCAAATCTGATAACAATGGAAGCAAGATGGGCTTATCCGGCGATCGGTTAGATGAAGTGTCCAAACCGCGGACAGGCTGTTGGGCCGATATGATAGCACCGTTTGCAGAGAAAATGCCTGGCAAACGTATGCCAAAAACAGGAAAAATCGGCATCCCCCTCTCCATTCGGCACATCTCGAGCGCCAAACGACTAACCTGCCGTCCCTGCTGCCGAACCCAAATGGGACTGTGCGGCAAATCGCAGATAAAAAAATAGCAGGGGGAGGGTTTACCTCACGCACCTGCTGCTTTCTAGCCTCTGCCTGGTTGGGCAGCTCGTCTTAGCGACGAGTGACGAAGGGGTTAGGGTAGCTGAAACCCTGGGTATACAAAGAGGGGGCAAACCAATAGGTTGAGTTGCTGCCTGGCATATTGAAACTCCTGATTGCTTAACAAGTTACGTACCTTTAATGCGGGCTCAAATCCTTGAACGAACACTCGGTTCCATGGAGGCGCACTTGCTTTGCTTCGGTTCCCTGGAGGCTTTCATCGTCATCCTGACGGGTGGCGAACCACGGGAGCTAATTTACCAGTCGGTGCATTAAATTCAATATTTTTGTGAGATCGGTCACACATTTTCTTTTCTATCGGTCAGCGTCGTCCGAACCTGACGATCGTACTGCCTGGTTGCCATCAGCCAGCACAAGCTGCCTGCGATTTGCGCTGATTGCTCACATTTTTGTGTGATTGACTGTATTATCGTTATCCTCTTCCCCGGCCCGCTGATGGGGCCCTGTTAATTCCGTGCTGGTAAGGAGTCCCGACGTGGCACAGCTTAGCTCTCTCTCTCCCAAACTGATTTGGCATTTCTTCGAACAGATCTGCTCCATTCCCCACCCTTCCAAACATGAAGCCAAACTGAGCGCCTGGATCATCCAATGGGCTCAAGGGGAAGGTCTGGCGGTCAAGCAGGACAAGGTCGGCAACATCATCATCAAGAAACCGGCCACCCCGGGGATGGAAAACCGCAAAGCCGTGGTACTGCAGGCCCACATCGACATGGTGCCGCAGGCCAACGCCGACACCAAACACGACTTCGCGACCGACCCCATCGATGCCTATGTCGATGGCGAGTGGGTCACGGCCCGTGGCACCACTCTGGGTGCCGACAACGGCATAGGCATGGCCGGTTGCCTGGCAGTGCTGGCTGACAAGACCATCAAACACGGTCCGCTGGAAGTGCTGCTGACCACCGACGAAGAGACCGGCATGACCGGCGCATTCGGTCTGGAAGCGGGCTGGCTGGAGGGCGAAATTCTGCTCAACACCGACTCCGAAGAGGATGGCGAAGTCTATATGGGCTGCGCTGGCGGTGTGGATGCCAATATCCGCTTCCAGCTCGAGCTGGTTGACGCCAGCGAAGGCGAAGCGTTCGAACTGGCCGTAAAAGGGCTGCGTGGCGGTCACTCAGGTTGTGATATCCATCGCGGTCGTGGCAACGCCAACAAGCTGCTGGTGCGTCTGCTCAAAGCAGCAGAGCCGCTGGGTGTTCGTCTGGCCGAGATCCACGGCGGCACCCTGCGCAACGCCATCCCGCGCGAAGCCCGTGCCACCCTGCTGGTGCCTGCTGCCAGCGTGAACGAGTTCAAGGCGCTGGTTGACCGCTACACCGGGATCTACCAGACCGAACTGGCCGCCACCGAGCCGAACCTGACCGTGCTGGTCAACAACGCTGCCAAACCGGCCAAGCTGATGAGTGTCTCCCTGCAACAGCGCCTGCTGGATGCCCTGATGGCCTGCCCGAACGGCGTGATGCGCATGAGCGATGCCATGCCCGGCGTGACCGAAACCTCTACCAACCTGGGGGTCATTAAGACTCAGGATGGCGAAGTGTACGTCCAGTGTCTGATCCGCTCCCTGATCGACTCCGGCCGCGAGAGCATCGAGCAGATGACCCGCTCCCTGTTCACCCTGGCGGGTGCCAGCTGCGAATTCACCGGAGCCTATCCGGGTTGGGCGCCGAACGTGGACTCCCCCATCATGGCGCTGGTACGCAACAGCTACCAGACTCTGTTTGGCACTATGCCCAACGTGATGGTGATCCACGCCGGTCTCGAGTGCGGTCTGTTCAAGAGCGCCTATCCGGAGTGGGACATGGTCTCCTTCGGCCCGACCATCCGCGGGGCCCACTCCCCTGACGAGAAGGTACATATCCCGGCTGTCGAGCGTTTCTGGCAACTGCTGGTGCACGTGCTGGAAGCGATTCCGGCCAAATAACCCGGCCTGAGCCACACGGCAAAACAAAGCCCCGCACTGCTGCGGGGCTTTTTATTGTCTGTTACAGCCAGATTTTGGCGCTTACCGGATACCGCGGGCCTCGCGGATCCACTCCCATGCTTGCTGGATCTCCTGGGTCTTCTCCTTGGCCATCTCCATCATCTCCGGTGGCAGCCCTTTGGCGGCCAGCTTGTCCGGGTGATGCTTGCTCATCTCCTTGCGGTAGGCGCGCTTGATATCCTGATCGCTGTCGCTCTCGCTCACCCCCAGCAACTGGTAGGCATTCTTGAGGCGATCCGCAGAGGGTGCCGCCTGTCGATACTGCTGGCCACCGGAATGGCCTCCCTGATACTGGCCATGAGCCTGATTGAAGAAGTTCATCTGCGCTTCGGCCATCGCCAGAATGCGGGCCAGCTCGATGCGGCTGAAGCCCAGTTCGTCGGCAATGGTGTGCAGAATGGCGCGCTCGCCCTCCTCTATCCGCCCGTCGGCAAAGGCCGCCTGCAACTGCACTTCGAGGAAGAAGCGCAGAATGTCGCGCTGCCCCAGACTGGCACGGCGGAACTCGGCCAGGGTCTCGCGCAGCGGGAAGTCAGCCTCCTTACCGAGACGAAACGACTCCTGCGCCCGGGCACGCTGTTCGCCCGCCAGCCGCATACGATCCATCAGGTTGGAGGCAACCCGGATCTCCTGTTCGGTCACCTGACCGCTTGACTTGGCGATGTGACCCATCACCGAGAAAGTGGCATGGAAGAAGACGGCTTGCTGCTCCTGACTCGGACCGCGACGAAACGCCCCCTGCAGCCCCATGCCACGGTCGAAACGGTGGCCGATCCAGAGGCCAATCAGGGCGCCGATGATATTGCCGAGCAGAAAACCGAAGAAGGCGCCCAGCACCTTACCCCAAATACGCATGGTTCAAGACCTCTTGAAGTTAATGAGTGCGGGCCTGGAGCTGGTCATCCAGCTCGCGCAGTCGATCGACCGTGCCGATATCGCGCCACTCGCCAGCGAGCAGGCTGCCGCCCACCCGCCCTTGCGCCATCCAGTCACGGAGCAGGGGCGCCAGCTTGCGGGCACCGCCCGCGAGACCGGCAAAGGCCGCCGGATCATATAGTCCGACCCCGCTGAAGGTAAACGCTGGCGTATCCATAACTCGCCCTTCTTGCAAGGCAAAGTCCCCGGCGGGGTGCTGGGGCGGATTGGGCACCAGCCAGAGGTGGGCCAGATCATCGCCAAGGGGCTGGCTGACCAGAGTGTGATAATCGAGATCGAGCCAGGTATCGCCGTTGATCACCAAAAAAGGTTCAGAGCCCAGTAGCGGCAGCGCCTGCACAATGCCGCCCGCGGTCTCCAGCGCGCTCTCCTCGGCTGACCAGTGGATGGTCACGCCAAGCGCACTGCCATCACCAAGGCTCTCGACCAACTTGTGGCCGAGCCAGGCGTGGTTAATGACCAGCTCGGTCACGCCAGCTGACTTCAACTTTTCGATATGGTGGACGATAAGCGGCTTGCCCCCCACCGCCAGCAGCGGCTTGGGCAGCAGGTCAGTCAGCGGGCGCATCCGCTCGCCACGGCCAGCGGCCAGGATCATCGCCTTCATGGTTTTACCCCTGCATTGGCGACCCCCGGCAACACCACCTGCTCCAACCACTGACCAAAACGGGCCAGTACCGGATAGGCACCACCATGAGTGCGACAGACATCCACCACGTAGCCGAGGGTACGGGGAATATCCTTGAGATAGCCGGACTTGCCGTCGCGATGATAGAGCCGGGTAAAGATTCCGGCCGCTTTGAGGTGGCGCTGCATGCCGGTCAGATCGGCATCGCGACGGAAACTGGCATAATCGAGCTCGCCAAGCAGACCCGCCTGTTGCAGGGTGGCAAAGCCGTGGCGCATCCCTTCATCGATCACCTCGTCCGGCCAGAGCACGTAGCAATCTTTCAGCAAGGAGACCAGATCATAAGTGAGCGGCCCGATGACCATATCCTGAAAATCGATGATGGCCAGCCGGCTGCTCTCGGGGGTATCACCGCCACATACCATCAGGTTGCGACTGTGGAAATCCCGATGCATCACCCCCTGCGGCTGGGCCAGATTGCAGGCGGTGAGGCAGGCAAAGGTCTCGTCCAGCAGTTGCTGCTCTTCATGGCTCAGGCTCAGTTGCAGATGATGGCCGAGCAGCCACTCGGGGAAAATGCTGTTCTCCCGCGCCATAAATGCCGCATCGAAGGGTTCAAGCGCCAGTTCAACCGCCCCCAGGCGGGGCAGCAAATCAATCACCTTGCCATACCAGGCCAGTACGTTGTGTTCGTTCAGGCAGCTGATCAGCTGAGTATCGCCCAGGTCACTCACCGCCAGCAGACCCTGTTCGTAGTCCACCGCCTTGACCTCTGGCGCCAACAGCTGACGCGCCTGCAAGGCGGCCGCGTTACGAACAAACTCATGATTTTTTTCGGTTTTCGGATTGGCATCCACCCAAACCAGACCACCACCGCGATAGTAGCGACGGAAGCTGGCATCACCGGAAATGAGGGTCAACTGAAGATTGGCATCACCGGAAATACGGCGTGCCCACTGCAATAGCAGGGAATCGCGATCGTGCATAAGTAGAGGACCAAGGTGGAAAGCAGCACTTGGCTGTTAGCCCTGGCCGCAATAATGCTTTATCATTGCCGGCTAACATAAAGCAATGACATGCAATGTCAACTCGATGAAACCTGTCGTAAAATGCATGCCTTGGATCAACCGTATCTATCACGGATTGCACGAGTCTTTCACATGACCAAATGGACACTGGGGTACCGCTATCCCATCGCCCTGACTATCAGCCTGGCCCCCGCACTCACTCCTATGATGGTGCAGGCGGCCCCGTTCGAAGCGCCGCCAGCCACCGGCATTCTCGATAGTCTCTGCTATGACTATGTTCCCAAGATAGAGAAGCCTGCATCGGATCAGGATGCCAACGCGCAGCCGGTCGAGGTTGATGCTGACCGTCTCGAGGCCAAACAGGGCGGCACCGCCGTCTATGAAGGCGACGTCAAGGTTCGTCAGGGTGTTCGCAAGTTTGACTCCGATTATGCACAGCTCGATCAGAAGAGCCGGGATGTCATCGCCATCGGCAACATCTATTACAACGACGGTCAGGTGACCGTCACCAGCGACAAGACCCTCAAATCCAACCTGGATACCAAAAACTCCGAGCTGGAGGAGGGCAAGTATCAGGTGCATGGCTCACCGGTGCGCGGCTTTGCCAAACGCGTGGTGATGACCAACAACAACCAGAACATCACCATGGAGGGAGCCCAGTACACTACCTGCCCCCCCGGTCAGGAAGTGTGGACCCTCAAGGCGGGCAGCATCGACATCGACCAGAAAGAGGTGTTCGGCGAAGCCTGGAACGCCAGCCTCTGGCTCTATGACTACCCGGTGTTCTACTTCCCCTATATAAACTTCCCCATCAAGGATGAACGGAAGACAGGTCTGCTCTACCCGGGTTACAAACAGAGTTCCGGCAACGGCATGGAGATCACCCAGCCCTTCTACTGGAACATTGCCCCCAACTACGATGCCACCATCACCTCCCGCTTTATGGACAAACGCGGCCTGATGGAACAGGTAGAGTTTCGCTACATGCCGGACCCAGCCCATACCGGTACCCTCTATTTTGAAAGCCTCAGGGATGACAAGCAGTATGATGCTGGCAACCCGAGCTTTACCAACCCGTCGACAGGGACTCCGTACCTCTCAGATGGTCATCGTTACCTGATGAATATTCGTCACGGATCCACCCTGATGGATGGCTCCCTGCATTTAGGCATCGACTACACCCAGGTACGGGACAAGGATTACAACTACTTCAACGACTTCAGCCCGCAAGTGGGCACCCAGGTCGACAGCCAGTTGCAGCAATCCTTTACCGCCGGTTACTACCAGCAGAACTGGAACCTCACCTCCGAGGTGCGTCGCTATCAGATCCTGAGTCCCTACGCGCTGCTGCCCCACGAGATGCTGCCACGCATCAACTACAACTACTTCCAGCAGGGGAAATGGTTCGATCTGGCCTGGAACAGCGAGCTGACCAAGTTTGGCTATGACAGCGGCAGCGCCACTGCCCAGCAGGCCGGTGAGCGTTATACCGCTACCCGTCTGCATCTGGCTCCCACCCTGACCATCCCCCTGGTCGATGCGCCGGGTTACTACCTTATAAGCCAGTACAAACTGATGTTTACCTCCTACAACCAGGAGATCCCCAAAGACCTGATTAGCCAGGATCGCAGTAAATTTACAGACGCAGATAGCCAGCAGCTGACCCTGAAAGACGGCACCATTACCCGCACCTTGCCGTCCTTCCGCCTCAAGGGGGGCGTCAACTTCGATCGTCCGGTAGACTGGTATGATGGCAAGGGCACCCAGACCCTGGAGCCTGAGTTCCAGTACCTCTATATCCCTTACAAGAATCAGGACGAAATAGGGATTTACGACTCCACCACTACCCGTCAGGACTACTACAGCCTGTTCAGCGATCGCCGCTACGCCGGTCTCGACCGCATCAGCGATGCCAACCGGGTCACCGTTGGCCTGACCAGCCGGGTCTATGACAATGTGGGGGATGAGCGGTTACGTCTGGCGGTAGCCCAGGCCTTCGAGATGACACCTCCCAAGGTGCGCCTCTACCCGTCCGATCAGGAAAACACCAACGCCCGCTCCCTGCTCTCGTTCGAGGGGGATGCCCGGATCACCGATGAGTGGTTCGCCCATGCCGGCACCCAGTACGATACCTCCGAGGGGGAATTTACTGCCGGCAACGGTGCAGTCGAATACCGGACCGGCAAGCTGACCACCCAGGTCAACTACCGCTATATCCAGGACGGCAACCGGGACTATCGCTACCCGAGCAATCCTGCTCTGGCCGAAGACCTCAGCCAGGCTGGTCTGGTGATGATGGCGCCGATCGCCGATCAGTGGCAGATGTATGGCGGTTACTATCGCGATATCAAGCAGGATGTGAACATTGACCGCAAGATCGGTGTCAAATACGACTCCTGCTGCTGGAGCATCAACATGAGCCTGGAGTGGCACAACCAGCCAGACAACATCACTCTGAAGCCCACTTCGGAAAAAGTCATTGGTCTGCAGTTTGAAATGAAGGGACTTGGCAGCGTGGGTACCGGTGGCCGCAGTGTCACACTGGATACCGAGCTGTTGCCCTATGTTCGCCCGTTTAATCTGAAAGACCAGCAATGATGCTGGTCCAGCCTTGAGAGATGGATATGAAAAAGACCCTGATTGCCCTGCTGACCGCGGGAATGTTCGGCGCCATGAGCCAGGCCGCACTGGCTGCGCCCGAGCTGATGGACAAAGTGCTGGCCGTGGTCAACAAGGACGTAGTGCTGTCCAGTCAACAGGACGCACTGGTCAACAAGGTAAAACTCTCCGCCCAGGAGAGCGGCCAGTCTCTGCCTGACGATGCCACTCTGCGCAAACAGGCACTCGACCGTCTGATCCAGGAGAGCCTGCAGCTGCAACTGGCGGATCGCCAGGGGCTGAAGATCAGTGATACCCAGCTGGAACAGGCTATTCAGGGCATCGCCGCCGACAACAAGATGACCCTGGATCAGCTGCGCGCCCAGCTCGCCCGTGAAGGGATGACCTATGCCCAGTATCGGGAAGAGGTTCGCCGCGAGATCCTGATGAACGAGGTGCGCCGCAATCAGGTGCGCCGCCGTATCAACATCTCCGAGCAGGAGGTGAAGCAGGTGGTGGAGATCCTGAAGAAACAGGGTCAACAGCAGAACGAATACCACGTCGGCCATATCCAGATTGCCCTGCCGGACAACCCCACCGCCGCCCAGCTGGATGCCGCCAAGAGCAAGATCGAGCGCATTCTGGCCGCCCTCAAGCAGGGTGCCGACTTCCGCAAACTGGCCATTGCCGAGAGTAACGGCCCCAAGGCGCTGGAAGGGGGTGACTGGGGCTGGATGAGCCCGCAAGAGATGCCGACCCTGATGGCCGAAGCGGTACAGGGTACCAAGAAGGGCGATATCGTGGGCCCGCTGCGCTCCGGCGCCGGTCTGCACATCGTCAAGGTGTTCGACACCAAGGGTCAGCAGCAAGTGATGCAGACCGAGGTGAAGGCCCGTCACATCCTGATCAAGCCCTCCATCATCCTGAGCGAAGAGAAAGCCAAGGGGATGCTGGATGGCATTCTGCACGACATCAAGAGCGGCAAGGCAAGCTTCGCCAGCATGGCGGAGAAGTATTCCGAAGATCCGGGCTCTGCGGTGCAGGGTGGCGAACTGGGCTGGTCTGATCCCAACGTCTATGTACCAGAGTTTCGCGACATGGTTAACCGGCTGCAACCAGGCCAGATCAGCGCCCCCTTCCGCACCAGCCACGGCTGGCACATCGTCCAAGTGGAAGATCGTCGCAGCCAGGATGCCACTGACAAGGCTCTGGAACAGCGTGCCTATCAGCTGATCTACAATCGCCGCTTCGTGGAAGAGTCCCAGGCCTGGTTGGACGAGCTGCGTGATGAGGCTTACATCCGTGTCGAAGGATCTGCGAGCTGATGAGCTGCCGTCGCCTTGCCGTTACCCCGGGCGAACCGGCCGGGATCGGCCCGGATCTGGTGCTGCAGATTGCCCAGCAGGATTGGCCCCACCAGTTGGTGGTGATCGCCGATCCGGCGCTGCTGCGCGAGCGAGCGGCCCTGCTGGGGCTGCCCATCGAGCTTGAGCCCTATGATGCCAGTCAACCGGCACAACCGCAGCGAGCCGGCACCCTGACGGTATGTTCTGTCTCTCTCGGCGCCCCCGTGGTGCCGGGCGAGCTGAACGAAGGCAATGGCGCCTATGTGCTAGCGACCCTGCAGCGTGCCTGCGATGGCAACATGAGCGGCGAATTTGCCGCCGTGGTGACCGGGCCGGTGCACAAGGGGATCATCAACCAGGCCGGGGTCTCGTTCAGCGGCCACACCGAGTTCTTTGCCCAACAATCCAACACTGCCGATGTGGTAATGATGCTGGCAACCGAGGGGCTGCGGGTCGCACTGGCGACTACCCATATTCCGCTGGCCTATGTAGCGATGGCCATCACCGAAGATCGCCTCGGCAAGGTGATCCGGATCCTCAACGAGGATCTCGCCACCAAGTTTGGTATCGCCAAACCCCGTATTTACGTCTGCGGCCTCAACCCCCACGCCGGGGAAGGTGGCCATCTCGGACGTGAAGAGATTGACGTGATCGAACCCGCCCTGGTCACCCTGCGCCAGGAAGGGATCGATCTGGTCGGCCCATTGCCGGCCGACACCCTGTTCCAGGAGAAATACCTCAAGGATGCGGATGCGGTACTCGCCATGTACCACGACCAGGGGCTGCCTGTGCTCAAATACAAGGGCTTCGGCAGTTCGGTCAATATCACCCTGGGGCTTCCCTTCATCCGCACTTCGGTGGATCACGGCACCGCGCTGGATCTGGCAGGCAAGGGCCTGGCCGATCCGGGCAGCCTTGTCACCGCGATTAACCACGCCATCAAGATGGTAGAGAAAAAAAGATATGAGCAGTAAGGTGCACATGGGCCACACGGCCCGTAAGCGTTTCGGTCAGAACTTCTTGCACGACCGGTATGTGATCGATCAGATCGTCGCCGCCATCAACCCGCAGCCGGGTCAGAATCTGGTGGAGATCGGTCCGGGTCTGGCCGCGCTGACCGAGCCAGTCGCCGCCCAGATGGACAAAATGACCGTGGTCGAGCTTGACCGGGACCTGGCAGCTCGCCTGCGCGAGCACCCGACCCTCAAAGACAAGCTGACCGTCATCGAAGCGGACGCCATGCGTTTCGACTTCGGCACCCTGATGGGTGAAGGCAAGAGGCCGCTGCGAATCTTCGGCAACCTGCCCTACAACATCTCCACCCCGCTCATCTTCCACCTGTGCGAGTTTGCCGACCGGGTTGAAGACATGCACTTCATGCTGCAAAAGGAAGTGGTATTGCGTCTGGCCGCCGGCCCCGGCAGCAAGGCTTATGGCCGTCTGAGCGTGATGACCCAGTACTACTGCCAGGTGGTGCCGGTGCTGGAAGTGGGCCCGGGCGCCTTCAAACCGGCGCCGAAAGTGGACTCTGCCGTAGTTCGCCTGATCCCGCACAAGAATCCGACCATAGTCGCAAAAGACATTCGCTGTCTGAATCGCGTCTGTACCGAAGGCTTTGGCCAGCGTCGCAAGACCATCCGCAACAGCTTCTCCAACTTCATCACCGACGCCCAGCTGACCGAGCTTGGTATCGATGGCAACCTGCGCCCGGAGAATCTCTCCCTCGAGCAGTTTGTCATGATCGCCAACTGGCTGGCGGATCAGCAACAGGCCTGATCCTGTGGCACTCCCGCACATCGAGATCCGCCCATACCCCCTGTATGTGGCGGGCTCCAAAGACCCTTACCAGTTTCACTATCTGATCGAGATTGAGAATCTGGGGCCCGGCCCGGTGCAACTGCTTCATCGGCACTGGCTCATCACCGATGCCAATGGCAAGATGCTGGAAGTGGCAGGCCCAGGCGTGGTCGGGGAACAACCCGTCATTGCCGAAGGGGAAACCTACCGCTACCAGAGCGGCGTGCCGCTGGCGACCCCGCTCGGGGTGATGGAAGGGAGCTATACCCTGCAAGATGGCTCTGGTCAGCAGTTCGAGGCGCCCATCGCCCCCTTCACGCTGGCCATCCCCAATATTATCAACTGAGGTTTCATGGCGAACTGTTTTGTCGGTGACATCCAGGGCTGTTACGACGACTTGCGCCGTCTGCTGGATCTTGCCGCGTTCGATCCCGACCAAGACGTGCTCTGGCTCTGCGGCGATCTGGTCGCCCGCGGCCCGGACTCCCTCAATACCCTGCGTTTTGTCAAAGGGCTGGGCAACCGCGCCGTCACCGTGCTCGGCAACCACGACCTGCACCTGCTGGCGGTCGCCAATGGCGTTGCCCCACTCAAGAAGAAGGACAAGCTGCAGAGCCTGATGGATGCGCCGGATCGGGATGAACTGCTGGAGTGGCTGCGCCACCGCCCGCTGCTGGCGGAGCATCCGGATCTCCCCATCATGATGGTGCATGCCGGGATCTCCCCCGCATGGGATGTCCGCACCGCGCGCAACTGCGCCCGCGAGGTAGAGAGCCTGCTCCGCGGTGACCAGTACAGCTGGCTGCTGCACAACATGTACGGCGACCAGCCCGATGGCTGGAAAGATGATCTGGTCGGGATCGACCGCTACCGCTACATCATCAACACCTTCACCCGAATGCGCTTCTGCTACTTCGATGGTCGGCTCGACTTCAAATGCAAGAAGGGCCCCAAGGAGTCGACCCCGGGCCTTCGTCCCTGGTTCGAACAGCGCGAGCATCACGTGGATGACCCCATTCTGGTGTTCGGCCACTGGGCGGCCCTGATGGGCAACACCGGCAAGAGCGACATCAAAGCGCTCGATACCGGCTGTGTCTGGGGCAACAGCCTCACTCTGTGGCGCTACGAGGATGATGCCCTGATCGCCACCCCTTGCCCGGTTCACGCCAGCTAGGGGGACGCAGCAATCTGGCGGTCGCTGCCGCACGGATTGCCACAACCCGCTCCAATCACAAAGCCCGGTAATCTGCCGGGCTTGCTGTTTTAGGCTCCCTGTTTTCCGGCGAACGAAGTTACAACTTGCGCCCCAGCCGCTTCTCGATCTGGCGCCGCTCCCACTCGGGGCCAAACAGCTTGAAGGGCTGAAACACCCGAACAGCATGGGAGGCAAGCCCCAATCCCCAGCCCAGGGTTGGCCACCAGGCCCAGATGTACTCCGGATTGCTCAGGCAATTGATGACAAACAGCCCGCAGATCACCACCACGTAGCTAGCGACATGGTGATAGAAGCCCTTGAGCTCCTCCACATAGCGCATTGCCACCCGCTCCTCTGCCGATACCTGCACCGCATCCTGACCCATAGTGTCACGTCCTCTCATCTCGCGCTCCTGTTGCTCTGATCCATCCAGTTGAGCCACATCGAGTTCAAAGACGGCGGCCAGGGCCTTGAGAGATTCCAGTCCGGGTTGCTGCCCCTGCTCGATCCGCTGGATAGTGCGGACACTCAAACCAGTCAACGTTGCCAACTGATCCTGAGACCAACCCCGTTGCAATCTCAACTTCCTGACGATCATCTCGAACTCCTTGTGGTAATTGACAGGGCCAGCATAGGGCTTGCGCCGCGAAAGGTGACACGACAGATGGACGACATCAACCTGACAACTCTTTAAAATCAATTAGTTGAATAAACATAAAGAGATATAAGGTCAAGCTCTGGCACACAGGCAGATGTGCCAGGATGTGTAATCACAGGCTCTGCATCAGCTCGGCGGCAATTTCAAAGGAGCGCAGTCGGGCCTGATGATCGACGATGGGGCCATTGAACATCAACTCATCGGCACGGGTTTCCGCCAGCAGCGCCTTGAGGCCGTGACGAACCTGCTCAGGGTCTCCCACCAGAGAGCGGGCAAGGGTCTGTTCCATCGCCATCAGCTCACGGGGAGACCACTCATCGCCAAGCTGGACGATCGGCGCGGGCAGCTTGCCCGCATCACCGCGATGAAGGCGCAAGAACTGCTGCTGCACGGTAGTGAACTGGAAGCGGGCCTCCCGCTCGCTGTCGGCGGCGATCATGTTGATGCAGACCACCGCATGGGGCTTGGGCCAGCGAGCGGAGGGGCGATACTGGCTACGGTAGATCTCCAGCGCCTGCAGCAACATGGCGGGAGCAAAATGGGAGGCAAACCCGAACGGCAAGCCCATCGCCGCTGCAAGTTGCGCGCTGTAGAGGCTGGAGCCCAGCAGCCAGATGGGCAGATGCAGCCCCTGACCGGGCACCGCCTGCACCGCGCCGATCTCGTCGCCAAAGTAGCTCATCAGCTCGCGCACATCGGCCGGAAAATCATCCACCTCGCCACTGCGCATACGCCGCAGCGCCCGCATGGTGCGCTGATCGGTCCCGGGGGCGCGGCCAAGGCCAAGGTCGATGCGGTCGGGATAGAGAGAAGCCAAGGTGCCAAACTGCTCGGCAATCACCAGCGGCGAGTGGTTCGGCAGCATGATGCCACCCGCGCCGATCCGCAAAGTGGTGGTGGCTTCGGCCAGATGACCGATCAGCACCGAGGTGGCGGCACTGGCAATGCCCGGCATGTTGTGGTGTTCGGCCAGCCAGTAGCGCTGGTAACCCCAGCCCTCGGCATGGCGGGCTAGATCCCGCGAACGGCGAAATGACTCGGCAGGTACGGAACCTTCGGCAACAGGCACCAGATCGAGCACGGAATAGGGGATGGCAGGCATGAGTCACTCCATGGATTTACAGACCAGTAACAAGTGAGGCAATGTAGCACGGGATACCTGAATGAATCACTATCTCCTGCCAAGCTCTGCCTGGCAGTGGGCAACCATGGAAAAGCACAGATATCAGGCCAGTATTGTCATTTCTGTTATCGTATTGACACACTGCTGACAGATCGTCTCCGCAAGCATCACTGTGACAAGGAAATGTCCATGATCACTGCCAGATCCGGGCGCAAGCCCTTCTATGTTCACATTGCCACCCTATTTACCCTGCTGTTCAGTGTGCTGGGCATGCTGCTGATTCTGCTGCAGTTCCAGCAGGGCTCTCGCCAGATGCTGGAACATGAGCGCCACAACTTCAAACAGTACCGGGAACAGCTGGCCCTCGCTCTGCAATTGAACGAGCAGCCAGCCCGCATGTCCCTCAGCCTGCTAGCCAGCAGCCGACTGGCCGACATGAGTGATCTGGCAAGCCGACTGGAGTATCTGCCGCAGTTGGCAGAGATCTTGGCCAATCGCGACAGCTATGGTGCCGTCTACATCGGCTATGAGAGTGGCGATTTCTTTCTGGTACGAAAACTCACGGAACGGGCCCGGGTCCAGTTGCAGGCTGTGCCTGAAGGCAGCCAGTTGCTGGTTCAGAGCCTGAGTAGCGGGCGGGGAGAGTTCCTCTATTTTGACGAGCAGCTGCAACTTTTGGCACGGCGAGCCATGGCGGATTATCGATTCGATCCCCGCAGCCGCGACTGGTACCGGCTGGCTCGCGGTTCATCAAAGATTGTCGCCACCACCCCCTATCTCTTTTTTACCACCAGGGAGCCAGGCATGACGCTGGCTGTCACCAGCCATAGCCAACGCGCCGTGATCGGGCTGGATGCCAGTGTCGAAGGGCTCTCGGCCTTGATTGGCGAGCTGCAGTTGCCGCTCCAAAGCCAGGTAGTGTTGTTCGATCGCTCCGCGACCCTACTGGCGGCCGATCCTGTACATCTGCCAGCCTATGATCAGCTAACCCAGCTGCCAGCGATCACGGCTCTGGGCAGCCCAGTCATGGCCGAGCTGAAAACTAGGCTAGAGAGGACGCCTGTGCTGCTGGATGGTTCTCCCCGGGAGCTGACCCTGACCACAGGGGAAAAACAAGAGTGGCTGGTCAATATCTCCCCCCTCGGCAAGGACACCCCTTTTTACATCGCCCTGCTGGCCTCGGCAGATCTGCTCTATCAGCAGGCACGCAATGAAGCACTGATCAATATGGCATGGGCGCTGACCAGCCTGTTGTTGCTGCTGCCAGTGATCTGGATGGTCTCCCGCCGTACCGCTACCCCGCTGCTGGCCCTGACCCGCGAGGCCGAGCGGATCCAGCGTTTCGACTTTGGCGAGGGGCAGGTTCCAGAATCGGCCATCCGGGAGATAGATGACCTTGCCCGCACCATGTCCGGCATGCGCCAAACCCTCGGCAACTTCATGAACATGGGTAGAGCACTGGCTGCAGAGCACCGCTTCGACTCCCTGCTAAGCCGCATCCTGCATGAAACCATCGCCGCGGTACAGGCAAAAGGGGGGAGCCTCTACCTGGCCCAACAGCAAAAGATGCAGCCGGTCCAGGCCCGCTGGCAGCAAACCGAGCTGCCCCTTGGGCAGGTTCCCTGGCCACAACCATTGCTATCCGGCATGGCCACTTCCCAGCGCATCTCCCTCAGCCTGGATGAGGCGACATGGAGGCAACACCTGGACAGTTGGGGTTCCTTTCCCGACCCATGCCAGCTGGTGGCTGAGCCGCTCTGCGGCCATCGTAAGGAGCCGATCGGATACCTCCTGCTGATCCTGCCACGCTGCAGCGAACAGGAGCTGGCATCGCGCATCAGCCTCATCGAAGCGCTGGCGGGCACTTCCGCCTCCGCCATCGAGAACCAGCGCTTGCTGGAAGAGCAGAAACAGCTGCTCGAATCCTTTATCGAGCTGATGGCCGGCGCCATCGACGCCAAGAGCCCCTACACCGGCGGTCACTGCCAGCGGGTGCCGGAGCTGACCCGGATGCTGACCGAGGCGGCCTGCGCCCAGCGACAGGGCCCCTTTGCCGATTTCACTCTCAACGAGGAGGAGTGGGAAGCCATCCATATCGCCAGCTGGCTACATGACTGTGGCAAGGTGACCACCCCGGAGTTCGTGGTCGACAAGGCCACCAAACTGGAGACCCTCTACGACCGGATCCACGAGATCCGCACCCGTTTTGAAGTACTCAAGCGGGATGTCTATATCGAGTGCCTCGCTGCCCGCTTGTCATCAGAGATCAGAAGTGCCTGCCGGGAAGAGGCAGCCCCGCGCTGGGCCGAGCTGGATCAGGAGTTTGCCTTCATCGCCGAGTGCAATCTGGGTGGCGAGTGGATGGCCCCCGAGAAGATTGAACGGCTCGACGCCATCGCCAGCCGCACCTGGCTGCGCACCCTGGACGATCGGCTCGGCATCAGCCGGGAGGAGATCAAGCTGCGTCAGAAAGAACCATCTCCCGAGTTGCCCTGCCTCGAGCCACTGCTGGCCGACAAGTGCTGGCACCTTGTGCCTCGTCCGGATGGAGATCGGTTCGACGAGCACAATCCCTGGGGCTTCAAGGTCAAGGTACCGCACCATCTCTACAACCGGGGGGAGAGATACAACCTTGCCATCAGCAGGGGAACCCTCACCGAGGAGGAGCGCTACAAGATCAACGAGCACATCATCCAGACCATACGCATGCTGGAGCACCTCCCCTTCCCCCGTCATCTTCGCTGCGTGCCGGAGATTGCCGGCGGCCATCACGAGCGGATGGATGGCAAGGGTTACCCACGCCAGCTGACCGGATCACAGATGAGCGTACCGGCCCGCATCATGGCTATCGCCGATATTTTCGAGGCTCTGACCGCCAGTGATCGCCCCTACAAATCTGGCAAGACGGTCTCCCAGGCTCTTGCCATCATGCAGAGCATGGTACGTGAACAGCATATCGACCCGAATCTGTTCGTTCTGTTTGTCAGCAGCGGTATCTGGCGCGATTACGCCAGACGCTTCCTCGAGACCGCCCAACTGGATCAGGTGGATGAAACCGCACTGCTGGCCGCACAGGCCTAGCTGGGTCATATCTTCTTACATTTGCGGGCTGGCTTGAACGCCCCGGGCTGGTTATAACGGTGCCCCTATAGCGAAGGGGGAGCAATAGACTCCCCCTCACTCTTTGTCACACCACACTGTTCAGGTTATCTATGTCAAAACATCTCGTTCTGCTGGGCGCGCTGACGCTCTCCGGCTGCTCCCTGTTGTCTCCCCCCACCCCCACCGTCACCCCGGTGCGCCTTGCCGATAAGGGCCAGCTCGGCTTCTACATAGAGTGCAGCAGCATGACGGCCTGCTTTCAGCAAGCCAACCAGACCTGCCCACAGGGCTACAAGGAGACAGATCGCCGCCAGCAGACGCTATACAGCACCCAGTATCTGGGAGGAAGCTACGACGAAGATAAGAAGGTCTACAAGGCGGCCAAGCCCTATCGCATCGCCAACACGGTCCACTCCCTGACTATCCAGTGTCCCGTCACTAGAGGCTGAGCCAGCCTAAGAGCGATGCTCTCCCATTACCGCGGAAAAGAAAACGGTCAACCCAGGTTGACCGTTTTTCACTATGGCGTAGTCCTTAGAACAGCAGATGCGCTACACCGGCAATCACCGGCAGGGTAACCAGGGTGCGCATCAGGAAGATCACAAACAACTCCCACAGTTTGACCGGGATCTTGCTGCCCAGCAGCAGGGCCCCCACTTCGGACATATAGATCAGCTGGGTCACCGACATGGCGGCAATGACGAAGCGGGTCATCTCGCTATCGATGGTCGAAGCCAGCACAGCCGGAATAAACATATCGGCAAAACCGACCATGATAGTCTTGGATGCGGCTTCCGCCTCCGGCAGTTGCAGCAGTTCCAGCAAGGGGACGAAGGGAGCGCCAAGCCAGTTGAAGATGGGGGTGTGTTCGGCCAGCATCAGGGCACAGGTACCGATCGCCATGACCACAGGCAACACGCCAAACAGCATGTCGAGCGCATTTTTCACCCCTTCCCGGGCGACGGCACCGAGACCGGTCATCTGCTCTGCCTTGGTCAATGCACGTTCGAGACCATAACTCATCACACTGTGCTGGTGGGGCACCGCCTCCTGCTTGCGACACAGGGGAGCGCCATCGATATAGATATCCTTCTTCCAGGATAGCGGCGGCAGACGTGGCACCACGATAGCGGCAACCACCCCAGCCAGACAGACAGTCAGATAGAAGGGAACGAACATGTGTTCCAGCTTCACCTGGGAGATCACTACCAGACAGAAGGTGATGGAGACGGCGGAGAAGGTGGTGCCAATAACGGCCGCTTCCCGCTGGGTATAGAACTTCCCTTCGTACTGCTTGCTGGTCAGCAGGATGCCGACACTACCATCCCCCAGCCAGGAGGCAAAGCAGTCCACGGCAGAGCGACCCGGCAACCGGAATACCGGACGCATGATGCGAGTCATCATAGTGCCGACAAACTCCAGCAGCCCGAAATCGAGCAGCAACGGCAGCAGCAGGCCGGCAAAAATGAAGACTGAAAACAGCACTGGCAGCAGATCGTTGAGCACCAGGCCGCCGGTTGCGCCTGAATAAAGCACCTCTGGTCCCACCTGGAAGAAGGTCAGCAGCACGAAAATACCACCCACCACCCGCACGCAGGCCCAGAAAGGAGAGACGTTGAACAGGCTGTTGAGGAATGGTCTACGCACCAGAATCGCCGGTTTGAACAACCAGGTGATGATAGTCATCAGCATGGTGGTAGTGATCACCGCACTGACCATGGCAACCAGATAATCGGCAAAAACCCGCTGCACCAGCTTGGCCAGCACTGCGACGGGGATGGTGACGTTACCGTCATAGACGACCGGCGTCATGAACAGCAAGATACCGATCAGTGACGGTATTAGAAACATCAACAAGTTACGGCGGGTATTAACCGCAGATGCTTCAAGACTCTTTTCCAGCATGATAAGACTGCCCTAATGTTACTTTTCCATAGCCCGGCCTACCTGCGTATTCATGCATTAACCGGAAAAACGGGCGCAAGAATACTCCAAAAAAATGCACAAACAAGCCCATAAGGCATAAATCTGCGCATAAAAATTTTTACAGGTAAACCTTCCATCAAAACAATCAGATACAGAAACGCATATCGATTCAATCGACATCGCCAGACGATTGTTTCATTACTGTTAATTTTGATGGGCAGTATAAACAGTTATCAACTGCAGGCAATAAGTGGCATCACGAATATACCTAATGAGCCACTACTCGACAGGCATAAAAAAACCGGAGCCTGTTCAGGCTCCGGTTATCAATGAAATGGACAGACAAGGGTATCAGTCACGGACGTAGATCACTTCCACACCATCATCATCTTCGTCATCCCAATCATCATCGTCGAGACTTTCGTCAAAGGCCATGGAGGCGGCAAGCGCTTCCGCTTCGGCTTTAGCCAGCTGGTTCTTGTGGTAGTCGTCCCACTTGAACTCCACTTTCTCGATCGCCTCTTTGGCATCCTGCTCCAGCTGACGGGGCATGGTATCCAGCAGATCCAGGATGTCGTAGCAGACCTTCTTGGTCCCTTCCTTGCTGATGGCAGTGATGGCGTAGACCGGCCCTTCGTGGTTGAGGGCGGCTTTCACGCGATCCATCACTTCCTGAGCCTCTTCTTCCAGGATCAGATCCATCTTGTTGAACACCAGCCAGCGCGGCTTGCCAGCCAGTTCCGGGCTGTACTTCTCCAGCTCACGCACGATGGTCACGGCATTTTCAGCCGGATCGGAGCCATCAATGGGGCAAATATCCACCAGATGGATCAACACGCGGCAGCGTTCGAGGTGCTTGAGGAAACGGATACCAAGACCTGCGCCTTCGGCTGCCCCCTCAATCAGGCCCGGAATATCGGCGATCACGAAGGAGCGGGAGTTCTCACCACGCACCACACCGAGGTTCGGCACCAGGGTGGTAAAGGGATAATCAGCGACTTTCGGGCGGGCGGCAGAAACAGCGCGAATAAAGGTAGATTTACCGGCGTTGGGCAGACCCAGCATACCGACGTCAGCCAGCAACAGCAGCTCCAGCTTCAGGGTACGCACTTCGCCCGGGGTGCCGTTGCTCTTCTGGCGTGGAGCCCGGTTGACCGAACTCTTGAAGCGGGTATTGCCCAAACCGTGGAAACCGCCCTTGGCAACCAGCAACTTCTGCTCGTGGTGAGTCAAGTCGCCCAGCAACTCGCCGGTATCGTCATCGGTTGCACGGGTACCGACCGGCACGCGCAGGATCTTGTCCTTGCCACGACGACCGGTACAGTTGGCGCTCTGGCCATTCTCGCCACGCTCGGCAGCATGGAAACGCTCAAAACGGTAGTCGATCAGGGTATTGAGGTTCTCATCGGCAACCAGATAGACGTCACCACCGTCACCACCGTCACCACCATCCGGACCACCGTTGGGAATATATTTTTCACGGCGAAAACTTACACAACCGTTACCACCGTCACCGGCATCGACTCGAATCTGGACTTCATCAACAAACTTCATAGGTAACCGTCACCTTAATTCGAAAAACCGATACGCAATTATAGTGGTACAGACCCCTGCGGGCGATACGCATCTTGCCTCTCCGGGCAATCTCGGTACCCGGGTCATCTGCGTTCCGTTTTTTCGTCATTATTTCGGAAAAACAAAAGCCCCGCCTGTTGGCGGGGCTTCGGATCCTTGCGGTCCGTAATTACTCAGCAACGATGCTAACGTACTTACGATTCAGCGGACCTTTAACTTCGAACTGCACCTTGCCGTTCGCGGTAGCGAACAGGGTGTGGTCCTTGCCCAGACCAACGTTCTCACCAGCGTGGAACTTGGTACCGCGCTGACGAACGATGATGCTGCCAGCCAGAACTGTTTCGCCGCCGAAACGCTTCACGCCCAGGCGTTTAGCTTCAGAATCGCGACCGTTGCGGGATGAACCGCCAGCTTTTTTGTGTGCCATCTATCGGACTCCTCTAATTAAGCGCTGATGCCAGTGATTTTGACTTCAGTGAACCACTGACGGTGGCCCGCTTGCTTACGGTGGTGCTTACGACGACGGAACTTGACGATAGTCACTTTCTCGCCACGGCCGTGAGCCACAACTTCAGCTACAACCTTGCCACCTTCAACGAAAGGAGCACCTACTTTAAAAGTGTCGCCTGCAGCAACCATCAGCACTTCGTTGAAGTCGATGGTAGCGCCAGTCTCAACGTTCAGCTTTTCCAGACGAACGATTTGACCTTCGGCCACACGGTGTTGTTTTCCGCCGCTTTGGAATACCGCGTACATTTGATTAACTCCGTAAAGGCATGTCTTTTGCTCAAGGCTAGACATGCGCAAAAACCTATAACAATGGGCGGGCATTCTACGCAAATCGATCTGCTCAGGCAAGGCCAATTTAGCAAAAAGTTTATTTTGTGCGCATATCTGCCGCCGTGGATAAACGCCTAACTGTAACCCATTGTGAAATCGTGTAGAATCCCTGCCATTACTAAAATCGCAGTTATTGCTGCTGTCACGTTACGAGACTTATGGACCAACAGACTATCCGTGCGCTCTGTGCCGCCGACATGACGGCGGTCAATGAACTGATCCTGGCCCGACTCCAGTCCGACGTTAGTCTGATTAATCAGCTGGGTTTCTACATTGTCAGCGCCGGCGGGAAACGGATGCGCCCCATGCTGACCGTGATGGCTGCGCGTGCGCTGGGCTATGAGGGTGAGGATCACCTGAAACTGGCCGCCATCATCGAATTCATTCACACCTCTACCCTGCTGCATGACGACGTGGTCGACGAATCCGACCTGCGCCGTGGCCGGGAGACCGCCAACGCCATGTTTGGCAATGCCGCCAGCGTGCTGGTCGGTGACTACCTCTATAGCCGCTCCTTCCAGATGATGGCCGAACTCTCCAACCTGCGGGTGATGGAGATCCTTTCGGATGCCACCAACACCATCGCCGAAGGGGAAGTGTTGCAACTGATGAACTGCAACGATCCGGATACCACCGAAGAGAGCTACATGACGGTCATCTACTGCAAGACCGCCAAGCTGTTCGAGGCCGCTACCCGACTCGCCGCCGTGCTGACCCATCAGCCCGAGCCCGTCGAGCAGGCCATGACCGATTACGGCAAGTATCTGGGCACTGCGTTCCAGATCATCGATGACGTGATGGACTACTGCTCCCAGAGCGAAGAGATGGGCAAGAACGTCGGCGACGATCTGGCCGAAGGCAAACCGACCTTGCCGCTGCTGCGCGCCATGGAAGTGGGCACGCCGGAAGAGCGCCAGCTGGTGCGCGATGCCATCGAGCACCGCAACGGCATGGAGCATCTTGAGCAGATCCTCGACATTCTCGATCGTACCGGCGCGCTGGAGTACTCCCGCATGCGTGCCAGGGAAGAGGCCGACAAGGCCATTGCCGCTCTCACCATCCTGCCTGACTCCCAGCACAAGCACGCGCTGGAAACACTGGCCCACATGGCCGTGCAGCGCAGTGCCTGAGTAAACGACATGGATGAAAAAAGAGGCCTTCGGCCTCTTTTTTATTGTCTGCTATCTGCTGGACAGTGTATTGCGCCAGACTCAGCGACTCAACATCCATAGGATCACGCTACCCGCAACCACTAGCGAGCCGCCAATACGGCGCAACTGCTCCGGTGGCTGATCGCTCAGCAGCCGCAACATCTGCTGCCATGCCCTGGGCATCAACAACGGGCCTAGCCCCTCGAACAACAGCAGCAATCCCAACCCCATCAGCATGGATGTCAGCATCCGACCTCCTTCAATGCAACCAGCCCCTCGGGTCAACGGCTGGCGTTGGCACCAAAAACAAAAGGGTCTGACAATGCAGACCCTTTGAATGTGACCTCGTGGCGATTACTGCTTGGTGCCGTGAGGAGACTTGAGGTAACGGAAGAACTCGCTGTCCGGCTTCAATACCATCAGGTCGTTGCCACCGGCAAAGCTCTTGCGATAGGCCTCCATGCTACGCACGAAGCTGAAAAACTCGGGGTCTTTCTTGTAGCTGTCGGCATAGATCTTGGCGGCTTCCGCATCCCCTTCACCGCGCAGCTGGCGAGCGTTACTCTCGGCGTCGGCGATCATGACGGTCACCTTGCGGTCGATATCGGCACGCAGGATTTCAGCCTTCTCGCGACCCTGAGAGCGGTGCTCACGGGCAACTGCGGTTCGCTCGGCACGCATCCGCTGGTAGATGGAGTTGGAGACTTCCACCGGCAGGTTGATCTGCTTGATCCGCACATCCACCACCTTGATACCGAGCTCGGAGGAGCGCGCCATCTTCTTCAGGGCATCTTCCATCACGGTACTACGCTCACCGGAGACGATGTCCTTGATGGTGCGGTTACCAATCTCGGAACGCAGACCGTTGTTGATCTTGCGCTTGAGCAGATCTTCCGCCTGCAGCTTGTTGCCACCACCGGTTGCCAGGTAGTACTTGGAGAAGTCCTCGATCTTCCACTTCACGTAGGAGTCGATGATCAGGTCTTTCTTCTCGGAGGTGACAAAACGGTCGGCCTGGCTGTCAATGGTCTGGATGCGGGCATCCATCTTGCGAACCTGGTCGATGAGCGGCACCTTGAAATGCAGGCCCGGCTCATAGAGGCGGGGTTCACCGGAGTCAACCCGCTTCACCTTGCCAAACTGCACCACAATCCCCTTCTGACCTTCATCAACGATAAAGACAGAAGAGAAGCAGACCATGGCCGCGACAGCGATTGCACCAATAGCTAGCTTTTTCATCTATCAGTTTCTCCCTGAGCTGAAGCGGTCACCGCTACGCAGCGGCATTGTCGGGGTAGAGTTGGCACCCTCGTTGGAAACGGGGACCTGCTCTGTGACCGGGGCGGCAGTGGCACGATCAGACTGGGTTACCTTCGGCTTGCCAGACAGCTTGTCGAGCGGCAGGTAGATCATGCTGTTGTTGCCAGCCGGCATGTCGACCACCACCTTGTTGGCCTGCTGATAGAGCTCTTCCATGGTTTCCAGATAGATACGCTCACGGGTCAGCTCGGGAGCAGCCAGATACTGGGGCAGCAGCTCGTTGAAGCGAGCAACTTCACCCTGGGCTTTCAACACGATCTGGGATTTGTAAGCTTCCGCTTCCTGCTCCAGACGCTTCACCTGGCCACGGGCCTTGGGCTCGACTTCACGGGCATAGGCTTCTGCTTCACGAATGAAGCGCTGTTCATCTTCCTGAGCGGAGATGGCGTCATCAAACGCGTCTTTCACCTCTTCCGGCGGACGCGCCGGCAGGAAGTTGACGTCGACGATCTGCAGACCCATCTGGTAAGGCTCGATGATGCCATCGATCACCTGCCAGGTCTCCTGACGCACCTTCTCACGACCGGTAGTCAGGACGTCATCCATCCGGGTATGACCCACTACATAGCGCAGGGCGCTATCGGTGGCCTGACCCAGACTCTCGTCGGCATTGGTCACGCTGAACAGATACTGCTCGGGATTGACCACACGGTACTGCACGTCCATCTCGACCCGTACCACGTTCTCATCCTGAGTCAGCATGAAACCGGAGGCAGGCAGGGAGCGCACGGACTCGACGTCCACCGGGATCACCTGATCGATAAAGGTCGGCTTCCAGCGCAGGCCCGGCTCGACAATATGGGAAAACTTGCCAAACCGCAGCACGGCACCACGCTCCGCTTCGCGAATGGTGTAGAAGCCGCTGACGACCCACACCACCACAGCCACAACCAGCGCGATGGAGATACCAAAGCGACCTACATCGCCGCCAGATTTGCCGCCACCAAACAAGCCACCGAAACGGCGACTCACTTTGCGCAGCATTTCATCCAGATCAGGGGGTCCCTGATTCTTGCCGTTATTCCCCCAAGGGTCACGGTCTTTGCCGTTGTTACCAGGCTCATTCCAAGCCATCAGCGTCTCCATTAATACATGCGGATGGATATCATCTCTATCGGGCCATCATACGTTGAGAAGCCCCTAAGGGTTCACCTTCATCGACGAATCAATGCCTGATAAAGCGTTGTAAACTCTCACCTTCCTGTTTCACGAGGCGGTTCCAGTCGGCCACTTGCAAGCGGACTTCCAGCACGAAATCACCCTCCTCGCTAAAACCTTCCTGCTCAATCCCTTTCAGCTGATAGAGCGCACTGCGCAATCTCGCGGCAGAAGGAGGCAACTGCAGGGTGTGATGCACCATGGAGCCAGCCAGCAATTCGGTCAGCGCCGTAAACAGATGCTCACAACCTTCACCAGTCTGGGCCGACAACCAGACGCGCAACGGGCGCCCCTCGTCATCCCGCTCCAGACCTGCCGGGCGATCCGCCAGCTTGTCGATCTTGTTGCAGATCATCAGCTGGGGCCTGTCATCGGCTTCGATCTCGGCCAACACCTGCTGCACGGAGTCGATATTCTCCTGCATCTGCTCATCGGCACAGTCCACCACATGCAGCAGCAGATCCGCTTCACGGGTCTCCTGCAGGGTCGCCTTGAAGGCCGCGACCAGATCATGGGGCAAGTGTCGAATAAATCCAACTGTATCCGCCAAAATCACATCACCCACATCCCGGATCACCAGTTTACGCAGGGTGGGATCCAGAGTTGCGAACAATTGGTCGGCAGCATACACGCTGGCAGCTGTAAGTTGGTTGAACAAAGTAGACTTTCCGGCGTTGGTATAACCAACCAGTGACACTGTCGGCACTTCATTGCGGTTGCGGGCGCGGCGTCCCTGCTCCCGCTGCTTGGCCACCTTGTCGAGCCGACGCAATATCGCCTTGATGCGTTCCCGCAGCAGACGTCGGTCAGTTTCAAGCTGGGTTTCACCCGGGCCACGCAGACCGATCCCGCCCTTTTGACGCTCAAGGTGGGTCCAGCCTCGCACCAGACGAGTGGAAAGATGGCGCAACTGGGCCAGTTCGACCTGCAGTTTACCTTCGTGGGTACGGGCGCGCTGGGCAAAGATATCGAGGATCAGGCCGGTTCGGTCCACCACCCGGCACTGGAACAGACGCTCCAGGTTGCGCTCCTGGGCAGGGGTCAGGGCATGGTTGAAGATGACGACGTCGGCATCCAGCATCTGGACTTGGGACGCGATCTCTTCAGCCTTGCCACTGCCGACAAAAAATTTGGCACTGGGCGCACTGCGACTGGTGGTAATTACCCCCAGCGCATTGACTCCGGCCGAGCTCACCAACATCTTGAGCTCTTCCAGATCCTCCCGCTCACCCTCATCACTGAAGTTGACATGCACCAGAACGGCCTGTTCGCCAGCTTCATAACGGTCAAACAAGCGCTTGCTCCTTAACAGGAATCATGATGAATCTGAGTTGGCGAGTCGACTCGCCCAGGGATATCACGCCTCGGCATCACCCTGTTCATCAGCCGCGCCACCCGGAGTGGGCTGGTGATGATTGACGGCACGAGCCGGTACGACAGTCGAGATGGCGTGCTTGTAAACCATCTGGCTCACGGTGTTTTTCAGCAGGATAACAAACTGGTCAAAAGACTCGATCTGACCTTGCAGTTTGATGCCGTTCACCAAATAGATAGAAACAGGAATCCGCTCACGGCGCAGCGCATTCAAAAACGGGTCTTGGAGAGATTGCCCCTTAGCCATTTTTCTTTTCCTTATAGTTTGTTGTTTTTAAACACCGAATATCAATATAACAACCTGATTATACAGGGAGTGTCAAGCCGCACCAGCGCGAGCAAGCACGCGGTCGAGATTGCCAGACTCACCAGATTCCAACCAGGTCACGTCGGGCCAGCCGCGCAACCAGGTCATCTGTCGTTTTGCCAATTGGCGTGTGGCAACAATGCCACGATAACGCATCTCATCATACCCCACTTCACCGCACAGGTAGTCCCACATTTGGCGATAACCCACACAGCGAATGGAGGGGAGATCCGGGGTCAGATCGCCGCGCGCCATCAGCGCACGAACCTCCTGTTCAAAGCCACCTTGCAGCATCTTGTCAAAGCGCTGTTCGATCCGCTGATGCAGCACGGCGCGATCGCTCGGGGCGATGGCAAACTGCTGCACCCGATAGGGCAAGCCCTCCCCCTGCACTTGCGTCAGCTCGGTAAGGGTCTTGCCGCTGATGCGGTAGACCTCCAGCGCCCGGGAGAGTCGCTGCGGGTCATTGGGGTGGATCCGCGCACCGGCCACCGGGTCGATGCGCACCAGCTCATCGTGCAGCGCCTGCCAACCGAGGCGGGCAGCCTCTTCCTCAATCCCGGCACGAATGGCGGGATCGGCAGAGGGCAGCGGGGACAATCCCTCCAGCAGCGCCTTGAAATAGAGCATGGTGCCGCCCACCAGCAGCGGAATGCGGCCACGGTCGGCGATCTCTTTCATCTCCCGCAGGGCATCCTTGCAAAAATCGGCTGCCGAATAGCTCACAGCAGGATCAAGAATATCGATCAGCCGGTGCGGGGCCCGCGCCAGCTCATCGGCAGTCGGCTTGGCCGTACCGATATCCATGCCGCGATAGATCAGCGCAGAATCGACGCTGATGATGTCGCAGGGCAGCGCCTGGCACAGTTCAATGGCGAGATCCGTCTTGCCGGAGGCCGTCGGCCCCATCAGAAAAATTGCGGTCGGCAAGTCACTCGCCATGTTCAAACTCCTCCAGCACGGTCGCCAGCGAAAGGGGGCGCACCATGCGAATGTCTGCCAGTTGGTCACTGAAATCGGTCACAAGTTCCGTCAGCAGACGACTGGCAGTTGAAAAATCGTATATCTTCTCGCGGCTTATCCCCTGCTCCACCAGCCATTGGCATAATACTTCAGCCTGCTGACCAGCATCACTGTCAGATCCGCCCTCGATAATTTGCAGCAATTCGGGTAACAGACGCACCAGATCGGTCTGTCGCAGCAGAGCCGGCACCCGAGTCAGGATCATGGTGTCGCGCCCCCCGCTTTTCAACTCCAGCCCCATCCGTTTCAGCAAACGTTCCTGCTCGGTCACCAGCGCGATTAAATTCTTCGGCAGCTTGAAGGAGACCGGCAGCAACAGCGGCTGGGCCGCCAGTCCCTGACCCCAGGTCTCCAGCAGCCAGTGGCGCAGCAGCACCCGCTCGGCGCGCACCAGCGAGAGCAGCGCCAGCTGATTATCCCGCTCGATCAACAGGTAGGCCTGCTCCACCAGTGTCAGGGCGCGACATCCCCCCTGTTTGGGTGACGGCACTGGATCAGTGGGCTGCGCAGGAGCAGCCTCAGTTGCGATAGGCAGCGTAGTGAGCAGAGCGCCCATGCCGCGCATCGCCTCCCGGCTTGGGGGCTCGGGCGGTTGATAATTGCTGGCTCGGCCAGCCCCAGCGCCTCCCTCCCGCACCTGTGCTGGTGCCCGGTAACTGTGCTCAGCACAATACCACTCCGGGCGTGGCGCCTGACCGGGATATTCAATCTGCGGGCTGACCGGCAACTCGACCAGAGTTTCGGCCAGCGGCGCGTCCTGATGAGCAGGGCTGACTCCTTCGCGGCGCAGAGCGGTAAACAGCGCCTGAAAGATAAAGTCGTGGATCAGTCGCGCCTGATGGAAGCGCACCTCATGCTTGGCCGGGTGGACGTTGACATCCACCTGACGGGGATCCAGCTCGATATAGAGCACATAGGCGGCAAAGCGATCGGGAGGCAGCAGCTCGTCATAGGCCTGACGAATGGCGTGGTTGATGAGCTTGTCGCGCATCATCCGGCCGTTGACATAGGTGTATTGCAGATCGTTTTGCGGTCTTGCCCCCTCCGGAGTCGCCAGCCAGCCCCACAGACGCACGTCGCTGTGCTCGCTCTCCACCGCCAGCGCATGGTGCATGAAGGGGGTGCCGCAAACGGCGGCGAGGCGACGCTCCTGCTCCGGCACGGTATTGGCGGCCTTGTACTGGCGCACCACCTTGCCATTGTGGCGCAGGATCAGGGTGGCATCGAAGCGGGAGAGCGCGATGCGGCGCACCAGCTCATCGATATGGGCAAACTCGGTCTTTTCGCTGCGCATGAACTTGCGCCGCGCGGGGGTATTGAAGAAGAGATCCACCACCTCCACCGTGGTGCCCACCGGATGGGCCGCCGGCTTGATGGTGACGCTCATCTCGCGCCCTTCCGCCTGAGCTTGCCAGGCTTCGGACTGCTCGGCGGTACGGGAGGTGAAGGTGAGACGGGAGACCGAGCTGATGGAAGCAAGCGCCTCGCCACGAAAACCGAGGCTGTTGATCCCTTCCAGATCATCCAGCGTGGCCACCTTGGAGGTCGCATGACGCGACAGCGCCAGTACCAGCTCGTCTTTGGCGACGCCACAGCCGTTGTCACGGATACGGATCAGCTTGGCGCCCCCCTTGTCGATGTCGATCTCGACCCGGTCGGCACCCGCATCCAGGCTGTTCTCCACCAGCTCTTTCACCACAGAAGAGGGCCGCTCCACCACCTCTCCGGCTGCAATCTGGTTGGCCAGAATGGGTGGCAAAATACGGATCGGCATCATTTACTCCTGAATTTCAATCTTGCGGATGGTCAG
Source organism: Aeromonas sp. 602396 (assembly GCF_049173735.1). Classification (NCBI taxonomy): domain Bacteria; kingdom Pseudomonadati; phylum Pseudomonadota; class Gammaproteobacteria; order Aeromonadales; family Aeromonadaceae; genus Aeromonas; species Aeromonas sp. 602396. Next base: position 76,712 of record NZ_JAAKSD010000018.1, on the reverse strand, counting down.
TCTCTTAAGGATCCAGGAGGGCTGCTCCACCACCTCTCCACCAACCGGAATCTGGTTGGCAAGGATAGGGGGCAATATACGGATCGGCATCACTTACTCCTGAATTTCAATCTTGTGGATAGAGAGCCGCTCCACCACCTCTCCACCAACCGGAATCTGGTTGGCCAGAATCGGGGGGTAATATACGGATCGGCATCACTTGCTCCTGAATTTCAATCTTGCTGATGGTATTGGCTAACAGCGAGAGCGGTATCACCCGCTCCCGCGCGTCAGTTTTGCGGAATGTAGAGCACCTGCCCTACCTGAATATTCCGCGATTTGAGCTTGTTGATCTCTACCAGTCGCGCCTGACTCACCCCATGCTTCTCGGCAAGGCGGGAGAGACTCTCCCCCCGCTTGACCACATGGCGGATCATCTGCGACTTGTCATCACTGCGAACGGGGGCGGCAGCGCGGCTCTGCCCCTGCTGGGGAATATAGATGGTCTGACCAATCTGAATATCCCGGCTGCGCAGCTGGTTGATCTCTACCAAAGTGGATTGACTCACTCCATGCTTCTCGGCAAGGCGAGAGAGACTCTCGCCACGTTTGACCACATGGCGGAGCATCCGAGATTTGTCATAGTCGCCCACATTGCTAACCGGCGCACCAGAATCTTGCGCAGCCTCCGAATAGGGCTTGATCACCCCGGCACCTGAACCGGTCGCAGCCGCGCCGTCACGTACTGTCGCTGGCATCTTATTGGTCACCACCGGCTGCGACTGCACTGGCTTGGGCTGGCTCACCGGCTGCGAAGCTACCGGTGCAGAGCGAGTGGTCGCGGCAGGCCTGCTCGCCTGTCCCTTGCCGGTCAACATGGCTCCCTTGGTCGGGTGGGCGCGGTAGTAGTTGCGGATCCCCTCGAAAATGGCGCGGGCCAGCTGATCCTGATAGCTTGAGGTAGCCAGCAGCTTCTCTTCCGCATGGTTGGAGATAAAGCCGGTTTCGACCAGCACCGAGGGAATATCCGGCGCCTTCAGCACAGCCAGACTGGCATGCTCCGGGGCCTTCTTGTGCAGTCGGGCAACCTTGCCCAATGAGCGCAGGATCTGACGGCTGACGTCGTAGCCTTCGGCACGGGACTTGTCCATGGAAAGGTCTAGGAAAGTTTGCGCCAGATAGGGATTGGGATCGGATTCCGCCAACACCTTGCCGACCCCGCCCAGCAGCTCGCCCTGCTTCTCCTGCTTCTCCAGCCAGCTGCCCATCTCGCGGTTGGCACGGTTGGTCGAGAGGACCCAGACAGAGGCGCCGCGCGGAGTGGAGTTATGGAAGCTGTCCGCATGGACCGACACCAGCAGATCCGCCTTGGCCTTGCGGGCGATCTCGGAACGCTTGTTGAGGTCGACGAAATAGTCGCCACGACGGGTCAGCACGGCGCGCATCCCCGGCTCGCGGTCGATCAGCGCCGCCAGCTTCTGGGAGACTGCCAGCGTAACTCGCTTCTCATAGGTACGACGCGGACCGATGGAGCCCGGGTCTTCCCCACCGTGGCCCGGGTCGATGGCAATCACCACCCCCCTGCCCTTGCCACCGACGGGCGTGGATTGCACCGCAGCCGCCGAGCGCTTCTCTTCATAAGGCAGATCGATCACCAGACGGTGACCATAGGGCCCGGCTGGTGCCAGCGGAAAGACCACCGGCTTGATGGCGGAGCTGAGATCAAGCACCAGCCGCAGGCCCCCCTTCTCCAGCGGAGTGCTCTCACGTATCTTGCGCACCAGCTCGCTGTTGTTCTCGACCCGGGCCAGATTGGTGGCATTGCTCGCCCCTTTCAGATCGATCACCAATCTATCGGGGCCAGCCAGGGTGAAGTAGTTGTAGTTGGGGGCACTGCTCATATCGAGCACCACCCGGGTGTTATCCGGTGATGGCCAGATTCGCACACTCTTGAGCTGATTCGCCCAGGAGGGTAACGCCATCAAGGAGAGAGCAATAACAAGGATCAAGCGCACGTAGATGACAACCGTTCCAGAATGGCTTCGCCAATAGCAGTGCGGGCCTCTATCAGAGCCTCGCGCTGCTCGCCTACATAAGTAAGGGTAATTTCAAGGTCAGGAGCCGGTAACCAGCCCTCGCCCTTCTCGGACCACTCCACCAGACAGAGAGTATTGGCGGCAAAATAGTCCCGAATGCCCATGAACTCCAGCTCTTCCGGATCAGCCAGACGATAGAGATCGAAGTGATAGACCTGCCAGCCATCGAGTTCGTAGGGCTCGACCAGGGTATAGGTCGGGCTTTTTACCTTGCCCTGATGGCCAAGGCCCTGCACCCAGCCGCGGGTCAGAGTGGTTTTACCAGCACCAAGCGTGCCATGCAAAAACACTGTGGTCGCCTGCTGGCAGGCCTGTGCCAGACGGCCACCCAGTGCCACGGTTGCTGCCTCGTCCGGCAGTGTCATCATCAACTGTTTTGCCATGTTCTTCTTTTTAACTTTTAATGGTGTCGGGATTAACCAGTTTGCGGATCAGCGGCAGCAGATCTGACGCCAGAATGCCCCGTTCGCCGTCAGCGGCGGCCTGATCTGCAGCCTCGCCGTGGATCACGGCGCCCAGCCAGCTTGCCATGGTGGCAGACCAGCCCTGGGCCAAAAGGGCGGCGATTATACCAGATAACAGATCGCCCATGCCGCCACTTGCCATGCCTGGGTTGCCTTCACAACAGAGTGCGACCCGCTCGCCGTCATAAATAAGTGTCCCCGCCCCTTTTAACAACACCACACCGCCATAGCGCCGCTGCAGCGCCTGCACGGCGGAAAACCGGTCGGTTTCAATGTCGGCAATGGTGCATCCCAGCAGTCGCGCAGCTTCGCCGGGATGGGGCGTGAGCACCCAATTATCCTGATGGCGGGGAGATTGCGCCAGCCAATTCAATCCATCGGCGTCCAAAACCAGTGGCAGCCGTTCGGTGAGATAACGGGCGATTTGCGCGCCTCCCCACTCATCCTGACCGAGGCCGGGGCCGATGACCCGCACCGACGCCCACCCCTTGTCATCAGCGCTGGTGAGGCTCATCAGCTCCGGTTGATAGAGGCTGACCGGCGGATGTTCCGGATGCTGACACACCCGCACCAGCCCGGCTCCCGCCCGCAGGCAGGCGCGGGCCGCCAGCACGATGGCCCCCTGCATGCCGCGATTGCCCCCCACCAGCAGCACCTTGCCATAAGAGCCCTTGTGGGAAGCGCGCGGGCGCGGGGTAAGCTGCGTGCTGAGCAGCGGATAATCGATACGCCAGATGGCGGGCAATATAGCGTCATCCGGCGTGACGCCAAGGGGATCACAGTCGAGCTGGCCGACGCAATCCACCCCGTCGCCGGTGAGCATCCCCTGCTTGATACCGATAAAGGTGAGGGTGCGAGTGGCCTGCACCACGGCCCCCATGGCACGGCCGGTATCGCCGTTGAGGCCGGAGGGGAGATCCACCGCCAGCACGGGCACAACCAAGCCATTGATTGTTGCGACGATCTTTGTCAGTAGTGGCGAGAGGGGCGTGTTGACGCCGGTGCCAAGCAGGGCATCGACCACCAGCTCCGGGGCGGAGTGCTGGTCCCCATCAAACTGCTCGGCCAGCCAGACCCGGCCACCGGCCGCCAACCACTCATCGGCGGCCCGTCTGGCATCCCCCTTCAGCTGGTCGGGTGCTCTGGCGGCAATCACCACCACCTCGATGCCAATCTGGCGGGCAAGGCGGGCCAGCACATAGCCATCACCGCCGTTATTACCGGGGCCGACGAAAATCCACCAGCAGCGACTGTCGGGCCAATGCAGGGTGGCATAGGTGCGCAGCGCGGCACCGGCTCGCTCCATCAGGGCATAGAGAGGTTGCCCCTCACGCGTGGCCCAGTTGCGCTCCAGTACGCGGATCTGTTCAGTCTGCCACAACCCCTGTGGTAAACTGCCCCCCTCTTTTGTGCCCAACGCGCCCCTGATGATCTCTACCATGACGGCTCCCGCCTCTTATCAATCGACCCACGCCAGCAAACTCCGGCCAGGCCAAGCCGCATGAGTGCACCTGACTTCCACCAGCTGGCCCACGATATCAAGCTCTGGGCACGGGAGCTAGGTTTTGACCAGGCGGGCATCACCGACACCGATCTGCGTATCGAAGAGCCGAGATTGCAGGCCTGGCTGGATGCGGGCTATCACGGCAGCATGGATTACATGGCACGCCACGGCATGATGCGGGCGCGCGCCCACGAGCTGCTGCCGGGCACGGTGCGGGTGTTGTCGGTGCGGATGAACTACCTGCCGTTCGAGGCAGGCTTTGCTGCCACCCTGCGCGATCCGACCCTCGGCTATATCAGCCGCTATGCCCTCGGCCGTGACTACCACAAGGTGCTGCGCAACCGGCTCAAACAGCTGGGTGATCGCATCGAAGCGCGCTGCGCCGAGCTGTTTCAAGGCACTGAAGAGACCTTGGGTGAGTGGCGCCCCTTCGTTGACTCCGCCCCCATCCTCGAGCGGCCACTGGCGGCCAAGGCAGGCCTCGGCTGGGTTGGCAAACACTCACTGCTGCTCAACGAATCGGCCGGCTCCTTCTTCTTTCTCGGTGAGCTGTTGCTCAACCTGCCGCTACCGCTCGACCAGCCAGTGGAGAAGGAGCAGTGCGGCAAGTGCGTCGCCTGCATCAACATCTGCCCGACCGGCGCCATTGTCGCCCCCTATGTGGTAGATGGCCGCCGCTGCATCTCCTATCTCACCATCGAGAATGACGGCCCTATTCCGGAAGAGTTCAGGCCCTTGATGGGCAACCGCATCTACGGCTGCGACGACTGCCAGCTTATCTGCCCCTGGAACCGCTACGCCGATGCCAGCCCGGAACCCGACTTCAGCCCGCGCCCCAGCCTGCACCGACCGCCCCTGCTGGCGCTGTGGCGCTGGAGCGAGAGCGACTTTCTCAAGCAGACCGAAGGGAGCCCGATCCGCCGCATCGGCTATCAACGCTGGCGCCGCAATCTGGCGGTCGCCCTTGGCAATGGCCCGGCGACCCCCGAGGTGATCGCGGCCCTGCAACTGGGGCTGACCACCGCCGATCCCATGGTGGCCGAACATATCGAATGGGCGCTGACCACCCTTGCCCGGCGTCAGGATGAAGAGAACAAGAAGACCCGTTTGCTGATCCGCTGCATCGAAAAAGGTCTGTCGGATCACGCATAAGTGATCTGCCCCTTGCCGGATTGCAGCACTTTTTTCATGCTCTGCCGACCTGCAGTGCCCATAACAGCGTGGTCACTGCAAACTGGTCGGCACACAACAAGGACAACACAGATGCATATGTTGGGAGTGGATATTGGAGGCTCGGGGATCAAGGGCTGTCTGGTCGATACCAAAACCGGCGAATTGATTGGCGAGCGCCATCGCATTGCCACACCGCAACCGGCCACCCCGGCCGCCATCGCCCATACCCTCAAGGCGCTGGTCGAACACTTCGACTGGAAAGGGCCGGTGGGCTGCGGCTTTCCCGCCACCATCCACAACGGGGTTGCCAAGAGTGCCGCCAACATCGACAAAAGCTGGATCGAAACCGATGCCGAGCATCTGTTTGCCGATGTCACCGGCAAGCCCTGCTATGTGCTGAATGATGCCGATGCCGCCGGTCTGGCCGAGATGCGCTTTGGCGCTGGCAAGGATCGCAAGGGGGTCATCATCCTCATCACGGTCGGCACCGGCATCGGCACCGCCATCTTCGTCAACGGCCATCTGCTGCCCAACACCGAGCTGGGCCATTTGATGCTGGAAGGAATGGTCGCCGAGCACTACTGCTCCGATGCGGCGCGCAAACGGGAAGATCTCTCCTGGAACCGCTGGGGCAAGCGCTTCAACAAATATCTGGCGCGCCTCGAGTTTCTCTTCTCCCCCGACCTCTTCATTCTGGGGGGCGGCAGCGCAGCCAAGCTGGATAAGTTTATCGATCGCATCGAGACCCGGGCGCCGCTTATTCCGGCGGCCAGCCTCAATCAGGCGGGCATTATCGGGGCCGCCCTCTACGCGGCCGAGCAGCAGGGCTAACCGACGCTCACTGCAAGTCAGCAGATATCCAATGGAAAGGGCCCGGCACTGCTGCCGGGCCCTTTTGTTTGGCCATCATCTTGCGTGTTTGGCGCTTATCACCCGTTACATGTCGTCGAGTCGATGTACTCCGTGCACCAGTCGGGTCAGGCGGGTCTGCTCCAGCCTGGCCAGATTCTCGAGCAAGGCGGTGGTGGCCGGTGTCGGGCACTCCCGGGCCAGATGACTCAGCTCGCCCACCAGCTGCTCTTCCCAACGGCATACCTGAGTGACGATATCCTGGGTCTGGACTGATGCCGGCAGCTCGAAGCGGGTAATGGCAGGCAGCATATCCTCGCTGAAACTCTGGTTCAGCCAGGTCTCCCTGACCGCCTCTCCCAGCTGAGCAGCATATTCGTGCAGATGGGCACTGGCCGCATCCTCACGCCCTTGCAGATAGACCAGCAACATCCGGCTGCGCTCGCTGTCCACCTGACTGGTCAAACGCCCGTAACAGAGTCCGAGCTGGTGATGAACCTGCTCAAGATAGTGCAGCAACTCTTTGATCTGTTGGAATCTCATCGCACAGCCCTCCATGCTTGTCGACATCATCAGTATAAAAAACCGGCGCCACCGACCCAATCCCTATCCGAGCCCCTCTTGCGCTGCATCAAGGTTGACGCCGACAAAGTGACGGTCAGGTGATCCGGTCGCGAATAGGGAACGATTTGTGCAGCAATTTATGTAACGATGGAGGAGCATCAGGCTAGACAGCAGATGTGAACAGAAACGGGCTGACGAACTAATAAAACCAGCATTTACCCGATATAAACCATCTTTAATTCGGCCATGTGCCACGCAAGCGAAACAGGATCTGGATACGTAACATATCCACCCTGATCGTTATCCACCAGACAGAAATCCTTATCACTTTTTTAGACGTCTAGACGTAAAAACATGCGTTGACATGGCCATCCAGACATCTTAGCATCATCCTCCATGATGACAGAGTAACCCAGTGGAACCTCTGCCCAATTTCCCCGCCTGTAGCGCCCTGTGCTTTAAGGCTGTTAGCACGGAAGAATCCATGATTAAGTTGATCGGTCTCAACAAAGTCTACGGTACAGGCAGTGACGCCGTGCACGCCCTGCGTGATGTGAGTCTGCATGTACCCCAAGGCAAAATTTTCGGGGTGATCGGTGCCTCCGGTGCCGGCAAGAGTACCCTCATTCGTTGTGTCAACCTGCTGGAGCGCCCGACAGAGGGCCAAGTCATCGTTGATGGCCAGGATCTGGTCGCCCTGAGCGAACGGGATCTGACCCAGGCTCGCCGCCAGATCGGGATGATTTTCCAGCACTTCAACCTGCTTGCCTCCCGCACCGTGTTTGCCAACATCGCCTTTCCGCTGGAGTTGGCAGGCTGGAGCAAAGAGAAGATCCAGCAACGGGTTGCCGAGCTGCTGGCACTGGTCGGGCTGGAAGCCCGTGCCCAGGCCTATCCGTCCGAGCTTTCCGGCGGTCAGAAACAGCGCGTCGCCATTGCTCGTGCACTGGCACCGGCCCCCAAGGTACTGCTCTGCGACGAGGCCACCTCGGCCCTCGACCCGCAGACCACCCGCTCGATCCTGACCCTGCTCAAGGAGATCAACGTCAAGCTGGGGCTCACCATCCTGCTCATCACTCACGAAATGGATGTGGTGAAGGGGATCTGTGACGAAGTGGCCATCATCAGCGACGGCAGCCTGATCGAACAGGGCGAAGTGGCCTGGTTCTTCAGCAATGCCAAGACCCAGCTGGCCCGCGATTTCATTCGCTCCACCATCCATCTCGAGGTACCGCAGGAGTATCAGGATCGGATGAGCAACGAGCGGGTGCCGGGCAGCTACCCACTGGTGAAGCTTGGCTTTACCGGCAGCACGGTCGATACGCCGCTGATCTCCGAGGCGAGCCGCCGTTTCAATATCGACATCAGCATTCTGAGCGCAGACATCGAATACGCCGGTGGCGTCAAATTCGGTTTCCTGCTGGCCGAGCTGTTCGGGGATGAAGCCCAGTGCGAGGCGACCCAGCAGTTTCTCATCGACAACCACATTCAGCTGGAGGTAATGGGTTATGTCCGAAGCCATGATTAATCTGCTCATCACGGCCCTGGGCGACACCCTGATCATGGTGTTTGCCTCCGCTCTATTCGGCTGCCTGCTGGGTCTGCCGCTCGGCGTGGCGCTGCATGTGACCAAAGCCGGCCAGATCCTGGCCAACCCCCTGCTCAACCGTACTCTGGGCATGGTGGTCAACGTGGGTCGCTCGGTGCCCTTTATCATCCTGCTGGTCGCCATCATTCCGCTGACCCGGCTGATTGTCGGCACCAGTATCGGCACCATCGCCGCCATCGTGCCGCTGACTGTCGGTTGCATCCCTTTCATCGCCCGTCTGGTGGAAGGGGCCCTGATGGAGGTACCGGACGGCCTGCTGGAAGCGGCCAAGGCGATGGGCGCCAAGCCGCTGCAAATTATCACCAAGGTGCTGCTGCCCGAGGCTCTGCCCGGCATCCTCAACAGCGTCACCATTACCCTAGTCACGCTGGTGAACTACTCGGCCATGGCCGGGGCCATCGGTGGCGGTGGTCTGGGGGATGTGGGTATTCGTTATGGTTATCAGCGCTTTGACCCGACCGTCATGCTGGTGACCGTGGTTATCCTGGTAGTACTGGTTCAACTTATCCAGAGCGCGGGTGAGCGCCTGGTCAACAAATGTGATCATCGTTAATCGTCGATTTCTGACAGGAGGTTTTATGAAATTTGGCATCAAATCCGTTGCGGCTGCGCTGCTGGCTGGTCTGGTTCTGGCCGGTTGCGGTCAAAAAGAAGAGAGCAAGGTTCTGAAAGTGGGCGCCATTGCTGGCCCGGAGACCGAGCTGGTTGAAGTGGCGGCCAAGGTCGCCAAAGAGAAATACGGTCTGACCGTCGAGGTGGTCAACTTCTCCGACTACGTCACCCCGAACGTAGCACTGAACGATGGGAGCATCGACGTCAACGCCTTCCAGCACAAACCCTATCTGGATGCACAGGTGCGTGATCGCGGCTTCAAGCTGGTGCCGGTTGGCAACACCTTCGTCTACCCGATCGCCGGTTACTCCAAGAAGATCAAGGCGCTGAGCGAGCTGCAAGATGGCGCCCAGATCGCGGTACCAAACGATCCAACCAACCTGGGCCGCTCCCTGATCCTGCTGGCCAAACAGGGTCTGATCACCCTGAAGGATGGCGCCGGTCTGGAAGCAACCGTGCTGGATATCGCCAGCAACCCGCGCAACTTCAAGATTGTCGAGCTGGAAGCAGCCCAGCTGCCCCGTTCGCTGGAAGATGTGGATCTGGCTATCATCAACAACACCTTCGCCGGCCAGATTGGTCTGACCCCGACTGAAAACGGCCTGTTTGTTGAAGACAAAGAGTCCCCCTACGTCAACCTGATCGTCGCCCGCGACAACAACAAGGATGACGAGAAGGTCAAACAGTTCGTACAAGCTTTCCAGACCGATGATGTCTACAAGAAAGGTCTCGAGCTGTTCAAAGGCGGCCTGGTAAAAGGTTGGTAATTGCTCACTCGGCAAAAAAGGCCACGCAATGCGTGGCCTTTTTTATTGGCGCCGCTATCATATCCGCGAGCACGGCAACACGAACATACTCATAACATGAAAAAATGGTATCTGGCCTACTGCAAGCCAAAAGAAGAGGCCCGCGCCCGCGCCCACCTCGATGCCCAGGGTATCGAATCCTATTACCCCATGGTGGAGATCGAGAAGCTGCGCCGGGGCAAACGAGTTCCGGTACGGGAACCCATGTTCCCTAACTACCTGTTTATCTTTGTCGATTTGGAAGAGGTAACACCGGTCACCCTGAAATCGACCCGCGGCATCAGCCGGATCATCCACTTTGGCAGTGAATGGACCCCCATCAGCAGCAAGCTGGTCTATCAGCTGATGAGCCGCGATGATAGCGACGAGGCGAGAGCCAGCTACGCCAGCCTGCCCTGCTCGGGCGACAAGGTGCTGATTGAAGAGGGGCCGCTTGCCGGCTTCGAAGCCATCTATATGGAGCCGGATGGAGAGAAACGGGCGATTTTGCTGGTCAGCCTGCTCAACCGGGAGACCACCAGCAGCTTCGACAACCACACCTTCAGACGTCTGGACTAAACCCACGGGCCAGACGGCCCGGTGAATGGCAATAGCAATGGCGGGATGATCCCGCCTTCTCACGCATCAAGATCAAAGCGGGCGATGACCGCCTTCAGCTTGCCGGTATCGCCAGCCAGTCTGGCTACGATCTCTTCCCCCTGCTGACTACGCTGACAGGATTGCCGACTGAGCGCGGCAATGTCGTCGACCGTCCCGGATACCTCGGCGGCCACCCGCGACTGCTGCTCGGTTGCCACCGAAATGGCCTCCAGCTGGCCCGACAGCGACTGTACCAGCTGGTTCATGGCACTCAGGGTATCTGTCACCAATCCAACGGCATCCCGCCCTTGCTCTACCAACCGGGTACCGCTGCTGACGGTACTCACCGTCTGGCGAGTCTGCTGGGAGATGGCCGCAATAGTCTGGCTGATTTCGGCGGTTGATTGATGGGTGCGGGTCGCCAGCTGGCGAACCTCATCGGCTACCACCGCAAAACCACGCCCCTGCTCGCCTGCCCGCGCCGCCTCGATGGCGGCATTGAGGGCCAGCAGGTTGGTCTGCTCGGCAATGGTGGCGATCACCTCGGTGATCTGCCCCACCTGTTCACTCTGATGCGCCAACAGCCCCATGGCTTCGTTGGCCTGTCCAATCATGGCGGCAATCTGCTGCATGGTATCGCTCATTCGTGCCAGCGCGGCCTCTCCCTGACGGGTCTGCTGCCGCACCTGATGGGCACCATCCGCCACACCGGCAATGTTACCAGCCACATCACGGGCGCTAACCGACATCTGATCGATAGCCGCTGCCACCGCATCGACCCGCTGATCCTGCTCCGTCAGATCCGCCACTATGGCTCTGGTAGTGCTGCCCACATCGAGACAGGCCACCTCGACCTGCCCCACAGCCCCCTGCAACTCCCCGACCAGATGATGTAACTGGGCAGACATCCGGTTGATGGAACCGGTCAATTCTCCCAACTCATCCTGCCCTGTGATTGGCAAGGGCTCGGCCGCCAGCTGGCCATCCGCAACCTGCCCCGCCCGGGTCACCAGACAAGCAATGTCACGGGTCAGACGACGGCTAAAGAGCCAGGCGACCAGCATGCCAAGCACGATGGCACTGCCGGTGGCCAACATCAGTGTCTGGTTGATGGCCCTTCCGGCTCCGGTCATCTGCGCCGAAATCTGATCCACCTCGGCGCGGGTTTTATTCACCTGCTGGACCAACTGCTCGCTGAGGCTGGACTGCATCGGCTCGATGTCGGTGGCCATCAGGTAGTTGGCCTGATCCCAATCCGGCGCCTGGCGCTTCTCGATCACCTGCCCCACCAGCTCGGAGAAGGGGGTCGCCATCTCTTCAAACAGCTGCCAGAGGCTCTGCTGGGTATCGGTAAAGAGCGCGGCTTGCTGCTTCACCTCAGCCACCCGCTGCTGGTGAAACTGGTAGTAATCCTGATACTTGCTGCGGTATTCGGGATCGCCTGAGATGAGAAAATCCCTCAGGGCAGAGAGGGAATTGGCGAGGCTGTTGTAGGCATCTCCCACCTGTTTGAGCAACATGCGGCGATCGCCCGCGAGCTGATCCTGCGAGGTCGCCACCTCCTCATTGGCAAAGGATTGCAGCTGATCGAGCGCAGCCTCCGCCAGCGGCCCCGCCTCCTGCAGCATCAGGGTGTGAGCGGGCAGATTCTCTTCACTCTGGGCGATGGTCCACACCTTCTCCTGATGGCTTTTGAAGGTCTCGAGAGACTTGGCGAGCGCCGGGCTGAAGGCCTGATGGGCGATGGCCTGCCAGGCCGACTCCCACTCCAGCTTGAGGCGGGAAGCCTGAGCCGGATCCTTGCCGAGGATCAGATAGCCACGCAGGGCAGAAACGGTGGCCACCAGTGCTTTCTGGCTCGCCTCATCCCGCTGCAGAGCGGGCAGCGCCTGCTCCAACAGGGTGTGTTGGGCCTGATTGATCTGGGTCAGCCGGTAATAGACCAGCGCGGAGGAGAGCAGGATCAGCAGGTTGATAAAACCGAAGCTGAGCAGCAACTTGCTTGAGATTTTCATGAACATCCTTGTTCAAACGGAGGGATCCAGCCAACAGAATCAGATAGATATCAGTGTAGGCAATCTATCTTGCCAAGCCCGGTGCCACTCTTGCAACTCGCTGCGTGGCATCGGTCTGGCAGAGAAGAACCCCTGACAAACATCGCAGCCCAACTTTGCCAGCAACCGCCAGGTCTGCTCATCCTCTACCCCTTCAGCCACCGACTTGAGGCCCAACTTGCGCGCCAGCTCGATACTGGACTCGATAATGGCCAGACGGGATGGGTCTTCAAAACAGCGGTCGACAAAGGAGCGATCCAGCTTCAGTTCGGTAAAGGGCAGCAGCGCCAGTTGCTGCATGGAGGAGTAGCCGGTACCGAAGTCATCAATGGCGAGGCCAAAGCCGTGCATCCGCAGCCGGGTCAGCACCTCCAGCGACTTGCCCAGATCCTGTACAAAGGCGCTCTCGGTCACCTCCAGGGTGATAAGCTCGGGGTTGATGCTCCAGCGTTGACACTGATTGATCAGGGAATTGCACAGATCGCCCTCGATCAGCGAGGTAGTGGAGAGGTTCATCGACAGATTGAGCGAGAGTCCGGTCTCTTCCCACAAGTGACCATCACTAAGGGATTTGCCGATGATCACTTCAGTCAACTGATCGATCAGTCCGTTGCGCTCCGCCAGTGGAATAAAACGCCCCGGAGAGATCAGGCCGTACTCCGGGTGCTGCCAGCGGGCCAGCGCCTCCATCCCGACCCACTCGCCGGAGGCAAAGCTCACCTTGGGCTGATACCAGGGCAGCAACTGATCCTGCTCGAGTGCACGGCACAACTCATCCAGGCCGATCCTGTGCCCCTCCTCCTCCCTGGCAGGCTCCTCCCGGGGTGACCAGGCATCGATCAGCAGCTTGAGCTGCTGCTGGGTAGAGGGTTTCTCTATGCGGCCGAGCACCTGCAAGCCATAGGCGGCACTCATCCGCAACACGGCCTCCACCACATCGTCTTCAAGGGCGCTGGAGAGGATAATCCCCCCGCGAAAACCGCCCAGTGACAGGCGGCGCAGCAGTGCCATGCCATCCATGCCCGGCATCCGCAGGTCGCAAAACAGGATATCGACGGCGTGTTGCTGGCTCAGTACCAGCGCCTCGGCACCATCGGCCGCCTCCAGCAGATTCTGGTAACCCAGGCTGCGGACCTGGTGCAGCAGCGCCTTGCGCTGAAATCCATGGTCTTCCACGACCATAATGACCAACTCATGTTGTGCTTTTTTCATCGAGCCATAATCCAATGTCGTGGGCGATCGCCGTCATCAATAGCTGCACCTTGCTGGTCAGCTCATCCAGTTCCTCAAGCTGCTTCAATCTGGCAGCCGACTCCAGCCTGGCAGCCTGTGTGGCCAGCTCCTGCAGCCCGACCATGCGGGCTGCCCCCTTGATCCGGTGGGCAGTTTCTACCAGTACGCTGAAATCATGGCAAGCCAGCGCAGCCATCATATGAGCCCCATCCTGACGATTGGAGTCGAGATATTCCGCCGCCATCGCCCGCGCCGTCGGCTCATCGCCAAACAGGGTCAACCAGCGTTCAGCCTGAACGGCCAGCACATCATCGACCGCCATCACCGCTGTATCGCCCGCCGGTACCGACTCAGCGAGCCAGTGTGCCAGCAGCTGGCGCAGGGTATCCAGCGGGTAGGGCTTGAACAGCATGTCACTCATTCCCGCTTCCACCATACGGGCATGGGCCTCTTCCGAGGTATCCGCCGTCACCCCAATAATGGGCGCCGTCACGCCCGCAGCCCGCAGCGCCTTGGTCAGGGCATAGCCGTCCATCACCGGCATGTGGCAATCGGTCAGCAACAGGGAGAATGGCTGCCCCTGCCAGGCCCGCAACGCCTTCTCGCCATCTTCCACTACCTGGGATTCAATTCCGAGGATAGCCAGTTGTCGTGCCAGCAGGGCGCGATTGACCGGATGATCATCGGCCACCAGCACCCGTCCTCCCAGCTTGTCGGCCAGCGCAGGCAGAACCGGGGCGACCCGTTCCTGCAGCAGTTCGAGACAACTCTCCAGCAGCAGATCCGGGTAGAGAGGAGAGAGCCCCAATCGCCACCACAACTGACCGCCGATCCGGCCGCGAAGGGCCTCGTTCGGTGACGCTATGATCCCTCTCAATGAGACATGCTGCAACCATCCCTGCCACTCACCGCCGAGGGCCTGCTCCAACCACAGCTGATCAGCCAGCAGTAACCCTTCCAGTGAGCGGTTGAGCTGGCTGGCATCCAGATGCCTTAGCTTGGCGCCCAACCGCCGCATGGCCGCCTCGAGGCTGGCATCGGCGCTGAAAAACCACCATTCGGTGCCAGCCAGCGGGGGCGCATCCCATTGAGGGTTGGTCAGCGGCACGGTAAAGCGGAAACGGGATCCCTCTCCCGCCTTGCTGGTCAGGGTGAGTTCGCCCCCCATTTTGCGCACCAGCTGATCACAGATTGCCAGCCCCAGCCCGGTACCACCAAAGCGGCGATTGATGTCGGACTCCACCTGCTCAAACGGAGTGAACAACAATGCCTGTTTCTCCTCGGCAATCCCGATACCGGTATCGCGGATACTGATAGCAAGCTGATCGCGCAGGTAGCTGACCCGGATGGAGACCTCCCCCTGTTCGGTGAACTTTACCGCATTGTTGAGCAGATTGGAGATCACCTGACCGACCCGTACCCCGTCGATATCGGCCCAATCAGGTACATGCTGGCCCCACTCCAGCGTCACGTTGAGCCCCTTGCTATGGGCCAGGGTAGCGTGGCCACGGATCGCATCGCAGATCACCGTCTGCAACCGGCTGACCTGACAATGCAGTTGCAACTGACCCGCCTCGATCTTGGAGAAATCGAGTATGTCGTTGACCAGATAGAGCAGGTTGTTGGTCGAGGTGACCACATTACGCACCATGTAACGTTGATCGTCGTTGAGCTCGCTCATTTGCAACAACTCGAGCATGCCGTGCATGCCGGAGATGGGGGTGCGTAACTCGTGGCTCATGGTGGCCAGAAAGCGGCTGCGCGCCTGCATCGCCTGCTCGGCATAAGCACGTGCCTCGCGCAGCTCATGCTCCTGCTGCTTGAGGGCCGTGATGTCCTGAATCACCCCGTTGAGGATCAGCGCCTGCTGCTCCTGACGGACAAAATTGCCGCGTACCTGCAGATAGCGATCCCCGTCAGGGCGCTCCACCTTGACCTCCAGATCGAGGGGGGCCAGGGTCTCGGCATGGTTGGCCACCTTGCTGACAAACTCCTGCAGGGCCTGTTCGGTAAAGCCAAATACCTCACCACCCGATTCAGCGTTAAATAAATCCTGATGAGATACCCCCAGGATCTCGTTGGCCCCCTGAGAGGCATAAAGAAAGCGTCCCTTGCCCGGCCCCAGCCACAGATACTGGTAGACTACGCCGGGCATGCTGTCGGTGATCTGGGTCAGGCGAGTTTCAGCCTGACGAGCACGCTCCTCGGCTTCCTTGATACGGCTGACATCGGTCAGCACTGTCAGCACACCCCGCATATTGCCATCCGGGTCCCGGTAAGGGCGCTTGGCATAGATAACATGAAAAGGGGTGCCATCGGCACGCAAGCTATTGCCGGCCCCCTCCAGCTCCTGGCCGCTTTGCCATATCCTGCGCTCCTCTTCCAGCACGCTCGCACGCAGGGGCTCGGGGATGCTTTGCAGGTCGTCAAGCGCCTCGCCATTGACATCAACGAGAAAGGCATCGCGATAAGCCCGGTTGCAGAGGGTTATACGCTGCTCGCTGTCGCGCAATGCCACCATGGTCGGCAATGAGTTGAGCAGGGTCTGTACAAACAGCAACTGTTCGTTGAGTTTGCTCTCTGCGATTTTCCGCTGCGCAATCTGGCGACGCAGGCTGCGGGCCCAGAACATCACCAGCAGGCCGCAGGTCAACAAGGCCACTCCGCCCAGCGCCAGCCACTTGTAGAACTGGCTGTAATCGGATTCGACATTTACCGAAACATTGAGCCAGCGCCGCTCCAGCAGTTGCCACTCCTCATCCGTGATGGTCAGCAACAGCTTGTCCATGATCCGCAGCAGCTCGGGCTGCCTGATATCAACGGCCATGCTGATGGGCACGGAAAACTCGGGGGAGCTCAGCACCACCTGATACTTTTCGTTGAAGCCCTTCATGGCCTGCTGCCCCAGATTGGTCATGGTCAACAGCACATACTCGGCTTTCCCCGTATCAAGCAGGGTAAGCAGCTCGGTATCCTTGCCCACTTCAATGACGTTGCCACCATGGGCGCTGATAAGAGAAGCCTCATAAGAACCGGTCACGCCACCAATCAGGCGCCCTTTCAGCTCCGCCAGCGACTTCAACGGACGTGCGCCGCGCCGGGATACCACATAGCTGTCGAATTTAAGGTAGGAGGAGCTGAAGGAGGCAAATGCCTCGCGATCCCTGAGCGGTGTCATCAGGGGGATCAGATCCACCTTGTGCTGTTTCAGCAGAGCCAGAGACTCTTGCCAGGTGCTGGTCGGCTCAAGTTCAAAGCGGATCCCCGAGCGCAGACTCAACAACTTCATCAAATCTGCCGCATAGCCGTGCAACACCCCTTCGTCATCAATCTCGCTGATACCGGCAAACGACGGCGCAACGGCAAACCTGACCACCTTGCTCTTCTTCTTTAACCAGGCTACCTCGTCTGGTTCCAGCAACAAACCCGCCTTGAAACGGCTGTCTTCCTGATTCAGCCGCAACCGGGCATCAGCCACCGGGATCCGCTGGTAGGCCTGCCAGATGCGATCCGTCAGCGCCGGGTCATGGGTACTGGTTGCAATGGTCAATGCACTACCGGGGATCCAGTCCGGGATCACAATCCCCATCGACTCAGGCAACCGCTCCATCTCCATGGCAATGATCGGCCCCAGAGCCAGATAAGCATCGGCCGCCCCCAGTTTGACCATATAGGTCGCCTCGTCACGGCTCTCCAGCTCGGTCACATGAGGCATCCCCAGTCGCGCCAGCTCATTGCAACTGCCAAAACCGCGAATACAGACCCAGCGAAGCTTGCGCGCCTGTTCCAGGGTCAAACGTTGATCCGGATGGCGCATCAAGATGGCGCGGGCGTAGGAGCCCAGATAGCCAATATGATTCATCCCCTCCAGCTCGAGCGCATCGAGCTCGACCCCGATCAAGGCATCAACTTGGCGTCTGTTCAGCGCACCACGGGCATCCACATAGGAGTTGTAGGAGACATAGCGCAGGGAGACCCCCATTTCTGCCGCAATACGCGAGGCCAGCTCCTTGAGCGGACCGGCATAGCGCTGATTGGGCAGTTCATAGAGGAACGGAGGATAACCACCACGGGGCACCCCGACCACCAACTCTTCATCAACCGCACTCTGGTGGTCCGCCACTGCCTTTTCCAACTGGGGAACAGCAACAGCAGGCAGGCCGGAAAACAGCAGCAACAGGGGGAGAAAAAGCTGACGAAAGAGTGACATGAAGTCTTGTCCTGATGAGTAAAACAGATAGGCCACCATATCTAATCTTGCCGATCCTGGCGGAACAAGGCGAGAAAACATACGCATCTGTCACAAACGGGGCAGAGAGGATAGTGCCGGGGCACAGAAAAGTGAATAAAAAATCAACCTGCAAACACAAAAATGGCAGGCATTACGCCTGCCACGTCACCACGGGGAGAGCGTTTACCCTCCCCTATGGATCAGGTTATTCGATTCCCGAGCCGAAAGCCGGTTTGATACTCGCTTTCGCGGATATGGGCGATCTGTCCCTCAAACCCTTCCAGACCAATATCTTTCAGCAGGGCAGGTGACAGATTGACCACGGCGAGACGACGCTCGACCCGGGCAATCCTTCTCTGGACCAGGGATTCAACACTGCGCAGTAAAACCAGTTCGATAGACATGACATTCTCCAGTTGAACATGCGGTTCTCCCGGAGAAAGTGGATATCACCCTGCGGGACGAACCGCGGGTGATAAAAAGACAGGGGTTACCTGTTTACGCCACGCGGTAAAAGAGCACGAGATTTCACGCCGCACGCAGTGCCGCGAGAGAATGCAATATTGAGCATCAGATGTTGCATTTTCGTCTCCTTACCGGGTAAAAGTTGAACAGATTGCAGAAGTCTAAAAAATATCCGAATTTAAAACAAGCCTCTTGCGACTCCTTTTTAAACGTTTTTACGGCATTTTATGCTGCCCGACAGGGAGCCTGGGGCATCAGATCCCCGAGAGTAGCCGGTACTCTTCCAGTACATAGGTATCCGTCATGCCGCTGACATAATCGAGCAGCAGCCGCACCCGGTAATACCACTCCTGCTCGTTCTGGCAGGCAAAGCGCGGATCCGGGGTGGCGATCGCCAATCGATAGGCCTTGAGATGGCGGGCCGAGAGACGGTGATAGAGGCGGCGCGCAAAGAAAAGCGTCTGACTCCCCTCCCCGGCCAGCAGACGGGCAAACTGTGGCGCTGGCAGCGACAACAGGCAGGCATAACTGGTCAGCACCCCGCGCAGCGCCGCATACCCCTCCAGCTCAAGCGCTTCCACCTCGGGGCGCATAAAGACCAGCTCACGGGCCACCCGCTTGAGGATATCGAGCACCCGCGCCGCCGGCGCCTGACCGTGCAGCAGCGCTTGCGGATAGGATCCCTGCAAAATGGCCTGATGTTCGCTGACATAGCTCTGCGCCGCCAACGCCACCAGATCCCGGGTCAGCTGCTGGCGAAAATGGGGGAAAAAGCCCCGACCAGAAGCCAGCGCCTCATCCAGCAAGGTGCCCATGTAGTCACTCTGGTCAGCAGCTCGCAGCGCCGCCAGCAGTTCACCCTGAGTCAGGATCCGCCGATCTACCGCATCTTCCAGATCGGCGATGCAGTAGGAGATGTCATCGGCCGCCTCCATGATGTAAACCAGCGGATGACGGCAGCCGGGGGCCAGACCCAGGCTCTGACCGAGGGCGCGGTAGAGCGGCTGCTCACTGAAGAAGATGCCCCGCTTGCTGCTCCAGCCATGATGCTGGCCATAGCTCACCCCGGGTTGCGGCTGCTGCGGGTATTTGCAGAGCGCCGCCAGTTGTCCGAGTGTCAGGTTGAGCTCGTGCAAGCTGTGCACCAGCCGCAGACTCTGGGCGTTGCCATCAAACAGTTGCAGATCCTGACGCAATTCAGCCCACTGGGCCGAAGGTGGCTGCGCCAGCGCCTGCTGATAGAGGGGATCGAGCATCTCGCCGAGCCACTGGCTCATCACCTGCTCGCCAAAGTGGCCAAACGGCGGGTTGCCCACGTCATGAAGCAGGCAGGACATCTCCACCAGATTGATAAAAGCCCCTTCGCAGACCGTGCCTGCTGGCAAGGCAGCCAGAATGCGGCGGCTGATCTGGCGGCCGGTCTCCTGCACCTCCAGCGAGTGGGTGAGACGGCTGCGCACCGAGGCCTTCACATCGAGCGGAAAGACCTGGGTCTTCTGCTGCAACCGACGCACCGGCGCGGCCTGCACGATACGGGCGCGATCCTGCTCGGTCGCCTCCAGCAGCTCCTCATTCCCCCAAGGGTGGATGCGCGCGGGGGTAATCAAACGGCTATACATCTCGCAGCTCCTTGCCAGCAACTTCCATCAGACTCAAGACAGCAACCAGCGCCGCAGACGGGCGATATCGCCCGGATATTCGCGGCGCAGCGTCTCAATCCAGTCTTCCACGTTTTCCCACCAGGCGGGATGATCCGGGCTCTGGATCAGCTGGGCCGTCTGCTGCAATCGGCGCAGGCCAATGGAGCCTGCCGCCCCTTTTATCTTGTGTGCCTCCTCCACCACCCCCGCCTGATCCCGGGCGATCATGTTGGAGTCGAGCACCGCCATGTAGTCCGGCATCATCTTCTCGAACAGCTCGACGCTGGAGAGCAGCACCGGCTTGCCCACCGTATCGGCATAATCAGTGAGGAAGGGAATATCCAGCAGGGCATCCTGATTGCCCGCATCAGCTTGCTCGTCCGCTTCATCCTCGGCCAGATCGGCAAACAGGTGACCAATCACCTCCCGCACCGCTTTGGAGCCAAGCGGCTTGTTAATGACATCCTGCATGCCGTGATCCCGGTAGTACTGGCGATCGCCGGTTGAGTTGGCGGTGAGTGCCACCATGGGTGGCAGGCTGTCGCCATAACGCTCCAGCAGGGTTTTCGCCACATCGAAGCCGGTCATGTCCGGCAGCTGGATATCGAGCAAAATGAGGTCGAAATCATCCGGGTTGGCCATCGCCAACGCCTGGGTGCCGTCCCGTGCCACCTGCACCTGATGACCCAGCTTGTTGAGCAAGGCGCAGGCCACCGTCACGTTAAGCTCCACATCCTCCACCAGCAGGATATCGAGGGAAGGCATCTCCTCCTCCTGCTCTGGCAACACAGGCTCGGCGCAAGCCACTTCCAATTCGGCAGTGAAGCAGGAGCCTTCGCCCGGCTCGCTGTCCACATAGAGCTGGCCGCCCATCGCCTGCACCAGCTGACGGGAGACCGCGAGGCCAATGCCGGTGCCGGTGGCGTGCTTCTTGCCCTGCACCTGATAGTACATGGCGAAGATCTTCTCCTGCTGGGCGCGCGGGATACCGATGCCGGTATCCTCCACCTCAAAGTGCAGGGCCAGCTTGCCCGGCTCGTCGGCAGGATGGGAGAGGCAACGCACGGTGACCCCCCCCTCATCGGTAAACTTGACCGCATTGCCCACCAGATTCCACAGCACCTGACGCAGTCGGGTGCCATCCGCCATCACGAACTGCGGCATGTCGCCATCGCGATCAAAGTGCAGATAGAGCCCCTTCTGCTCCGCCTGAATACGCGACAGCGTCTCCAGCTCGTCGAGGAAGGCAGGCAGGTCGATCCGGGTTGGTGCGATCTCAAGCCGACGCCGATCGAGTTTGTCGAGATCGATGATGTCGTTGAAGATGTTGCCGAGGGTGACCGCACTTAAGTGAATGGTCTTGAGCTGCTGGCGCTGGCTCGGGTCGAGCGGGGTATCCATCAGCATCCGGCTCAACCCTACAATGCCGTTGAGCGGGGTGCGCAACTCGTGGCTGATGGTGGAGATAAAGGTGGTCTTGTCGCGGCTCGCCTTCTCCAGCTTGTCCTGATACTGCTTGCGCTCGGTGATGTCGCGGCCAAAACCGAGCAGGCCGAGTCGCTTGCCGAAGCGGTCGAAGAAGGGCACCTTGCGCAGCTCGAAGTAGGCTTTACGGCCATCGGGATACTCCAGCCACTGCTCGTAGGTGAGCGGCTCGTTGCTGGCAAAGACCTGCTTGTCGGTCTCCACCACCTTGTTGGCGATCTCCTGCTTGTAGACATCGAAAGGTGTGAGGCCAATCAGCTCGCTCTCCGCCTTGCCGGTCAGCTCCTCCATGGCGCGGTTGCAACCGGAGAACTGCTCATCCTCATTGCGGTAGTAGACCAGATCCGGGGAACAGTCGATAAAGGAGCGCAGCAGAGCGGTACGCTCCCCCAGATGAAGCTGGGCTTTCTCCCGCTGGAACACCTCGTTCTCGAGATCCTCGATGGCCTGCAGACGCAGTGCCTCGGCCCGGTTGGTCTCGGCAATCTGGGCATTGAGGCGACTGATGTTCTCCTGCAACTGACTGTTGAGCTCCAGATCCCGCTCGCGCATATCCTGCAGCTTGCGCACCATCCGGCTCAATCGCTGACGGGAATCCTCCAGCTGATCCACCACGATGGAGAGAAAATAGACCGCCCAGGGGGTCACCAGCAGGCCAAAGAAGACCGAGCGCACGAAGTCGATCACATCAATATTGCCGCGCAGGAACAGGGTCACCCCCATCTGGATGGCGACAGCCAGCACTATGATGCCAGCCGCCAGAAACATGCTGAAGCGCACCAGTCCCAGCTTGGTCATCAGATCGACGTAATATTGTGCCCAGGATTTAATCTGCTTCATCTTGTTATTTTCTCCCCCATATCCGCGAACAGAATACCAGCACAGAGAATTGAACTCTTCTTATCTCGCACAATTAATTAACGATTCGCCTAGTGAAATGAGTGAGTTAGGATATTTGATGAAATTCTGTCAGTTGCCATTAAGGGTGGCCCCCTATAATCGCCCACCTGGTAATTTAAACGCGTTTAATTTAGGAGTTATCTGATGCGCAACACTACCCTGCTTGGTCTGGGCCTGCTGGTCGCAAATAGTGCATATGCGGATTTGGGAACCATTCCCAACAAATCGGGCTGGTCCGGTTTCCTGCTTGGCGGCGTCAACGTCATCAATTACGAATCCAACTTTTACAGCGGTGACGACGAAAATCGTCGACTGAGCGGACTGGGCAGTGCAGAGAGCAGCTCCGCCGTCGCCCCGCTGCTCAACGCAGATATCCGTTACACCTTTGCCGATACCCGCACCCAGGTCTTCCTCGGTAACCTGATCCAGGATGCCATCCGTTTCGACTTCACCCAGCAACTCGGTATCCGCCAGGAGATGAGCAACAAGGGCACAGTGGCCGGCTCCGTGGTCTTCAATGCCATGCCAACCGAGCAGTGGAGCGATCCCTTCGCCGTAAGCGTCGATCGCCAGTCGACCGATATCAAGTCAAAAGGGGTGCGCTTCGCCTGGGACAATATCTGGGGCAGCAACTTCTTCGGCAGCCTGACCACCCGCAACATCGAAGTCGATGAAGAGCGCAGTGGCAGCCAGTATGGTGCCGACACGGCGGCCAAGCTGGATCGCAACGGCAAGATCCACGCCCTCGACCTCTCCTACAAATGGCAGCTGGCAGCCGGTCAGGTGCTGGAGCCGGCTTTCATCCACCGTCAGGCTGACCTGGACGGCAGCGCCCAGAGCTACAAGAGCAACGGCCTCCAGTTGACCTACGGCAAGCGGGCATCCCAGTGGTCCTTCGTCAGCAACCTCTATCTGGGTCAGACCAAATATGATGAAGCCAACCCAATCCCTGACTTTGGTAACAAAAAAGCCGACTCCGACGAGTTTGCCCTGACCGGTACCTTCTTCTGGCACCGCCTGTTCGGTATTGCACCGCTCTCGGCAACCTTTACCGCTGGCTACGCCAAGTCCGATTCCGACATCAACTTCTACGATTCTGAATCGGTGATGTTCAACACCGGCCTGCTCTACAACTTCTAATAACGGCTGTGCGCACCGATACAACAAGGCCACCCGAAGGTGGCCTTGTTGCTATCCGGCATTTGCCTCAAATACCCAAAGAGTCGAGCAGATCATCGTGATCATTACTGGCTGGCGCAGCGGCTGCCGGGGCCGGCTTGGCGGCATCCTGCTTGGCTTGGGCGATCAGGGCGTCAGGATCCAGCTCCTCGTGCTCCATCCCCTCATTGTGAATGCGGATGAACTCGGTCTTGTCCATCGCCAGCTCCAGATAAAAGATGTTGTTACGGGCGGTGAAGAAAGTGACGCGGCGGGACTCCGGACTGTCAAGATTGGTATCGACGCTCAGCATCACCTGCTTGTTGAGGGCCAGCATCTTCGGCTGGTTCTGGGTAATGTGAGTCTGCAAATCCCGGCCCACCTTGACGGTAAAGCTACCGACGATCTGGTTCATCAGTTCGCCCATCACGTTGCTCACCTCGTCAGAGGTATGGGAGATGGCGAGATCCTCCTTGGAGAGCCCCATGCTCAGCATGTAGCTCTCGTACAACTCCATGGCGGCAGCGGCGGAGAAGTTGATCACCACCAGACCGGAAAAACCGCCATCGAACAGCACGAAGCAGCCGATATCCGGCTTGAGGCAGGTCTTGCTGATCCGCTGCACCATGCCGGAAAACCGCACCTGACTCATGGTCGCGGCACTCAACACATCGGTCACCGAGTTGCACAGGCTGAGCAGTACATCCTCAGTCGTCAACACGACGTCATCATCGGCTCTTGTCACTATCATGGGACCTTCCTGAACATCGAGAATGGGCTTATCTATACCATAACTCTAACAGATGGCGCGGCCCGAAGACTGAAATAGCGACACGCCTCTCAGTTGACGCCGTTATCAGCAGCCGCAGGGGTAAAACCGCTCAGCTTGGCGAGCCGGGCACGCCATCTGTCGGCCTGCTGCGCCAGCACCTGTGGCTCATAAGGCACGATCGGATGAGCCCCCCAGATGGGGCCTGGCCAGGCAGCATCGGTGGCGAAACGTGCGACATGGTGAATGTGCAGCTGTGGCACCAGATTGCCCAGCGCCCCTATGTTGATCTTGTCCGGGCTGAGGGCCTGCTCCATCAGGGCGGCGACGGCGCAGGACTCCTGCATCAGCTGTTGCTGCTGCTCCGGCGCCAGATGGTGAATTTCCCGCAGGTTGGCTACTCGCGGTACCAGGATGAGCCAGGGATACTGGCTGTCTTTGGCCAGCAAGACCCGGCAGAGGGGCAGATCCCCGAGCCACCGGGTATCTGCCTGCAGGCGTGAATGCAATTCAAACATGAAAACCTCGTTGAGTACGATGAACAGAGCGCCTGAGAAAGGAGTGTCCACGTTACTGCAACGGGCAGAAAACTTAAAGCTGTGGCACGGCCCAACCGATAAAGCGCTTGCGAAGGGCCGGGTCGGCCTGGAGGAACAGCTGCTGCAACTGCCCTTCCAGCTCGCTGGCTGCCACAACGGGTTGAGCCCCACCGGAGAGCGTAGCCGTTGGTTGTGTAGTCACAGCGACGGCCGTCAGCGCCACCTTGCCGCCGCTGCGGTTGTATTCAGCCAGTTTGCCGTTCCAATCCACCCCTAGCAGCATGCCGCTGGTCACCAGCGCATCCTGCTGGATAGCAAGCGCGCGGCCATTCTCCTGCAGCGCTACCACAGGAGCCTTGGCATACGCCTGCATCCCCCGCTCGTCTCCCGGTACGCTGGCCGTCAGCTGCAAATGCTGATTGCTGCCCTGATAGCGCACCACCTGCGGCTCGGAGCGTACCTGCCGATCATTCTCGCTGCTGCTGCGGCTGGGGATCACCCCCTCGAAGCGCACCAGCAGTTGCTGCTCGCCATCCGCCAGGGTGGCATGCTGCTCATCTTGCAAGGTGCCGTTGCTCACCGCGAGGATGCGGAAATTCTCCGGCACCTTCACGTCCACCATGGCCTGCACACTGCCTGCCCCCAACACTGCACAGAGCAGCACAAAACCGGTCAACCCTCTATTACTCTTCATTCCCGCTGATCTTCCTGATGCCGATGATGGGCGCAGGGTAGCAGCCGAAGATGACAGAAAAATAACGCCGCTCAGAGCAGGTAGTGGGGTCGCTCGGCAAACCACTGGGCCAGCACCTGCTTGAACAGCCGGATCTTGCGCGGCACCCGCCGCTGCTGGGCATGCAGCACATGAAGCTGATGCAGACCACTCTGCCACTCGTCGAGCACGGTCACCAGCTCTCCCGCCGTCAGCAGCGATTCCACCAGCATCAGCGGGCACTTGGCATAGCCCACACCGGCACGCGCCAGTTGTAACACGGTACTGTAGTGGTTGGCTCGCACCTTGCCCTGCACCAGAATGTGAGCCTCTTCCCCTTCACGGATAAAGTGCCACTGCTCCCAGGCCGGATTGTGCCCCTGCAACAGGCAGCTGCGCCCGCTCAGCTCATAGGGAGTGGCGGGACGCCCCTCTCGCGCCACCAGTGCGGGGCTCGCCACCACCACATCCTTGAGCCGCCCCAGCGGCAGGGCCACCAGATTATCCGGCACTTCGCTCATGGCGCGCAGGGCGATGTCGTTCTCCCCCTGGCTCATGTCGACCATCTGGTTGGTGAAGTTGAGCTCCACCTCCACTCCCGGGCAAAGCGCGGCAAAGCTGGTCAGCAGCTCGCTCACCATGCGATCACCGGTACTGACCGGGCAGGTAAAACGCAGCCGACCGCCATCCTCTTCGGTCAGCGCCTGAATATCCTGCTCCGCTTGCCGCGCCAGCGCGAAGATCTCCCCCGCCTGCTGGTAGAGGGTCTTGCCCGCCTCGGTCAGGCTGAGGCGGCGGGTGGTGCGCTGCAACAGTTGCGCATTGAGGGAGGACTCCAGCGCGCTGACGTGGCGGCTCAGCATCCCCTTGCTCACTCCCAGCGTATCGGCAGCAGCCGAGAAACTGCCGCGCAGCACCACCTCGTAAAAGCTGGCCAGATGGGCGATATCCATCATTAGCTCCAATATGGAAACAATGGGTTTATTTTACGCGCTTTTTCGCATTTTCTGTTGCGCTAGAATCGATACATCCCAACCAGGAGTGATGCAGATGAAAATTGTGATTGTGGGTGCCTCCGGCACCGTCGGTTCTGCAGTCAGTGAACTGCTTGCCAAAGATCATCAGGTGATCCGGGTCGGCCACAGTCGTGGCGATGCCACGGTCGACATGCGCGATCCCGCCTCCATCAAGGCGCTGTTCGCCAAGCTGGGCCAGTTTGATGCACTGGTTGTCGCCAGCGGCAGCGTGGCCTTCAACGGCCTGACCGAGATGACCGACGAACAGTGGCAGGTGGGACTGGAGAGCAAGCTGATGGGCCAGATCAACCTGACCCGCGCCGCCATTCCCTATCTGACTGACAAGGGCTCCATCACTTTGATCAGCGGTATTCTGAGCGAGGAGCCGATCAACTGGGGCGTGAGCGCCAGCACAGTCAACGGCGCTATCGATCACTTTGTGAAAGCGGCCGCCTGCGAGTTACCCCGCGGCCTGCGCATCAATGTGGTGAGCCCCACCGTGCTGGAGGAGTCGATGGACAAATACGCTGACTTCTTCCCGGGCTTCGTACCGGTACCCGCCGCCAAGGTAGCGCAGGCCTACAAGAAGTCGGTGCTGGGCATCCAGACCGGCCAGGTGTTCAGGGTCAACGGCTAATCGCCGCTCGCTTGCCGCCAGACCAGCAATAAAAATGGGCCCCATAGCGGGGCCCGTCTGTTTATCTGCCTCTCTCCTTCACCATCAGCAAACGTTTGTTTGTTGGCGACAAAAAAAGAGCGCAACCCTTAGTCGATCAGACCGTACTGATCGCGCAGCACCTCGATGATCTCCTGCTTGGGATTGGCAGAACGCGCCAGCTTGTGGCCGATAATCTTCTCGGCGATCCCGACATAGGTGTTGGAGATATCCATCATCACTTCGGTCGGCAGCTTGTTGTCGCGGGCCAGGGCAAAACGTTCCGGCATGCGGTTCTTGTTGAGCAGGATGTCCGGATCCGGGAAGTGGTTGAGCAGCCACTGACGGAAACCCTCTTTAGACTTCTCGACAATCTGGCCGTCGCGCAGGGCGGCGCCATCCCAGATACGGGAGCTGTCGGGGGTGCCCACTTCGTCCATGTAGATCAGCTTCTCGTTGCCTGCCGCATCGTGGACATAACCAAACTCGAACTTGGTATCGACGAAGATCTGATCCAGCCCGGCCAGCGCGTCGCTGATGACGTTGAAGCCCTCTTTGAGCAGCACTTCGTAGCGGTCGATGTCGGCCGGCTTGCTGAAGTTGAAGCCCTTATAATGGCGCTCGATATCGGCACGGGAGACGTTGACGTCATCGGCTTCCGGCACGCCATCCAGCCCTTTCAGCACGCCCTTGGTGGACGGAGTGATGAGGATCTCCGGCAGCTTCTGATCTTTTTTGAGCCCTTCCGGCAGGGTGATGCCGCAGA
The DNA here is from genome assembly GCF_049173735.1 of Aeromonas sp. 602396. Lineage (NCBI taxonomy): Bacteria > Pseudomonadati > Pseudomonadota > Gammaproteobacteria > Aeromonadales > Aeromonadaceae > Aeromonas > Aeromonas sp. 602396. Next base: position 48,854 of record NZ_JAAKSD010000018.1, on the reverse strand, counting down.
ACTCGCGCTCGCCATCCTTGTAGGCACGCCACATGGAGCCGGTGATGTACTGGCGGGCAATCGCCTCGATCATCACCGGACGGGCTTTTTGCACGATCCAGACGAAGGGGTGCGGAATATCCAGAATGTGGCTGTCAGCCAGTCCCTTCTCCTTGAACAGCTTGAACCAGTGGCTGGAGATGGCGTTGAGCGCCGCCCCTTTGCCCGGTACGCCGTTCAGGCCATCCACACCTTGCCAGATGCAATCGAAAGCCGAAATGCGATCGCTGATCACCATGAGGGCGAGGGGCGCATCGGCCGGCACATCATAGCCTTTCTCTTTTATGAGCCGGGCACTGTCTTCGGGGGTCAACCAGTAGACGCTACGCACTTTGCCGGAATGGACAGGTTTATCGGTACGGATCGGCAAATCGTCATTCACCGCCAATACTTGATCTGCAAGACTCATGGCTAATAACACTTCCTGTTTGTGGGGGGTAAACATCGCGAGTTCCTCACCTGCACGCTCTGTTTGTAACGGGCTGGCAAGGGGGCTCGCATCATCGAAAACCGCTCGGAATCCCCGCGTTTTCAGGGGGATTTTGATAACAAAACAGGGGCACAAGGCCCCTGTATTTATTCTGCTTTTGCTGCTACCTGATCGGCCAGCCCCTTGGCGAACGCCTCGGACAGGCTGATATACATCTGGGAAATAACCCCGGACGATACCGGCTTCTTGTCCTTGTCGAACAGGGTGATGGAGGTCTTGCCTCCCGCCATTTCGCCAAGCTGGAAGCGGTATTTCTCCTCCTCCAGTTTGAACGGCTCGCTCCCTTTCGCCTTCCAGAACTCGGCACCCGGCTCTTCGTACTCGACGTCGATCCAGCCCAGTGACTGCTGGGTATCCTTGATGGTGAAACCGTAAGCAGGCAGTACCTGGTTGAGGCGACGCCACACCTGATCAAAGGAGCCTTCGGCAATCCAGGCGCTCAGTTCGTTGTTGTCCAGACCCAGTTGCAGACCCATGCCATCGTTGGACTTGTGCTGCTCGCGGGCTTTCAGCTGGCTGTCGTAATAGAGAGAGAACTGGTTCAGCACTCGCGCGGCATAGCGCTGGGCATCGGCAGGGGTCAGCTTGTTGCTGGTCTCGCCGTCGATGGTCTCTTCGTGATCCAGTACCCGGACCGACATATTGACAGCGTGGCGCTGGGCATCGTTGCGCACGGTGAACTGGTAACGCTGACGGATTTTGAAGTCTTCGTCATCTTCACCCCAGCCATCGAGAGCGACCGTGTTGTCAAACCAGCCGGTCTGCAATACGCCATCCTGCTGATCCAGCTTCTCGGTGGTGACCTTGTATTTGGCCAGGAAGTTCATCAGGAACGACCAGGTATCGCGCTCCACGCTCTGGCTGGTGCTGAGGGCATAGAAAGCAACGGTCGGTTCGGTTGCGCTCTGCACCACCTGACTGCCCGGTACCACGGTCAGCAGCTGAGCGGGTGGGCGCACATCGACCTGGGCGCCGAGGGCACCTTCACGGCTGCTCTCAGGAAGCGGCGGAATATCGTACTGGCTGTTGAAGGTGGGGGCACTCAATCCTGCGGGGATCAAGAACGCGCGGCCCTCGAGGCGGGCATCTTCATAACCGAAGTCGCGGTTGGCCATTTTGCGATCCTGGGGGGTGCTGCAACCGGCCAAGACGGCCACAGTCGCAACGCTCAGCACCAGACGGGCTCTATTTCCCTTTCCATTAGATTTAAACACTCGCCATCAACTCCGCTGTGGTCAGTGCTCGCGCCATCAGCTGTTCGCCCTCGGGAGTGAGGTCAACCAGCGGCAGGCGCAAGGTGGCTGTTGCAATCAACCCCAGTTGGGCACAGGCCCATTTCACCGGGGTGGGGCTCGGTTCGCAGAACAGAGTCTTGTGCAACGGCATCAAGAGATTGTTGATGTCATGCGCCTGTCCGGCATCACCGGCCAGCGCAGCACGACACATGTCGGCCATCTGGGCCGCTGCAATGTTGGTGGTGACCGAAATCACGCCATCGCCACCTTGCAGCATAAAATCACAACCAGTGGCATCGTCGCCACTGTAGAGAGCAAACTCCGGCCCGCACAGCTCGCGCAGCCGCGGGGTGCGGCTCAAATCGCCGGTTGCCTCTTTCAAACCGATAATGCCGGGAACCTTGGCCAGACGGGCCACGGTCTCCGGTTTGAGATCGCAACAGGTGCGACCGGGCACATTATAAAGAATTTGGGGCAGACCACTAGCCTCGGCGATCGCACAATAGTGGCGATAGAGACCTTCCTGAGTGGGCTTGTTGTAGTAAGGAGTCACCGAGAGGCCCGCCACCACGCCGGTTTTGGCCAGTCGCTTGGTCAATTCAATGGCATGGGCAGTATTGTTGGAGCCGCAACCGGCGATGACGGGAATGCGTCCGGCGGCATACTCAACGGTCTTTTCAACGACGGCGATATGCTCCTGCTCGCTCAGGGTCACCGATTCCCCTGTGGTCCCAACCGCAACAATGGCGCAGGTCCCGGCGCTGACATGATAGTCGACCAGTTTGGCCAGACTGGCCCAATCGACTTCACCTGAAGCCAGCATGGGGGTAACGAGCGCAACAATACTACCGCGTAACATGGACTTTTCTCCCGATTTTCAGGGGCGTAATGGTAAAGCTGACCCCTTTGAAAAACAAGGGAGAGAGGGGGCAAGCCGTGATACCATCCGGAACAAAAAGTAATGGACGAAAGTCGGCAGCGTCCCTCAGGGAGTGGTCATCAGGGCCGGAGGGTTGGCTTGCCAGCGCGGCTTTCGCAACGAAATAACGGACGAGAGAAGATTTATGACTCACTACCTGGTCGTAACGGCCATCGGCACGGACAGGCCTGGCATCGTCAATGAAGTGACCCGCCACGTCAGTGGCTGTGGTTGCAACATTGTAGACAGCCGCCTTGGCATCTTCGGCAATGAATTTACCTTTATCATGCTGCTCTCGGGCGACTGGAACAGCATGATGCAACTCGAAATCAGCCTGCCCCTGCGTAGCCAGGAGTGGGATCTCATCACCATGATGAAACGCACCGAGCGCCACCAGTCCCTGCAGTATGACGTCCGCGCCAGCGCCGACCTGTTGATCCGCGACGAGCCCGGCATCGTAAGCCAGTGCACCCAGTTCTTCAGCGAACATGGCTGGAACATTCAGGCGATGCAATCCATGACCCTGGAGCAGCAGCCGTTCAACCTGCTGAAGATCAGTTTTCAGCTCAATCTGGCCAGAGAGGGTGAAGTGGAAGGTTCGCAAACCGCCTTCGCCGAATTCTGTCGTCAACTGGGTGCCGAATCGTTCGAGTTTACCGTCAATCGCAAACACGCCTGAGGGCGTTTTACCCGAGGAGACACCATGCAACCACTACAAGCTGGCAGCCCCGCCCCCGATTTCTCCCTGCCCGACCAGAATGGCAATCAGGTCAGCCTCGCTGGCCTGCGCGGCAAGAAGGTGCTGGTCTATTTCTACCCCAAGGCGATGACCCCCGGCTGCACTACCCAGGCCTGCAGCCTGCGCGATGTGAACGCCGAGTTGGCCGCCCTCAATGTGGTGGTGCTTGGCATCAGCCCGGATCCGGCCAAACGGCTGAAAAAGTTCGAAGAGCGGGACCAGCTCAACTTCACCCTGCTGGCCGATGAAGACCACGCCGTCGCCGATGCCTTTGGCGTCTGGGGCCCGAAGAAGTTCATGGGCAAGGAGTATGACGGCATTCACCGTCAGAGCTTCCTGATCGATGAAGAGGGCAAGATTGCCCACCACTTCGACAAGTTCAAAACCAGCGATCACCATCAGGTGGTACTGGATTTCCTCAAGGGATAATCCTCCCCTGCGTCATTGAAAGGCCTGCCATGCAGGCCTTTTTTGTCTGGTCAGCCGCCCCTTGCCAGCGGATTTTTCTCACCAACTCCCCCGCCCAGATCAAAAAATTCATTTTATATATGGGTTAACGTGACCCCAGAATCATCTTCCAGCGAGATATCCCATGAACATGAGCAACACAGAACGTTTGATCCTGAGCAACCAGTACGAAATTCTGGCGAAACTCAATCCGGAGAAAGCGGACGTCTACCAGCGCGCCAGCACCATCATCGAGCGCGGCTACTGCCTGCAGATCCTCGAGCTGGAGAAGAGCTTCGGCCATCTGGATCTGGCAACCTGCCAAGAGGTGATCGACACCCTGGAGCTGCACCACGCACTGGCCATCTCATGGGGCAATCTGGATGCAGCCGATCAGGGCGAGATCAACGCCAGTCGGCTGGAGTTCAACGGCTACAGCCGCAGCCAGGAGCGTGAGCTGGCTGACTACGTCTGCTTCCTGCTGGAGGTGGACAAGCGCTTCCCCGAGCTCAAGTGCCCGTGCGACGAGCTCTCCAGCGACATCGCCATGCGCGACAAATACCAGCGGATGCTGCAGGTGTGGCGTCAGTGTCCACGTCAGTACAAGCTCTCCATCCAGGAGATCCGCAAGGTGCTGGCGGCCTGATCCGCATACCAACCGCAACAAAAAAGGCGCCACTGGCGCCTTTTTGCATCTGAAACGGGTTATTCGTAGAGAAAGGATTTATCGAGCTGCTGGAAGGCGGCCTTGAGGGTATCGGCCAGCTCTTCATAGCGCGGCTGGGAAACCAGCTGGCGGCGGCCCCCCTGCTCGTTCATCTTGCCGTTGATCTCCCGATACCAGCTCGCCAGCGACGGGGGCAAGCGGGTGTCGGCACGCTGGCCGAGCCAGTAGTAACCCTGCAGCGGCAAACTGAGCAGAAACAGCACGGAGGTGATAACGGAGGGCCAGTAGTGCAGCTCGCCAAACTGGAACTGCAGCATCACGCTCAGCACCGCCAGCGCGGGGATCACCTTGAGGGCGAACTCGGTTGCCTTGATCACCCGATTTTCAGGAAACATCGAATTGAGCTCGGGACGGCGCGGCCAAAGCGTCATATAATGGCGGCCTTGCTGTAACTTAGTTCCAAAAATGTTCATGCTCATACTACCTCCGAGCGCTTTTTGAACGTACTAACGGCAAAACCTCGACAAAATTTGATGCAAAGTAACAAAGGTTGAGGATGACTTTGTTATTTTTCAACAATCGGGTTATCCTTTGTACGCCCATTTTTGCGTCAAAAGCTTCTTGCTATTGACCTGTCAGGGACGTCTGGATTTCGGGTCTTGTATCACTATACAAGGGGCAAGCAACAGATTGCCAACCCTCATAAGGATAAGTTGAAAGTTTTTGGCCGCACCGCGTCCAACGCATCCGCCTACACAACCCAATCTGCGATAGGATTTATTCATGAGTAAGCTGGTTCTTGTTCTTAACTGTGGCAGCTCTTCCCTGAAGTTTGCCGTCATTGACGCAACCACCGGTGATGACCTGCTGTCCGGCCTGGCCGAGTGCTTCAACCTCGACGACGCCCGCATCAAGTGGAAACTGAATGGCGAGAAGGGCAGTGCCGATCTGGGTGCGGGTGCCGCTCACCAGGAAGCGCTGGACTTCATCGTCAACAAGATCCTGCCGCTCAATCCGGAACTGTCCAAGAACCTGATCGCCATCGGTCACCGTGTTGTTCACGGTGGCGAGCGCTTCACCTCTTCCGTTGTCATCTGCGAAGACGTGATCGCCGGCATCGAAGCTGCTGTTCCGTACGCACCGCTGCACAACCCGGCTCACCTGATCGGTATCCGTGAAGCTCGCCGCGTATTCCCGGCGCTGGCTGACAAGAACGTGGCCGTATTCGATACCGCGTTCCACCAGACCATGCCGGAAGAAGCCTTCCTGTACGCCCTGCCGTACAAGCTCTACAAAGAGAACGGCATCCGTCGCTACGGCGCTCACGGCACCAGCCACTACTATATCAGCCTGGAAGCTGCCAAGCAGCTGAACAAGCCGGTTGAAGAGCTGAACATCATCAACTGCCACCTGGGCAACGGCGGTTCCGTCTGCGCCATCAAGAACGGCAAATCCGTTGATACCTCCATGGGTCTGACCCCGCTGGAAGGCCTTGTTATGGGTACCCGCTCCGGCGATCTGGACCCGGCCATCATCTTCTTCCTGCACGACAAGCTGGGCATGAGCGTGGCCGATATCAACACCATGCTGACCAAAGAGTCCGGCCTGCAGGGTCTGACCGAAGTGACCTCCGACTGCCGTTTCGTTGAAGACAACTACGACAGCAAAGAAGAAGCCAAGCGTGCTATGGACGTTTACTGCTATCGCCTGGCCAAGTACATCGGCGCCTACGCTGCCGCCATGGACGGTCGTCTGGACGCCGTTGTTTTCACCGGTGGTATCGGTGAAAACTCTGCCCCGATCCGTGAAATCACCCTGAACAAGCTGGGTCTGCTGGGCTTTGACGTTGATCACGACGCCAACCTGAAGGCTCGTTTCGGCAAGGGTGGCGAGATCACCAAGGCTGGTTCTACCAAGGCCCTGGTTATCCCGACCAACGAAGAGTGGGTTATCGCCCACGACGCGCTGGAACTGGTCGGCGCTTAATTGACGCAGTAACTCGAGGCCGCCCACCAGGGCGGCCTTTTCCTGATCCCAAAAAATGAACAAGGGGTATAAAGTGGCACGCACTATTATGCTTATCCCGGTCGGCACTGGTGTCGGCGTAACTTCCGTGAGTCTGGGCGTTGTTCGCGCCATGGAGCGTCACGGTGTCAATGTCAGCTTCTTCAAACCGGTTGCCCAGCCGCGTCCGGGTGAAACCGGTGCCGAGCGCTCAACCGCCGTTATCCGCGCTGCTGCCAACATCAACCCGCCCGAGCCGTTCACCCTCTCCTACGCCGAGAACATGATCAGCTCCAGCAACACCGACATCCTGCTGGAAGAGATCGTTGCCCGCTTCGAAGAGCACGTGAAATCCAGTGGTGCCGAAGTGCTGGTTGTCGAAGGTATGGTGCCGACCGACAAGCAGCCCTTTGCCAACAAGCTGAACTACGACGTCGCTAAAGCTCTGGATGCCGACATGGTATTCGTGACCCATCCGGGCCATGACTCCAGCCAGAAGCTGAAAGAGCGCATCGAACTGGCTTGCTCCAACTTCGGTGGTGTCAACAACCCCCGTATCGTTGGCTGCGTGATCAACAAGGTTGGCGCGCCGGTTGACGAGCATGGCGTAACCCGCCCTGACCTGACCGAGATGTTCGAAGCCCATCACCACGCTTCTGACGCAGCTCACAACCTGGAAGTGCTGCAAGTGTTCGGCAAGAGCCCGCTGCGCATCTTGGGTTGCATCCCCTGGAACACCCAGCTGATCGCCCCGCGCGCCAAGGATCTCGCCAAGCATCTGGCCGCCAAGATCCTGCACAAGGGTGAGCTGGACAGCCGTCGCCTGCAGACCGTGACCTTCTGTGCCCGCTCCATCCACAACATGGTCGAGCACTTCCGTCCGGGGAGCCTGCTGGTGACCTCCGGCGACCGCTCTGACGTCATCGTCTCTGCCTGCCTCTCCGCCATGAACGGCGTCAAGCTGGGCGCCCTGCTGCTGACCGGTAACTATCATCCGGAGCCGCAGGTAATGGCGCTGTGCCAACAGGCCATGGCCACCGGCCTGCCGATCATGATGACCGGTACCAACACCTGGCAGACCGCCGTCAGCCTGCAGAACTTCAACGTCGATATTCCGGAAGATGACCGCGAGCGTATCGAGCTGGTACAGGACTACGTCGCTGGCCACATCGACAAACACTGGATCGAGTCGCTGACCATCAGCTCTACCCGTTCCCGTCGTCTGAGCCCGCCGGCATTCCGTTATCAGCTGACCGAGCTGGCCCGTCAGGCCAACAAGCGTGTCGTGCTGCCGGAAGGCGACGAGCCGCGCACCATCAAGGCTGCCGCCATCTGTGCCGAGCGTGGCATTGCCCGTCCGGTGCTGCTGGGTAACCCGGAAGAGATCCGTCGTGTTGCCGAGCAGCAGGGTGTAGTTCTGACCGATCGCGTCGAGATCATCGATCCGGCCGTTGTACGCGAGCGCTATGTGCCGCGTCTGGTCGAGCTGCGCAAGAACAAGGGCATGACCGAAGTGGTTGCTCGCGAGCAGCTGGAAGACAACGTGGTACTGGGCACCATGATGCTGGAGCGCAATGAAGTTGACGGCCTGGTATCAGGCGCGGTACATACCACTGCCAACACCATCCGTCCGCCGATGCAGATCATCAAGACCGCACCGGGCTCTTCCCTGATCTCCTCCATCTTCTTCATGCTGCTGCCTGACCAGGTGCTGGTCTACGGTGACTGCGCGATCAACCCGGATCCGACTGCCGAGCAGCTGGCCGAGATCGCCATCCAGTCCGCCGACTCTGCTGCCGCGTTCGGCATCGAGCCGCGCGTCGCCATGATCTCCTACTCCACCGGTACCTCTGGCGCTGGTGCCGATGTAGAGAAAGTGCGTGAAGCGACCGAGCTGGCCAAAGCCAAGCGCCCCGACCTCATCATCGACGGCCCGCTGCAGTACGACGCGGCCATCATGGAGAACGTGGCCAAGTCCAAGGCACCGAACTCACCGGTTGCCGGTAAAGCTACCGTGTTCGTCTTCCCTGACCTGAATACCGGTAACACCACTTACAAAGCGGTGCAGCGTTCCGCTGACCTGGTCTCCATCGGCCCCATGCTGCAAGGCATGCGCAAGCCGGTCAACGACCTCTCCCGTGGTGCCCTGGTTGACGACATCGTCTACACCATCGCCCTGACCGGTATCCAGGCTGCCCAGGCTGACGAACAAGCCTAATTAGTGCCTGTCTGAAAAAACCGATCACAAAGGCTGCTCACCCCAGGTGAGCAGCCTTTTTTATTGGTTCTCTTTTGAAGACCAGTGAAACATGCCATCCGCACTTTGTTGCGCAGAATAATTCCATCCGGCACCTCCACAACGGTTTGAGCAGAGCATCTCGGAGAAGTTTGCTCGTCAAATCAAAGATGCATCTGAAATACATTCCAGATCATACGGTTGGATATATGAGGGCATTCATAGCGAAGCGCTTATAGCAAATATTTCGCCATCGGCATGAGGATTTGACCTGTTAGAAATAGCAGTGAAAAAGACCCGTTCGATACGCTATTCATCAATATGCCACTCGGCAATATCCACATCATGGAGGAATGGAAATGCTGATGAAGAAGCTCTCTGCAATCATGCTGTTAGCCTGCTTGCCCCTGTTCAGCCAACCTGTGTTGGCCGCTGATAAAGCAGCGCCGAAGCAAACAACCACAGCCGAGGTCGCCAAGGAAGCCGGCAAGCTGAATATCAATACGGCCACCCTTGCCGAACTCACCAGCCTGAAAGGGATTGGCGACAAGAAGGCACAAGCCATCGTCGACTATCGGGAGAAACAGGGAAAGTTCACCTCGGTCGATCAGCTGGCAGATGTCAATGGAATTGGCCCTGCCACGCTGGAAGCCAACCGTGACATGATCATCGTCAAATAACGTCCGAGCTCTGCATATACGAATGGGGTAGCCTGTGGCTGCCCCATTTTTCTTGGAGTATCATGGCCGCACTTTAATCCCGCTGGATAGTTTTCCATGAAAAAGACTCCTCTGACAGTTCGCAAGGCCGTGCTCCCGGTAGCCGGTCTGGGTACCCGTATGCTGCCAGCCACCAAGGCCATCCCGAAAGAGATGCTGCCGGTGGTCGACAAACCGCTGATCCAGTACGTAGTGCGCGAAGCCATCGCCGCCGGTATCAAAGAGATCGTGCTGGTCACCCACTCGAGCAAGAACTCCATCGAAAACCACTTCGACAAGAGTTTCGAACTGGAAGCGACCCTCGAGAAGCGAGTCAAGCGTCAGCTGCTGGAAGAGGTGCAACAGATCTGCCCGAAAGACGTCACCATTATGCACGTCCGCCAAGGGGAGGCCAAAGGGCTGGGCCACGCGGTCCTCTGTGCCCGCCCGCTGATCGGTGACAACCCCTTCGCCGTGCTGCTGCCTGATGTGCTGATTGATGAAGTGGCCAGCGACCCGAAAAAAGACAACCTGGCCGAGATGGTGCATATGTTCGAAGAGAACCAGATCAGCCAGATCATGGTGGAAGCGGTTCCCGAAAGCGAAGTGGACAAGTACGGCATCGCCGACATCAAGGGCGAGGCCCTGAGCGAGGGGATGTCCCTGCCAATGCAGGCCATTGTCGAGAAGCCGCCCCGTGACGAAGCCCCCTCCAATCTGGCGGTGGTGGGTCGTTACGTCCTCTCCTCCAATATCTGGCCGCTGCTGGAGAAGACCCCGGCCGGTGCCGGTGACGAGATCCAGCTGACTGACGCCATCGCCATGCTGATGGAGCAGGAGCAGGTCAACGCCTACTTCATGAAGGGCAAGAGCCACGATTGCGGCAGCAAACTCGGCTATATGAAAGCCAATGTGGAATATGCCGTACGCCATCGTGAGCTGAACGGCGAGTTCATCGGTTGGCTGAAGCAGTTCGTCAAACAGTTGTAATCGCTAAAAAATCTGTTTTTTGTAGAGGTATTCGAGGAGCATCAAATGATGCTCCTTTTTCATTTGCGCAACAAAAAATCAATCAAGAGTAAATAAACTCTCAGCAAATCATAATGTTGTAATTTATTCACGCATGTTCTATAAGGGTTGAGGCGTGTTTCTCGCCCTTGCATAAAAAACTCAAAAAAATATAAGACACAGGTGGAAGTTCCAATGAATAACCCGTCAAAAGGGACCTTTTTAGGTCACCCTAAAGGGCTTTTTTTGCTCTTTAGTACCGAACTGTGGGAGAGATTCTCCTATTACGGCATGCGTGCCGTACTGGTGCTCTATCTGACCGACCTGACTGCCAACGGCGGTCTGGGCTGGAGTCAGGCAGATGCCCTCAAACTCTACGGTATCTATACCGGTCTGGTTTATATCACTCCGCTGATCGGCGGCTGGCTGGCTGACACCTTCCTGGGTCAACGTCGCGCCATCCTGATCGGTGCCGTGCTGATGGCCGCAGGTCAGTTCACTCTGGCACTGCCCCACGCCATGTTCCCGGATATGGTCAACACCATGTTCTACACGGGCCTCGCGTTGCTGATCGTGGGTAACGGCCTGTTCAAACCGAACATCTCCACCATGGTGGGTGACCTCTATGAAGAGGGCGATCACCGCCGTGATGGTGCTTTCACCATCTTCTACATGGGCATCAACCTGGGTTCCCTGCTGGCAGGTGTGATCTGTGGTGCTGCCGCCACCGCCTACGGCTGGCAAGCAGCCTTCGTCGGCGCCGGTATCGGCATGCTGCTCTCTCTGGTGATCCAGGCCACCATGGCCCAACGTTTCCTGGGTGACATCGGTCGTGTCACTGCCGCCCAGCGCGCAGCCGCCCTGCGTACTACCGAGCAGAAAGCACCGCTGACCAAGCAGGAAGTGGATCGCATCAAGGTTATTCTGGTACTGGGTCTGTTCACCATCATCTTCTGGGCCGGCTTCGAGCAGGCCGGTGGTCTGATGAACCTCTACACCCAGGAGTATACCGACCGCATGATCGGCAGCTTCGAAGTGCCGACTGCCTGGTTCCAGTCCCTGAACCCCTTCTTCATCATCACTCTGGCACCGGTCGTTGCGGCCATCTGGATCAAGCTCGGCAAGAAAGAGCCGAACTCTCCGGTGAAATTCGCCATGGGTCTGCTGTTCCTGGCTATCGGCTTCCTGTTCATGGTGGGTGCCGTGCTACAGCAGGGTGGTGACAACACCGTCAAGACCTCCATGTTCTGGCTGGTTGGCGCATACCTGTTCCACACCCTGGGCGAGCTCTGCCTCTCCCCGATCGGCCTCTCCATGGTGACCAAACTGGCTCCGCTGCGTCTGGCTTCCCTCATGATGGGTGCCTGGATGGGCTTTATCGCCATCGCCAACTATGCTGCGGGCTTTATCGGCTCCATTGTTGGTGAAGCCGGCCCGATCGCCATCTTCGGTGGCATCGCCCTGGCTGCGGTGCTGAGCGCCCTGTTGCTGCTGACCATGGCTAATCGTCTGGTTTACTGGATGCACGGTGCCGAAGGCCCGGCCAAAGAGCCGCAAGCTCAAGAGAAGAAACTACACTCCGCCACCGTCTAAACGGTCAGGATTGTAGACAACAGACAGGGCGCCCATCGGGCGCCTTGTCTGTTTTGGTCTCTAGTCAAGCAGCCTCAGTGATGACGCACCTGCACATTGAGCGCACTACCGCTGTCGCTGCGAAACTGCAGATCGAATGGTTCATGCCAGCTGCGTTTGTGCAGAGCGTAGTGGCTGTTGCGCATCAGACCAAGCGGTAATCCACCCGAGCGCATCAACCAGTGGGGGGAAGTGAGCCCGGCATTGGCAAATACCAGCCCATCGTGCTGATCAAACAGCAGAGCAGCCATGGCAAAAGCGTGGCGCAACCCGGACTCCATCAACTGATGGTTTAGGTAGTCGAGCAACCGGTGCGGTTGGCTCAGCAAACGGCTCTCGTTCTGCTGAAACTGGCGATAGGGCACGTTCATCAGAGAGCGCACCAGCGCCCCGCAAAATCCTGCATCCGTCCCCATGATGGGCATCTCCATCACCAGCACCAGCAGCTTGTCTTCCACCTTGAAGGTATCGGGAATGAAGAGGTGCCCAAGCCCCTTGAACGTGACCTGCCAGGGGCCCCACTCCTGCAATCCCGGTGGCTTCAGCCCGGCGAGCAAACGGCTGGCAGCCCGATCATGCGCACTGAAGTAATCCATATGCGCCATCAATTCGAGCTGCTGAGCTCGCGTGGAACTCCCATTCAGGCACTGGTCGATACTGCGATCGACCAGTGCGAAGTTCTCGAGGGGCTTGAGCAGGTAATCCCGAGCACCGGCACGCAAGGCACTGGCGACCGCCTCCATGGAGCTCTGGGCCGAAATGACGATAACCGGAATATGGGGATAGCGCGCAGAGAGACAGGCGATTACCTCGCGGCCATCCATATTGGGCATATTGAGATCGCACAGTACCACGTCGGGATGATAAATCGCTGCAGCTGACAACCCTTCAATTCCATCCTCAGCCTGAAACACCGTTGCCCCGTCCCGCGCGAGGTAACTCACTAACGAATGGCGAAAAACTGCTTCGTCTTCCACCACCAGGATCCGCAGTCCGGGTTTTGGCATGTTGACAAAAACCTTATGAGTCAATTGTTTATTTAAGTAATAAGACTAGTCTAAATCAGCAGAAATGCCGCGTGCCTTGCGTCACAAATAGCCGGATTGGCTAATCTGCATACCAAAATAGTGCAAGCTGCTGGATTATCGACACAATCCCGCTCTCCCTGCTCAACGCTCCGCGGTACGATCAATTTTCACCACCCGACCATGCAGGGCACTCACTTGCAGTGTGACGAATTGTGCAAGTGGGCGCCATAAGGGATAATGCCCCTCACTCCAGCTCGTGAAGAAGACCATGACCCCAGCCGAATACAGCGCCCTTGCCCACCCAAGATTGTCCCATCCGGCTCGCAGTCTCTATACCCTGCAGCTGCGCCGACTGGTGCTGGAAAATCAGGCGGCAAGGCTCAACTATCCCGAGCTGGGTCGGGCGCTGGCAGTGGTCGATCCGGGAGATCCCTGCGGCTTTTCGTTTCAGGTCAATGCCCGCCAGCTCACCGAGCTGTTCGATGAACTGATGGAGGCGGGCCTGCTGCAAGTCGAGGCTCAGCCCGAGAGTGAGCACTACCATCAGTGCCCGTTCCAGTTGCCGCTGCTGACCCAGAAATTGCGCAGCCCCCTGCCGGAGCGCCCCTTCCAGATGCACCTGCAATGGCGACCGGACGAGGAGCTGCCCGCCCTCGCCCGCCTGTGCGGAGTGATCGATGCCAGCTATAGCGAAGAGGATCTGGGGGAGTTTATCGCCTACTGGCTCGGGCGCCCCGAGGTGTTCGACTCTCAGCATCAATGGATGCTCAAGTTCATTCGCGCCCTCAAGACCCGCCGCTATACCCGTCGCAAACCGATGGAGGTGCAGGGCTACCAGCAGGTGACGCCGGCCCCGCCAGAGTCGGGCCCCAGCAAACGGGCCCAACAGATGATTGAAGAGGCCAAGCGACTGGCCCAACAGCAGACGCAAGAACCCGCAGCGCAGCAGGAGTCGGATAATGATTGATAGCGGCCCCCGCCTGCAGGCAGAATCAACCCCTTGTCTACCCATCCCTGATCGAGCAGAAGGAGCATTCCATGACTGACCCGCAAGATCCCCTGCGCCAGGAGCTGGAAGAGATCGAAGCCAAGCGCCAGAAGATCGCCAAGGCCAAGCAGGATCACCGCATTCACGACCCGGAATTGAGTCGCCATGTGGGTGGCCTGCTGGAGCGCATTCGTCGCCTGCAACAAGAGACCGGCGGCAGTCAGTATGACTACGAGACTCTGCGCAAGGAGTATGACGCCAAGGCCAACGCCGAGGTGCGCGAGCTGCAGAAAGCGGCCCGTCAGGAGCGGATCCAGAAGCTGATCGCCCAGGCCGACCTCAACCCCGACTGGGTATTTGACAAGATGGATGCCGGTGACCCGGCGCTGCAATACCCCATCGAAACAGCCCGTTACTTTATCAGCGGCTTCGAGCACTGGGAGAAGAGCGGTGGCGGCTGCATGCTGATCTACGGCGACTACGGCACCGGCAAGTCAACGCTGGCGGGAGCGGTGGCGCATGAGCTGATCGCCCGTCACCAGAAATCGGTGATCTTCCAGCAGTGGGCCTCCATCGTCGATCGGCTGTTCTTCAACGTCATCCCCGACCAGGATGAGCGCAACCAGTACCGCCGCGCACTGGAAGAGGTGGATCTGCTGATCATCGACGAGGTATCGGCCAACCGCGCCAAAATGGCGGAGAGCCAGTCCAGCTTCCTCGGCCACCTGCTGCGCCGCCGTCGCAACCTGTCAAAGAGCGTCATCATCATCACCAACCACACACCCCAGAGCCTGCATCAGGCGATCGGTGATTTCAGCTATGAGGCGATCAAGGCGTTCAATCCGGTGGATATCCACCTGAGCGGCCCAAGCCGTCGCCCCAGCATCGGCAACTACAACGGCTGATCCCTCTCAAAGAGTGCGAGTCGCTGGAGGCTCGCACTCTCTCCTCCCTGCCAGCTCACAAATAGAAACAACTCTCATTTACAGCAAGCGAACAAGCCACTAGGCTAGCCCCTTTTGCCAAGGGAGCTCAGCTATGCCAACCACACTGATTTTCGGAGCCAGCCGCGGGCTGGGCCGCGCCTTTACTCACCACGCCCTGAACATGGGTCACCGGGTCGTTGCGCTGGTGCGCAGCCCCGAGATGGCCACAGAACTAGATGCGCTGGGGGTCGAAGTGATCGAGGGGGATGCGCTGGATCCGGCTGCGGTGCAGCAGGCGTGCGCCCTAGCGGGGCAAGATGCCCACGTTGTCTCTACCCTCGGCAGCTTCCGTCAGACGACGCCGGTGGACTATCAGGGCAACCGTCATGTGATCGATGCCATGGAGCAGGCAGGCCTGAAACGGCTGCTGCTGGTCACCTCCCTCGGCTGTGGTGACAGCTGGCAGTATCTGCCGGAGCGGGCACGCGCCGCCTTCGGTCACGAGGTACGTCTCAAGAGTCTGGCGGAGAGCTGGCTGCAGACCAGCTCCCTCGTGTGGACCATTCTGCGCCCGGCGGGCCTGCAGGATGGCGACGCCACCGGCCGCGCCGAGCTGAGTCAGGGCAAGGAGGTACACGGACTGGTGCGCCGCGCCGATGTGGCCGCCCAAGGGCTGCGCCTGCTGGCGGATGAGACAGCGGTGGGGCAGATCTACGCCATCGGGGATCCCACGCTCCAGCGCGGCTAAAGCAGCAGTAAAATCGCTCATACCCACCACATAACAAAACGGTCAGCCCAAGGGCTGACCGTTTTCGCTTTACCGCACACACCATCTCACGGGCGCTTGCACCATCCCACTTAACCGGCGGTCGTCTCACTCTTTACGACCGGCTGACTGGCCACCGGCAGTGACTGCTGCCGCCAACGCAGCAACAGGCAGGTCAGCACACCGTAAAGCAGCGCCAGACCCCACAGCTGCCACCAGTAGCGGGAGACCTGCGCAAAGTCGGCCCCCATCTGGTTAAGGCGCAGAAAACCCTCGATGGCGGGGATAGTGGGCACCCACTGAGCCAGCCAGTTGAGAGGCGTAGGGATCAGCTCGAGCGGCCAGATAAAGCCCGCCAGAAAGACCAGCGGCAGGGAGGATATGAGTACCACCTGAGTGGGCAGATCCCGCCGGGTAAAGATCGCCCCCAGCACAATCCCGAACCAGCAGGTCGCCAGCAGGAACGGCAGGGCAAACAGCCAAAGCTGCACCGGATCTGCATGACGAGCGATATTGTAGTGATCGAAACAGAAGCCGAGGAAGTAGCTCACCGGCAGCAGGAACAACCCAGCCAGCACCAGGGTTCTGGCCAGCAGCAGCGGCAACACCGGCGCGCTTTGCCAGTAACCATGCTCGCCGCGGCAACTGCGCTGGTTCTGGGTCGCCCCCAGGATCCCCGCCCCCATCAGCAACACCTGATGGAGGATCAGCACGAACACCGCCGGCACCACGTAATTCACATAGCCCATGGTGGGGTTGAACACCGGTACCACGTTGAGGGCCACCGCATTCCAGCCCATGGCCGCTTGTGGCAGCGCCTCACCGTGACTCAACAGCCGCGCCACCTTCACCTGCGCGGCGAGAGTGCCACCGGCCTGCGCCAGCCCTTCGGCAATGGTGCCGTAGACCAGAAAGTAGGAGGCATCACCGGCATAACTCAGGGTGACGCTCTTGCCCTGCATCAGATCCCGATAGAAGTGGTTGGGGATGTGCAGGATCCCGCTCGCCTCCCCGGCCATCATCAGCTGGCGCGCCTCGGCCAGCGAATTGGCTCGCGCCACCAGCTTTACCTGCGGCGTGGCATCGGCCATAAACTCCAGCTGACGGGACAGCTGACTGTCATCGTCGTTGACCACCACCACCGCCTCTTCCCGCGGCAGCTGATGCAGATAGGGCTGGGGATAGAGAAACGAGTAGAAGATCACCCCGCCAAACAGGGTCAGCATGATGGCGCGATCCGCCAGCAGGGTGCGCAGTTCGAGGCGCAACAGATCGACAAATCCCAGCATCACTCAGGCTCCTTTTCGGCGCTCGCCACTGCGGCTGATTGACGGGCCAGCTCGGCCTGCTGCTTGTAACGACGTACCACCAGCAGTAGGGGGAGCAGGAACAACAGCAGCGCCCCCAGTTGCGGCAACGCCGATGCGACTGGCAGACCGTAGTTGCTCTGACCAATCTGCAGCTCGACATAATGAGAGACCGGCAACAGGCTGCGCCAGAAGCGGGCGAAATCCCCCATGGCGCTCACCGGAAAGGTGACGCCCATAAAGGCAAAACCGGGCGCAGTGTAAGCCCCCGCCAGCGACAGGGCACGGGCCGGATCCCGGATGATGCCGTAAAAGAAGGCTCCCATGGTGACGCAGGCGCCCGAGGCGAGCCCCAGACCCACCACCAGCACCAGCCAGCTGCCGTGCATGGGGTAGGAGAAGCCCTTGAACAGCAGCAGCGTCCAGACTATCCCCCAGCCCCAGCCAATCAGCACGTGGGGCAGCAGGGTGCGCCAGAGACCAAACCAGACACCGCGAGTGGTCCAGTCCAGCCCCAGCCGATCGGTACGGGCCAGCGCATTGAGGCCGAACAGCACCACCAGGATCTGCCACACCGCGGGCAGAATGGCGCTCAGCAGAAATTGGGCATAGCTGGAGTTGAGGTTATAGAGCGCAGTGACCTGACTGCTGATAGGCACCGACTGCCCGAGCGCGCCGGGCAGTGCCTTGCCCTCGGCCATCGCCTCCAGCACACCGACCTGACCGTTAAGGGTGCCTACCACCTGCGCCAGCGCCGAGTTGACCAGCTTGGCGATCAGGATGAACTGGCCGTTGTTGAACACTGTCACCTGCGGCTGGGTACCCCGGCGGGCATCCCGCTCCAGATGGTTGGGGATCACCACCAGCGCATAGATGTCGCCACCGCGCAGGGCGTGGGCACCGGCATCGATGGAGTCAAACTGATTGGCCACCTTGAGCCCGGCCGAGCCATCCAGCGAGAAGGCGAGCTGGCGCGACAGTACGCTTCGGTCGAGATCCACCAGCCCCACCTTGAGGTCGCGGGCCAGCCCTGCCGAGAAGATCCAGCAGAGGATCCCCATCAGCAGCAGCGGTACCCAGCTCATCAGGGCACGGCTGAACGGATCCTGCCACAGCAGCCGAAATTCACGTCCCATCAGAGTTCAACCAGCACACTCATGCCAACCCGCAGCCCCTCAACCGGTTGCAGCGGGCGAGCCTCCACCTGGAAGCTCTTCATATCGAAGCCCTGACGGGTATCGGTGGCACGCCAGGTGGCGAAATCCCCCATCACGGCCACATGGGTCACCTTGAAGCGCACCATCTGGTCGCCAAGGCCCGGGATGCGGGCATCAAACTCGGTATCCACGGTGAAACGGGGCAACAGATCTTCACGGATGTGGAACTGGGCCCAGGCATCGCTCATGTCGAGCAGCGTCACCACAGGGAAGCCTTGCGGCGCCAGCTCGCCGCTACGCAGCAGCACCTGACTCACTTCACCATTGTGGGGACTGGTGATGCGGGTGTCGGCCAGATAGGCCTCTACCTCAGCCACGGAACCCGCCGCCATTTTGGCCTTCTCGCGGGCGGCGATCTTGGTCTCTTCCCGCGCCCCTTCCAGCGCCATCTGGTACTGCTGCCACGCCATCCCTTCGCTGTAGCGGGCGGCTTGCCATGCGGTCCAGGCCTCATCGCGTTTTTGCAGCGGCATTACGCCGTCGCGGTGCAGGCTGGCAACCCGCTCATAGGTCTTGCCACGCAGCTGGGCGGCAGCCTTGGCTTTTTGCCACTGATCCTTGGCAGCGGCGATCTGTTGGGCACGGGCCCCCTTCTCCGCCTCTTGCGCCAGCGCACCCGCTGCGGCCTCACCGGCCTTGGCCTGGCTCAGCTTGGCTTCGATCTCGGGGCTCGCCAGGGTAAAGACCAGCTGATCCTTGGTCAGCTGATCGCCCTTTTTAACCAGCACCTCGTCGATGCGGCCCGGCACCTTGGAGGAGACCGAATATTGCTGCGCTTCAATCTGCCCTTGCAGATGCACCGGCTCGGGCTGATAGGCGAGCCAGAAGCGCCAGCCGAGCCAGACCACCAGGATCACCAGCACCAGCGGCAACAACAGCGGTTTACCCTGGCTCATCTTCTTTTTGATGGGGGGATGGCTCATCACTTCACCTCGACAAACGGGCGACCCTTGGCGGTCGAAACAGAGATAGAAAAAGGCACGGACTGGAGTGCGATCATGAGTTCACCTCGATCACCTGACCGTGCTGATATTGATTGAAACTGTTCATCTGGCCGGAGAGCGCCAGCAGGCGGGCCAGCGACACTACATATTGATAGGCCGCCGCCGCGCGCTGAGTCTTCACCCCCGCCAGCTGGTTCTGGGCATCCACCACATCAAGGGAGGTAGAGAGTCCCTGCCCGAAGGCCTTGTCCCGCAGTAGCACGTTCTCCTCTGCCAACGCCTGGGTGGAAGAGAGGGATTGATACTCCTCCAGCCCCTGCGCTGCTTCGCGCCAGGTCTTCTCCACCAGCAGCTTCAGATCATCGCGAGTCTTGGCCTGCAGCAGATTGACCTGCAGCTCGGCGCTCTTGGCTGCCTGCACCGTCTCGGAACGGCCATCGCGACTCACCAGCGGCATGCTGACACCCACCCCCACCAGCCAGTCCGGCGCGGTCTTGGAGGCGAGCGAATCATCTTCATAGAGGTTGTAGTTGCCGAACAGGAACACCTCGGGGGCATATTTGCCCTGCTCGACCCGGATCATCCCCTTGGCCTGCTCCTTCTTGGCAATGAGCAGCTTGAGACCGGGGTGCACCTCCAGGGTCTGGCTCACCAACCCCTCGAGGCGCGGCAGCTCCTTGTTGACGAACAGGCCGCTGCCCGGCTGGGCATTTGGCAACTTCAGCATGCGGCCGAGGGCCAGTTCGGCGATCTCGAGGCTGCGGCGCGCCTTCTGGGTATCGATGCGCGCTCTGTCATAGGCCGACTGGGCGGAGAGACGCTCCACCCTGGCTATCTGGCCCTGCGCTTCTAGCTTCTTGGCATGATCCAGATGGTGGGCCAGCCCCTCTTCGATCTCCTGTTTGGTCTGCACCACCTGAGCAGCCAGCACCACGCCGAAATAGGTCTGGGAGAGGCTCTCGAAAGTGGACTGCTCCTTGAGCACCAGCAGCTGTTGCGCCTCGCTCACCTGCGCCTGGCGGATATCCTGCGCCGCATCGATGCGACCACCGGCAAACAGCGGCCAGAGCATCTTGACCGAGCTGGTCACCACATTCTGTTTGGTCAGGGGGGTGACAAATGCGTTGGCTCCGACCCCGAACAGGCTGCCGAGTGCCAGGATCAGATCTTTCTGCTTGGCCAGCGGATTGAGATCGAGGGCATCAAGTTCAATCGGCTGATCAAGATGGGTATAGCTGGCCCCCAGATCCACCTTGGGCAGATACATATCCTTGGCCGCCTCGCGCAGCTGCTTGGCCCGATCGACCCCGGCCTGCTCGGCAGCCAGCCCTTCATCCTGCTGGATGACCCGGGTCCAGGCTTCGCCAAAACTGATGGTTTGCGCCTGCGCCGACCCCAGCACGGCCCCCATCAGACACGGCCAGAGTGATTTAATGAACCTTGACGTCATAGATCCCCAATCCGCTTTTGTTGCATAAATGTTTGGAGCATTTGCTCGATTTAAGCCAGCTATCATAACGCAAAGCGGGCCTGCAAGTGGACTGACAATTATGCAGGCGTCCGACCCGAATGGTACAGCGCTCACTCTCCGGCAATCTGGCCGTTTTTCAATAACTCCAGAATTTGCAAGCCTTGGCGCGACGTTTTTTTCAGAAAAAAATGGCTGACGCTCAAATACTAACCTTTTCTCCTGCCTAAAAAATGCGTAATATACGCCGCCCTAAGCCGATGGTAACCGTGGAATGCAGATAGGTCCCCACACGCTTGAAACTCCCTTGATTGTGGCTCCCATGGCCGGTGTAACTGACCGACCATTCCGTGAACTTTGTTTGCGATTGGGGGCTGGCATGGCCGTTTCCGAGATGCTGCTGGCCAACCCGGATGTCTGGGATACCCAGAAAACCCGGATGAGGATGGATCACTCTGCAGAAGGCGGATTGCGATCGGTCCAGATTGCCGGAGCCGACCCCGAGATGATGGCGTTTGCTGCCCGCTACAACGTGGAGCAGGGCGCACAGATCGTCGACATCAACATGGGATGTCCGGCAAAAAAAGTGAATAAGAAGTTGGCAGGTTCTGCCCTGCTGCGTGCCCCCGATCAGGTCAAAGCAATTTGCCGGGCCGTGGTGGATGCAGTGGAGGTGCCTGTCACCTTGAAGATCCGCACAGGATGGGATCCGGATAACCGCAATGGCGTGGAGATCGCCCGAATCGCCGAAGATTGCGGTATCGCGGCCCTTGCCGTGCATGGTCGTACCCGTGCATGCCTCTACAAGGGCGAAGCGGAGTACGACACGATCAGGGCGATTAAGCAGGCCGTATCGATTCCTGTTGTCGCCAATGGTGACATCAACAGCCCGGAGAAAGCCCGGTATGTCCTCGACTATACCGGTGTAGACGCCGTGATGATCGGCCGAGCTGCGCAAGGACGACCCTGGATTTTCCGGGAAATCCGTCATTTTCTTGAGACGGGCACCAAGCTGCCGCCTCCCGAGAGGGAAGAGGTTCGCACCCTGATGAACGAGCATGTAACCAACCTGCACCGGTTTTATGGTGCATATCTGGGAGCGCGCATAGCCCGTAAACACGTGGGCTGGTATCTGGATGAAGAAGAGACGGGCCGAGAATTCCGTAAGCACTTCAATGCCCTGGATTGCGCAGACGCGCAACTTGAGGCACTCGAAGCGTATTTCGATGGATTAGGTTAACAAGATAACTAAAGAGCCGACCGAATATGTTCGAACAAACCCTGACTTCTGATGCATTGGTAACAACTACTCACAATCACGCTGCCGAGCCGACCCAGCGCCCCCTGCGTGACTCTGTGCAACAGGCCCTGCGTAACTACCTGGCCCAGTTGAACGGTCAGGAAGTGATTGATCTGTACGATATGGTTCTCTCCGAAGTCGAAGCGCCGATGCTGGACGTGATCATGCAGTACACCCGTGGTAACCAGACTCGCGCTGCCGTGATGATGGGTATCAACCGTGGCACCCTGCGCAAGAAGCTCAAGCGTTACGGCATGAACTGATTGCTGGCCGCGAGCCGCGACGGCGGTTCAAGGCAGATGCGAAAGGCGTCAGGTAGCAATACCTGGCGCCTTTCCTTTATGCTCTCCCCTCCATTTCACCATGACGACCCCGATGAACCGCACTCCCCTGCTGCTGATGGTACTGGTCACCCTGCTGGCCGCCGCTGGCTGGCTCTTCTCGAAAGAGGCGATCCGCGAACTGCCCCCTGCCGCCTTTATCGGCAGCCGCTTCCTGCTGGCGGCGCTGCTGTTGCTCCCACTCGCCTGGCTGCGTGAACCGCCGCCGACCCGCGCCCAGCTGGTGCGCGCTGCCGGTTGCGGCACATTGCTCGGTGCCAGCCTGCTGCTGTGGGTCACCGCCATCAGCCAGAGCGATGCGCTGGGCAGCGGCGCATTTATCATGAGCGTCGCCACCCTGATGGCCCCGCTGGCCGCATGGGGAGCCTTTCGGGCCAAGCCCAGCCGCCACTACTGGCTCACCCTGCCCATCGCCATCGCCGGTTTGCTGCTGCTCTCCAGCAGTACCCACTGGGGCGTGTCGCTCTCGCTGTTCTGGTTTCTGGCGGCGGCCACCACCCTCGGCATCCAGCTTGCCGTCCATCGCCACTTCGCCCAATCCATTGCACCGACCTGGCTCACCTGTATCCAGCTGGCGATGACCGGCCTGCTCGGCACCCTGCTCTCCCTGCTGACCGAGCAGTGGCCCGAGGCTGGAGTCAGCCACGGCATCTGGGGCTGGTTTGCGGCGAGCGTCTTGATCGCCACCACATTGCGCTACTGGCTGCTCACCCATGCACTGAGCAAGATGACTACCGCTCACGCAGCCCTGATGATGCTGCTGGAACCGGTCTGGACGCTGATCCTGAGCACCCTCTTCTATAGCGAACCCCTCGGCGGCGCCAAACTGGCCGGAGCCGGACTGGTGCTCGGCGCCCTGGTGCTCTACCAACTGCCCCTGCTGCTGCGCAGTGCCCGCCTCAAAACGCCCGTCTGATACGCGTCACCGCCCTGCTGGGCGGTGTCACCATTTCCCTCCTGTTTGCGTATCTTGTCCAGCCAATGCTGACGTTCTGTTAACGGCATTTAACCCTTGGTATCCATAGGGTTAAAGGGCATACCCCATGAAAAAATGCCATATGGCCAGCTTGATGAAGGTCACATTCCTCCCCCGCGACCCTCCCTATCATGCCCCCATCATCGGTCTGGACAATCCTGACGATGGCCACACATGGGAATAACAAGAGAAAAGACTATGCAGCAAACCAGTCCCCTCAAGACGGTCACGGTCAGCATATTGGCAACCGCCATGCTGATCTTTGTGGCCCAGTACCTGATAGGCAAGCAGGAGATCAAGATAGGCATCGCCATCATTCCGATCCTGCCGATGCTCTTTGCCGTCATCATCGGCATGATTGTCTCCGCCAAACCGGTCAAGGATCGCATACCCGGCTGGAAGCAGCTCTTCACCGAGAAAGAAGAGGGCTTCTGCGGCAAGATGGTGGGCTTCAGCCTGCTGATCCTGGGTACCCAGTACGCGGGGATGATCATCCCCAACCTGAAGATGATCCTGAGCGTCGGCGTGCCGTTATTCCTGCAGGAGATCGGCAACCTGCTGCCAATCCTGATCGCCATTCCGCTGGCGGTGAAGTTCGGCTTTGGCCGCCGCGCCATCGGGGCCTGCTCCTCCATCAGCCGTGAGCCGTCCGTCGCGGTGATCCAGGGCAAGTTCGGTACCGGCTCCCAGGAGTACATCGGTGTGCTGGCCATCTACCTGTGCGGCTCCGTCATCGGCACCCTCTGGTTCAGCGTGCTGGGCAGTATCGCCCCGCTCACCGGTCTGCACCCGCTGGCGCTGGCCGCCGGTTCCGGCGTGGGCTCAGGCTCCATGCTGAGTGCCGCTTCCGGCGCCCTGATCAACGGTCTCGACGAAGCGCTGGCCCAGCAGGTGCTGAGTATCGCCGCCGCATCGAATCTGCTCTCCTCCGCCCTCGGCGCCCTCTCCCTCACCTATCTGGGTCTGCCGCTCGCTGAAAAAATCTATGCCCTGACTGCCAAAGGAGAGAAAGCATGAAAAGCATCGTAATGGATATGCGGTTCGTCTTTCTGGCGATCCTGCTGGCCATGTTTACCCAGACCCTGACTACCGGCACCCCGCTCTGGCTGATGGGCGACAGCTTCATCGCCATGTCGCTGGTGGTGTTCGCTTCGCTGATTGCCAAGCGCTATCTGCCCTCCTCCCTGCCGGCGTTTGCCTATGCCACCATCATCGGCATTCTCATCTGCCTGCCGGAGACCCCGGTGCGCGGCCTCTTCATTGACGCCGTCGCCAAGATCTCCTTCCTCTCCTGCTGCGTACCGCTGCTGGCCTTTGCCGGTCTCTCGGTGGGCGGTCAGCTGGAAGAGCTGAAGAAGATGTCCTGGAAAGTGATCCTGATCTTCATGATCGTCTCCACCTGCTGCTTCTTCGGCGCCTCACTAGTGGCCCAGCTCGGCTTCTCCATCCAAGGGATCATCTGATGAACAACATCCACATTGAACCGGCCCTGCTGGCCCTGCGCGACTTCAGTCAGGAAGTGCGCCACCATCTGCACACCATTCCGGAGGCTTCTGGCGTCGAGTTCAAGACATCGGCCTACTGCCGCGAGCTGATGACAGGCTTTGGCTACCGTCTCACCGACTACCCAGGCTTCACCGGTTTCCACGGCGATCTGGTAGTTGATCCTGTGCTGCCGACCATCGCCTTCCGTGCCGACATGGATGGCCTCGAGATGCACGACATGAGCGAGGTTGCGTTCAAGTCGACCCACGAGGGAATGGCCCACAACTGCGGTCACGACTCCCATATGGCGATCGCCCTGACCGCAGCCAAGTTTCTGGCCGCCAACCGCGATCGCCTGCAGTACAACGTCCGCTTTATCTTCCAGATGGCGGAAGAGGATATGCGGGTGCCGGGCGCCGAGAAGATGGTTGAACTGGGCTGCATGAAGGGGGTAGACGAGGTCTATGCCCTCCATAACGACGGCGCCATGGAGACCGGCACCATCAAGTTCAACCACGGTGTCATGTCCTCCTGGGGCTCCGCCTGGACGCTGGATGTGCACGGTATCTCCGCCCACGGCTCGACCCCCCACAAGGGGCTGGATGCCATCCGTGAAGCGGTGCGGATCATCGAGGACATGGACTACATCGTCGCCAAGCGCACCAGTCCGTTCAGCCCGGCGGTATTTGGCTGCGGCATGATCAACGGCGGCACCATCCCCAATGCCATCGCCGACCATGTGCAGGCGCGCGGCACCATCCGAGCCATGGATGCCGAGACCGACCAGATCCTGAAGAACAGCTTCAAGGAGATCGTGGCCCAGAGCGAACTGCGCGGCTTCAAGACCAAGATGGTCTATGCCGGATATCCGGCGGTGGAGAACCACTCCGATGCCTGCGCCCGTCTGCTGCAAGCGGCCGCCGACGTATTACCCTCTGAGGGGATCAACGCTCAGGGTCAACCCATGACCGGCAGCGAGGATTTCAGCTACATGGTCAACGCCTGCCGTGGCCGCAAGGGAGCCATGTTCTTCCTCGGCAGCGGCTGTCAGGCCAAGGGGATCTGCAACTATCTGCATGCGAATCCCTACTATCTGGATGACGACTGCCTGTTAGTGGGAGCCCAGATCTTTATCAATCTGGCCACGACTAAAAGCGCCTGACAGGCCAAGGGATTTGCAACTACCTGCATCAGGTCAAATCCCCTACTACCTGGATGACGACTGCCTGCTGGTCGGAGCCCAGATCTTTATCAATCTGGCGACCCGCAGCGCTTAATCCCGCATACCGATAAAACCAGAAGAGAGGCCAAGGCCTCTCTTTTTTATCTCTGTATTTTTGCTCTGTACGCGGCAGCCCCCAGCGGCTAGAGCCACGGCAACTCCGCCATATTGGCAGTCGGTGGCTGATTGATCAGATGAAGTTGCACCGTCTCCCGGCTGATATGGGGGGCGTAGAGGTGGATAAAGTCGTACATGTAGTCACGCAAATGGGCATGCTTGCGCAGGCAGATGTGGGTGGCACTCGAGGCGATCAGGTGGTCGATGTTGAGGCTCACCAGAGCCTCCCTGTCCCCCTCGTCGAAGGCCACGCTTGCAATCACCCCGACCCCCATACCAAGCCGGACGTAGTGCTTGATCACGTCGGTGTCGGTGGCGGTCAGCACGGTTTTCGGCGAAAGGCCGTGACGGCTGAAGGCCTTATCCATCTTGGATCGGCCGGTAAAGCCGAACACATAGGTGATGAGGGGATAGCGGGCCAGATCCGCCATCGAGAGCGGCTGGCAGTCGATCAACGGATGACCGTGCGGCACCACTACGCTGCGCCCCCAACGATAGCAGGGCACCGCGGCCAGCTCGTCGAACAGATACATGGACTCGGTGGCGATCGCCATATCTACATCGCCGCTTTGCACCATCTGGGCCAGTTGGGCAGGCGCCCCCTGATGGAGCTGAATCGCCACGTCAGGGTAGCGACGACTGAACTCGGTGATCACCGCTGGCAGCTTGTAGCGCGCCTGGGTGTGGGTGGTGGCGATACGCAGCACCCCGCTGGTGGCCAGCTGCTCCCCGAGCGACAGCTGGTTGATCTGCTCCACCTGTGCCACCACCCCCTTGGCCAGCTCCATCACCTGCTCGCCTGCGCTGGTCAAGCCGACCAGATTCTTCCCCTTGCGGGTAAAGAGGGCGAGCCCCAGCTCATCTTCCAGCATCTTCATCTGCTTGCTGAGGGTTGGCTGGGAGGTGTAGAGCTTCTCCGCCGTCGCCGAGATGTTGAAGTTGTTCTTCACAATCTCGGTAAAGTTCTTGAGCCGGGCGATGTTCATCTGGGCAAGGGATCTCGCTGCTGCGGCCAGTGGGGCTGACCTGAAAAAGAGAGAGCGGGGCTGGCCCCGCAGCTGACTGCCGACCATACCACAGCGCGGTGCACGATAATCTGCCTCAGGTCAGAAAGCAGCGAGCTAGTCGCTGGCGAGCTTGATCCCTAGCCCGACAAACAGGGTGCCAATGCCCCGGTTGAGCCAGCGACCAAGACGCTGTGACAACCGTACCCTGTGGCTGGCATAGACGGTGGTAAAGACCAGCAAGTGACACCAGATGATGCCGCCCAGGTTGAAGATGCAACCAAGCAGGATAAAGGCGAGCGCCTTGTCGGGGGCATCCGGTGCGATGAACTGGGGCACGAAGGCGAGGAAAAAGAGCGCGACCTTGGGGTTGAGCACATTGGTCAGCACACCCTGCCGGTAAATCTGGCCATAGGATAGGGCGGGCAAGGTGAGCCCTCTCTCCATGGAACCCGTTGCTTGCTGGCGCAGCAGGGAGAACCCCAGATAGATCAGGTAGATGGCGCCAGCCAGCTTGATAAGGGCAAACAGCTCGGCCGAGGCACTGAGCAGGGCCGACAGACCGAGGGCCGCCGCCAACACATGCACCATGACACCAGTGCCGATGCCAAGGGTCGCGACCGAACCGGCACGCCACCCTTGCGAACCGCTGCGCAGCATAACCAGCAGGGAGTCGGGTCCCGGCATGATGTTGAGCAGCAGCCCCGAGACCATAAACAGAGCAAGATCATGAATACCGAACATCACCCCTCCCATCATAAAGAAAAACCAAACAAAGAGGGCTCCGCAGAGCCCTCTTTCCTTTCACTCTGCGGCAGCTGACGAGTCATCAGCTGTCCCGCCAGCCATCAAGGCCGCAGCGCCTTGTCCGCCCGCGAGATACCGCAGACGCCGGAGCGCACCACTTCGATGATCTCGTTGGTCTGGGCGGCAGTCTTGATAAAGGCATCCAGCTTCTCGCTGGTGCCCACCAGCTGCACCGTGTACTGCTCGGGGGTGACGTCGACGATCTGGCCACGGAAGATATCCGCCAGCCGTTTCAGCTCGTCACGGGCCCCACCGGCGGCGCGCGCCTTGACTAGCGCGATCTCCCGCTCGATATGCTCCCCTTCGCTCAAATCGCACACTTTGAGCACATCCACCAGCTTGTGCAGTTGCTTCTGGATCTGCTCCAGCACCCGCTCGTCACCCATGGTGACTATGGTCATGCGCGACAGAGTGGGATCCTCGGTCGGTGCCACCGTCAGGGTCTCGATGTTGTAGCCGCGCTGGGAGAAGAGACCCACCACGCGGCTCAGGGCGCCGGATTCGTTCTCCAGCAGTACCGAAATGATATGCCTCATGATATTTCCCCCGCCTTGCTCAGCCACATCTCGTCCTTGATGGAACCAAACTTGAGCTCCTTGAGCACGACCGAAATAATATGTTCCATCGTCAGGTTCTCTCCGTCTTGCTCAGCCACATCTCATCCATGGCGCCAAACTTGATCTGCATCGGATAGACGTGCTCATCCGGGTCGACCGAGATATCCATGAACACCAGCCGCTCCTTCATGGCGAAGGCCTTCTCCATGGCGCTCTCCAGCTCGGCCGGATCGCTCACCGCGATGCCGACGTGGCCGTAGGCTTCCGCCAGTTTGACGAAGTCCGGCAGGGACTCCATGTAGGAGTGGCTGTGACGGCCGCCGTAGAACATCTTCTGCCACTGCTTGACCATGCCCAGCGCACGGTTGTTTATGGAGATGATCTTGATGGGCACCCCGTACTGCATGCAGGTAGAGAGCTCCTGAATATTCATCTGCACCGAGCCGTCGCCGGTGACGCAGCAGACCACCGCATCCGGGTTGGCAAACTGGGCCCCCATGGCGGCCGGAATGCCGAATCCCATAGTGCCGAGGCCCCCCGAGTTTATCCACTGGCGCGGTTTGGCAAACGGGTAGTAGAGGGCAGCAAACATCTGGTGCTGGCCCACGTCGGAGGCAACGAACGCCTGACCCTGAGTCACCTTGTAGAGGGTCTCGATCACCTGTTGCGGCTTGATCTGGGTGGACGATTTTTCGTAGGCTAGACAGTGACGGGAGCGCCACTGATTGATCTGGTTCCACCAGTCCGCCAGCGCCTCCTTGTCGTTATCGAAGCCACACTCGCGGATCACTTCCAGCATCTGCTCCAGCACGGTTTCCACCGAGCCGACGATAGGCACATGGGCCTGCACCGTCTTGGAGATGGAGGTGGGGTCGATATCGATATGGACCACGGTCGCATTGGGGCAGAACTTGGCCACGTTGTTGGTGACGCGGTCATCGAAGCGGGCACCCACGGCAAAGATGAGATCCGCGTTGTGCATGGTCTTGTTGGCTTCGAAGGTGCCGTGCATCCCCAGCATGCCGATAAATTGCGGATGGACACCGGAGAAAGCCCCCAGCCCCATCAGGGTGGTGGTCACCGGCAGGTTCAGCAGCTCCGCCAGCTTGGTCACCAGATGGTCCGCATTGGCGTTGATAGCGCCGCCGCCCACGTACATCACCGGGCGCTGGGCTTCTACCAGCAGCTTGGCAGCCCGCTTGATCTGCCCTTTATGACCAGACTTGGTCGGGTTGTAGGAGCGCAGGGAGACTGTCTCGGGATACTGGTAGGGGAATTTTTCTTTCGGGTTCTGCACATCTTTGGGCAGATCCACCACCACCGGCCCCGGGCGGCCGCTGGCGGCAATGTAGTAGGCCTTCTTGATGGCCTCAGGGATATCGCTCGCCTTCTTGCACAGGAAGCTGTGCTTCACCACCGGGCGGGAGATACCGATCATGTCGGTCTCCTGGAACGCATCCTCACCGATCATGCTGGTCGGCACCTGGCCGGAGAGGATCACCAGCGGAATGGAATCCATATAGGCGGTGGCAATACCGGTAATGCAGTTGGTCGCTCCCGGGCCTGACGTTACCAGCACTGTCCCCACCTTGCCGGTGGAACGGGCGTAACCGTCCGCCATGTGAACCGCGGCTTGCTCGTGCCGCACCAAGACATGCTCCATCTTGCCGTTTTCGAAGAGAGCGTCATAGATGTCGAGCACTGAGCCACCAGGGTAGCCGAAGACGTGCTCAACTCCCTGATCTTCCAGCGCTCTAACCACCATCTGGGCGCCTGATAACATCTCCATGATAAAGCCCTCCAGGCTTTGCTCCGTTTAGCGAATCCCGCCGACGATGCCGTGCTTCCCGGCACAGCCCGATCAGTTTCTTGTTGTTATCTGAATGCAGATCGGTCCAATTCAGCCCCGTCGACAGTAGAAAAAAAGGATTTTTCCGTCATTCACACGAAAATAGGGTGAAAAACCAACTTAACCCGCTTCATAACGCTTGTCCACGGCTTTATCTGACCAGAACAGTCATACATTTCAACCGGCTATTAACATTCAATGACTTGCCGCAGCGACCATGAGACAAAAGGGAAGGAAGTCGGGGAATGGCCAGCGGATCATTCCGCTGAGGGGGAAAACAGCCACAAAAAAGCCCACCGTTCAGCGGTGGGCTTGATGCCGGATGATGACTCAGTTGTCCTGATCCGGCTCCGCCAACCAGATCTGCTGATCCGGATCTGTCTCTTCACTGACCGAAATGCTGACACCCATATCGAGCAACTCGTGCAGGGTGAGATTGTCAGCCAGGTTCATGACTTCGCCGTTTTCATTGGTAAAGCGCATTTGCTCCGTCCTCTCCTTGGTGGGATCGCCTTTCAGTCTAGTCAACAACGCTCACTTGCGATAACCAGCAACTGGATAAACAGTCGCCCCCATCCAGCTCGCTCAGGCGATCACTTACCTCCTCCGGAAACAGAGTGCGCGCCCAGAGCCGCCGTGACAGAGAGGCCACGCTCTCGTCAGCGCCCGCCGCCAGCCAGCGGGCCAGCTCCCCCGCTACATCGGGGTAGCAAACCGCCCCCGGCGAGGCGCTGTCGAGCCAGGTGCGCACCAGATTGGCATCGAGCACATCCATCAGGGTCGCCAGTCCCATCATCTCGAGGGTCTTGCCGTTGGTCAGCTGCTCGAACTGGCCGCCGAGGGGCTTGACCAGCAGCTTCTTGCCGAGGGTGAGTGCCTCGGAAGCCAGCTCGAAACCCGCGTTGGAGATGACGCCGCGACAACCGGCCAGCACGGCGATAAACCCGTGCCGCGATGGCGGTTCGAAGCGCAGGTTGCGCCACTGGCTGGGGGTGCGAATGGCGGGGTGAAAGCAGACGAAGCGCTGCTGGCCAAAGCGCGACAACAGGGCAGCGATCGCCTCGGTTTGCTCGAACGGCAGATAGACCAGGATCTCGCCGTTATCCGGTGCGGCGGTGATGGGGTCGATCACCGGCGGCAGCAAAGGGTGACCGAAGTGAAACCAGTGCAGCCCGAGCGGCTGATCCACCGGGGCAAAGTGGCGCATCAGCTGGCGGCTGACCCCATCCTCCCCCCAACGCGGGATGGGCCAGTTGAAGCTGGCCTGATGGCTGACGGTGAGGCTCGGCTTGCCATAGCGGCGGGCGGCGTGGGCGGTCAACGGCTCAAAATCGCTCACCACCAGATCGTATTCGCTGCAATCGAGAGCCCGCAGATCCCGCCAGAAGGTGAGCGGCGAGGCGGCTTGCAGGGTGCGCCACGGAGAAACGCGCCCCTCGTGACTGACAAAAGTTAGGCCGGGAAAGGCGCGGTAGGCGCCAAACTCTTCCATGTCGAAGTAGCGGTCGGCAGGGCGGCCGCTGAAGAGATAATCCACCTCGACCCCTGCCGTACGCAGCGCCCGCGCCAAAGTGCGACTGCGACTGATATGACCGTTGCCGGTGCCTTGCACCCCAAACAGTATCCTCATGAGTGGCTCCAGCTGAGCGCCAGCACGGCGCAACCGCCACCCAGCAGGGCACCGGCAACCAGATCGCTCAGGTAGTGTACCCCGAGCAGCAACCGGGATGCCCCCACCAGCGCCGCCCAGCCAAACAGCAGGGGCGCCCAGAGCGGAAAGCCGGTGGCCAGTATGGTGGCCATCAGAAAAGCGGCGGCGGTGTGGCCGGAGGGGAGACTGTAACGATCGGAAGGAGTGATAAAGACCGGCAAGCCGACCGGCCGTTGCCGTTTCAGGCTGTTTTTCAGCAGCAGATAGAGGGGCAGTTCGATGGCGAAGGCTAGCAGCGCCAGTCGCACCAGCTCCCGCTCTGCCTCCCCCTGCCACCAGAGCAGGGCGGCCAGCACGGCGTAAAGCGGGCCATCGCCGGTGCGGGAAATGAGACGACTCACCCTCGCCTGCTGCCGGTTGTAGCCGTGAAGCAGGCAGACCCGGCACACCTGCAGGTCCCATTGCTGGATCTTGTTCATATCCCCTCCTTCCCTGAATTCTGCTTGCAGAGTAAGAAAGCGGGATGACGTTACGTTGAACAAGGGATAACAGATTTATGAAAAAAGGGCCGAATGGCCCTTTTTAATCTCGATGTTGCGGCAAAATCAGTGGCTGCCGCGCAGACCGGTCTCCATCAGACGGCAGTTGTGGTCCGCCAGACGGGCCATGAAGTGCTCATCCACTTTCAGGCCAAACACCTGCTCGTAGAGATCTTTCATCACAAACGGCTGCCACATCATGCTGAGGAAGGAGATCTTCAGCATGTCGGGATCCAGATTGTCACCCAGCTCACCGTTGGACTTCATGGTTTCCAGCAGGGCATCGAACTGCGGCAGCTGACGTTCCAACAGGCGGTTCAGCACAAAATCCCGGCCCGGGCTCTTCTCGGTCGACAATGCGCTGGAGATGGCAGAGGTCAGCTCGCTGTTGGGCGCCATCACCTGATAGTAGGTGTTGAGCAGCTCGTTGAGGCTGTGATTGCTGTGTTCATCTTGCCAGGCATGGTCGAGGGGCTCGGCGACATCGCCCAGCACCGCTTTGTAAAGACCCTCTTTACTGCCGAAGTAGTAGTGGATCATTGCCAGATTGGAGCCAGCAAGCTCCGCGATTTCGCGTGTAGTCACCTTGCTATAGGGAGTATTGAGAAAACGCTCACGGGCGGCAGCAAGCAACTTGTCACGAATGTCAGAACGTCCGACCGGACGACCAGGTCTACGTTTTTCCATTTAACACCTCAGATAATTCAGCCAATGCTGATAAGTCGATCTGGTTGTGCAGAGAATAGAGCACAGCAGGAATGACCAGATAATCGGTCATGGGCCGAATATGGGACAAGGAAATTTGCAATCCTTTACAATCCGATTAAATACGTCAGCAGATTGCCCCTGACCTTCCGTGTTGACACAGCATAAAAATCTCGATATTGGTAAAAGCGTTATCGACTGGAAGGAATAACAACGTCATGCGTATCGCCACCCCGCTACTACTAATCTCCCTAATCGCGTTAACTCGCGCGGGATCCTTGTAGCCGGGCTAAGGCATAGCCGGAATTTACAAAAACCCGTGCACCCTGCACGGGTTTTTTTATGCCGCCGCAGGATGCACGTTACCGAACTTAGGAAGAGGGAAGTCACATGTCAGATCGGGTCATCATATTCGACACCACCTTGCGTGATGGTGAGCAGGCCCTGGCGGCCAGTTTGACAGTCAAGGAGAAGCTGCAGATCGCCCAGGCGCTGGAGCGGCTCGGTGTCGACGTCATGGAGGTGGGCTTCCCGGTATCTTCTCCCGGCGATTTTCAATCGGTGCAGACCATCGCCCGCCACATCAAGAACAGCCGGGTCTGCGCACTCGCCCGCGCCCTGCCCAAGGATATCGACGCCGCTGGCGAAGCCTTGCGGGTCGCCGAGGCGTTTCGCATCCACACCTTTATCTCCACCTCCTCCATCCATGTGGAGAGCAAGCTGAAAAAGAGCTTCGAGGATGTGCTGGAGATGGGGGTCGGCGCCATCAAGCACGCGCTGCGCTACACCGACGATGTGGAGTTCTCCTGCGAGGATGCGGGCCGCACGCCGATCGATAATCTCTGCCGCATGGTGGAGGCCGCCATCAAGGCGGGGGCCCGCACCATCAATATCCCCGATACCGTGGGCTATACGGTACCGACCGAGTTCTCCGGCATCATCCACACCCTGTTCAACCGGGTCCCCAATATCGACAAGGCCATCATCTCGGTCCACTGCCACGATGATCTGGGGCTCTCGGTAGCCAACTCCATCGGCGCAGTGCAGATGGGGGCACGCCAGATCGAGTGCACCATCAACGGCATCGGCGAGCGGGCGGGCAACTGCTCGCTGGAAGAGGTGGCGATGATCCTCAAAACCCGCGCCGACCTGCTCGGGGTGCAAACCAATATCCGCCACAACGAAATTCATCGCACCAGCACACTGGTCAGCCAGCTGTGCAACATGCCGGTGCAGCCCAACAAGGCGATCGTCGGGGCCAACGCCTTCTCCCACAGCTCCGGCATCCATCAGGATGGGGTGCTCAAGGCGAAAAACACTTACGAAATCATCACCCCCGAGAGCATTGGCCTGACCCAGAACAACCTCAACATGACCTCCCGCTCCGGCCGCCACGTCATCAAGCACCGGATGGAGTCCATGGGCTACGCCGAGAGCAGCTACGACCTCGACCACCTCTACGGCAAGTTCCTGACCCTGGCCGACAAGAAGGGGCAGGTGTTCGACTACGACCTCGAAGCACTGGCCTTCTTCAGCCAGATCCACGAAGAGCCGGAACACTTCAAACTGGAGTACCTCGGGGTGCAGAGCGGCAGCTCGGTACTGGCCACCGCCTCGGTCAAATTGAAGGTGGGACAGGATCTGATCTGCGAAGCGGCCACCGGCAATGGCCCGGTGGATGCGGTCTACCAGTGCATCAACCGCATCACCGGCTATGAGATCCGCATCGACAAATATGCCCTCAAGAGCAAGGGCGAAGGGGAAGATGCCCTCGGTCAGGTCGATATCGTCGCCGAGTACAAAGGGCGCAAATTCCACGGCATGGGACTGGCCACCGACATCATCGAATCCTCGGCCCACGCCCTGCTCCATGTGATCAACAGCATCTGGCGCGCCGATCAGGTGGCCGAACAGATGGAACGCAATAACAGCATCAAATCAGAAACCGTCTGAACAGGGTTCGGAACCAAACAGACGGCATGGAATGACAATATCAGGATGGAGAGTGTATGAGCAGTTATCGGATCGCAGTATTGCCGGGTGACGGCATTGGCCCTGAAGTGATGGCCGAGGCAATCAAGGTACTGGAGAAGGTGCAGGCCAGGTTCGGCCTCGCCTTCGAGTATGATAACCATGACGTGGGCGGCATCGCCATCGACAACCACGGTACCCCGCTGCCGCAAAGCACCATCGCGGGTTGTGAAGCGGCTGATGCCGTGCTGTTTGGCTCGGTGGGCGGCCCGAAATGGGAACATCTGCCCCCCAACGATCAGCCGGAACGTGGCGCACTGCTGCCCCTGCGCGCCCACTTCAAGCTGTTCTGCAACCTGCGTCCGGCCCGTATCTATACCGGTCTGGAACAGTTCTCACCCCTGCGCGCCGACATCTCCGATCGCGGTTTTGACATCGCCTGCGTGCGCGAGCTGACCGGCGGCATCTACTTCGGCCAGCCCAAGGGGCGCGAGGGAGAAGGGGCGAGCGAGAAGGCATTCGACACCGAGGTGTACCATCGCTTCGAGATTGAGCGCATCGCCAAGATTGCCTTTGAGTCGGCTCGCGTGCGCCGTGGCAAGGTCACCTCCATCGACAAGGCCAATGTGCTCGCCTCTTCCATTCTGTGGCGCGAGGTGGTGACGCAAGTCGCCAAGTCCTATCCGGACGTAACCCTCAACCATATGTACATCGATAACGCCACCATGCAGCTCATCAAGGATCCCTCCCAGTTCGACGTGCTGCTCTGCTCCAACCTGTTTGGCGACATTCTCTCTGACGAGTG
Source organism: Aeromonas sp. 602396 (assembly GCF_049173735.1). Taxonomy (NCBI): domain Bacteria; kingdom Pseudomonadati; phylum Pseudomonadota; class Gammaproteobacteria; order Aeromonadales; family Aeromonadaceae; genus Aeromonas; species Aeromonas sp. 602396. The sequence goes on along the minus strand of NZ_JAAKSD010000018.1, from coordinate 12,767 downwards.
CGCCATGATCACCGGCTCCATGGGGCTGCTCCCCTCCGCCAGCCTCAACGAATCAGGTTTCGGCCTGTTCGAACCGGCCGGTGGTTCGGCCCCGGATATCGCCGGCAAAGGGATTGCCAACCCCATCGCCCAGCTCCTCTCCGCCGCCCTGATGCTGCGTTACAGCTTAGGGATGGAGGCTGCCGCCCAGGCCATTGAGCAGGCCGTGGCCCAGACCCTGGCCGAGGGTTACTTCACCGCCGACCTGCATCAGGCCAGCGCCCGCCATCCGGTGCAGAGCACGTCCGAGATGGGTAGCCAGATCGCCGCCCGGATCTGAGCCGCATAACAGAGAACAAGGAAGAGAGAAGCAATGGCCAAGACCCTCTATCAGAAAGTATTCGACGCCCACGTGGTACGGGAAGTGGAAGGGGAGACCCCCCTCATCTACATCGACCGCCATCTGGTGCATGAAGTGACCAGCCCGCAGGCATTCGACGGCCTGCGCGCCATGAACCGCCAGCTGCGCCGCCCGGATCTCACCTGGGCCACCATGGATCACAACGTCTCCACCACCACCAAGGACATCGCCGCCTCCGGCGAGATGGCCCGCATCCAGATGGAGACGCTCGCCGAAAACTGCAAAGAGTTCGGGGTTCGCCTCTACGATCTCAACCACAAATATCAGGGGATCGTCCACGTGATGGGCCCCGAGCTCGGCATCACCCTGCCCGGCACCACCATCGTCTGCGGCGACTCCCACACCGCCACTCACGGCGCCTTCGGCTCGCTGGCGTTCGGCATCGGCACTTCCGAGGTGGAGCATGTGATGGCCACCCAGACCCTGAAACAGGGCCGCGCCAAGACCATGCGCATTTCGGTCAACGGCAAGCTGGCCGAGGGCATCAGCGCCAAGGACGTGGTGCTGGCCATTATCGGCAAGGTCGGCCATGCCGGTGGTACCGGCTACGTGGTGGAATTCGCTGGCGAGGCCATTGCGAGCCTCTCTATGGAAGGGCGGATGACGGTGTGCAACATGGCCATCGAGCTGGGCGCCAAGGCCGGCATGATCGCCCCCGACCAGACCACCATCGACTACATCCGCGGCAAGGAGTTCGCCCCCAAAGGCGAGGCGCTGGAGCAGGCCATCGCCTACTGGCAGAGCCTCAAGAGCGATGAAGGTGCCCGTTTCGATGCCGAAGTGGTGCTCGATGCCGCCGATATCGCCCCGCAGGTCACCTGGGGCACCAACCCGGGGCAGGTGATTGCCGTTAATGAACCCATTCCGGCGCCGGAATCCTTCAGCGATCTGATGGAGCAGCAGTCAGCCCGCAAGGCGCTCGCCTACATGGACTTGCAACCGGGTCAGAAGCTCTCCGACGTTGCCATCGACAAAGTATTTATCGGGTCGTGCACCAACAGCCGCATCGAGGATCTGCGCGCCGCCGCCGCCATCGCTCGCGGTCGCAAGGTTGCCGCTGGCGTGCAGGCGCTGGTGGTGCCGGGTTCCGAGCAGGTGAAGGCGCAGGCCGAAGCCGAGGGGCTGGACAAGATCTTCATCGAGGCCGGTTTTGAGTGGCGCCTGCCCGGCTGCTCCATGTGTCTGGCCATGAACAACGACAGGCTGCAACCGGGGGAGCGCTGCGCCTCCACCAGCAACCGCAACTTCGAAGGGCGTCAGGGCCGCGCCGGCCGCACCCATCTGGTCAGCCCGGCCATGGCCGCCGCTGCCGCCGTCACCGGCCGCTTCGCCGACATTCGCGCACTGTAAGAGGACATTTCGATGACAGGATTCAAACAGCATACAGGGATCGTCGTCCCCCTCGACAGCGCCAACGTCGACACCGACGCCATCATTCCCAAGCAGTTTTTGCAGAAGGTCAACCGCATCGGTTTTGGCAAGCACCTGTTCCACGACTGGCGCTTTCTGGACGATGCCGGCCAGCAGCCAAACCCCGAGTTCGTACTCAACCAGCCGCAATTCGCCGGTGCCAGCATCCTGCTGGCGCGGGAGAACTTCGGCTGCGGCTCGAGTCGCGAGCACGCCCCCTGGGCGCTGGCCGACTACGGCTTCAAGACCATCATAGCCCCGAGCTTTGCCGACATTTTCTACGGCAACGCCATCAACAATGGCATGGTGCCGGTGCGTCTGAAGGAGGAGGAGGTCGACGCCCTGTTCCAGCTGGTCGCCGCCCAGCCGGGCATCCAGATCGAAGTGGATCTGGAAGCGAATCAGGTACGTGCAGGTAGCCTCAGCTTCGGTTTCGAGATCGACGAATTCCGCCGTTATTGCCTGCTCAACGGCTTGGATGCCATCGGCCTGACCCTGCAGCACGAGGCCGCCATCAGCGCCTTTGAGGCAAAGCAGCCGAGCTGGATTTAATCAGCCAGTTGCAAAAAACGAGTAGAATCAACAGGGAGCTTCGGCTCCCTGTTTTACTGTCCGCGACGCTTCCCACTTTGGACCACCGGAACTGGCCCGTGCCACAGGAAAGGATGATGAAGAGACCGACGGCAATTCCTCTGCTCTGTGCCCTGCTGCTTGCCCTGCCTGCGGGGGCCAGCCAAACCAGCTTCAACAACAGCCTCGGCCAGATCAGCGTCGGCTGGCAGGATAGCGAAGGCAAATCCCAACAGCTCACCTACCGGCTCGAACAGGGCAAGTTACCGCCTCTCATCGCCTATCGCCCGGCCAGAATGCAGGAGGAGGTATTGCAGGTATTGCTGCGGGAGGTGCGCCAGAACTACCCCGAGGTGCAGTTCACCCTCTCCCGCCCCTCGCTGGAGCTGCATCTGAAAAGCAGCAATCAGGACAAGGCACGCGAGGCGATGGCCTTTCTGCAGTCCAAGCGGAGCAAAGAGGAGCAGGCGTGGCTGACCAAACACTACTTCCAGTACTTCAACACCCCCGACGGGCAGCTGGCGGTGAAGCAAGATCATGTGCGCATCGCGCTGGAGAGTCGCAGCGGGCTGGCTCCGCTGGCGGATCAGCTCAAACAGCAGGGCAGTACCGAAACAGAAGCGCGCCAGAAAACCGTGGCCCATATGCTCACCTTTATCCAGAGCATCCCCTATCAGCAGCTCGACAGCCTGAATGGAAGACAGGGCAAGGGCTTCCTCCCGCCCCGTCAGGTACTGGAACAGAACCGGGGTGATTGCGACAGCAAGGTAACCCTGATGGCCGCCATGCTGGCCCAGCTCTTTCCCGAGCTGAAACAGGCCATGGTGTTCGTCCCCGGCCATGCCCTGCTGGCTGTTGACCTGCCCGCCAAGCCGGGGGATGCGACCCTCAACTGGCAGGGGCAGAACTACCTGCTGCTCGAACCTACCGGTCCCGCCACCTTGCCTGCAGGCCAAATAGCATCGACCAGCAAAACGCTGGTCGATAGCAAGCAGTTGAGTGTGCAGCCGGTTCAGGAAAAAGGCTAACCCCCTCCCTCTGCCGATGAGGAGAGAGGATTAACCCTGAGGCAGAAACTCCACCGCCAGCAGCAACCCGCTCTCCTCCTCCAGCACCCGGATAATACGGGCATGAGCTTCAAAGGGAGGCAACAGGTTGTTGTTGGTGGCAAGACTGATCCGGATGGGCTGATTGATGTCGAGCTGGTGTTCAGAGACCGCAATTCCCATGCCGTTGGCACTGAGATCCCGGCAGATCCCCTCCAGCACCAGCTGCTGCTGATAGACGGTGACCGGAGCATTGATGACCATGCGCGCAAAGGCACGCCTTTCCTTGGTATTGGTAAGCACGCGAACATCCTCTGTTGGGTGGGCGTCATCTCATGGGTATTGCACAATTGTGCTGGTCTACCCAAAAGAACGTTAATACAATGCGGTTCGTTTCTCAAACGGGGTGCGGTTTACCGCTGAGATTATACCCGTGTACCTGATCCAGATAATGCTGGCGGAGGAATTTGAGGCATGGCGCTCATTTTTTGCGCCCTCACCCGCTGGCACCTCGTTATTAACAAGTAATAGGGAGTGCCACCCATGAAGACCCTGCTGCTGGTCACCACCGGCCTGCTGTCGGCCAATGTGTTCGCCGCCGATACTCTCACCGTCTACACCTACAGCTCCTTCACTGCCGAGTGGGGTCCGGGGCCCAAGATCAAACAGGCCTTCGAGAAAGCGTGCGACTGCACCCTCAATCTGGTTCCCCTCGAAGATGGGGTCGCCATCCTCAATCGGCTGCGACTGGAGGGCAACCACAGCAAGGCCGATCTGGTGCTGGGGCTCGACGATGCCCTCATCAGCGAAGCCAAGCAGAGCGGTCTGTTCGCCCCCCACCCCGCCAAGCTGGATGGCATCAAGGTGCCGGGGGGCTGGCAGGATGACACCTTCGTCCCCTACGACTACGGCTACTTTGCCTTTGTTTATGACAAAGACAAACTCAAGCAGCCGCCAAAAAGCCTGAAAGAGCTGGTGGAGCGTCCCGATCTCAAGGTGATCTATCAGGATCCCCGCACCTCTACCCCGGGGCAGGGGTTGATGCTGTGGATGAAGTCTGTCTACGGTGACAAGGCTCCTGAAGCCTGGGCCAAGCTGGCCAGGAAGACGGTCACCGTCACCAAGGGGTGGTCCGAGGCTTATGGCATGTTCCTCGATGGCGAAGCGGACATGGTGCTCTCCTACACAACCTCCCCCGCTTACCACCTGATTGCCGAGAACAAGCCTCAGTATCAGGCAGCGGCGTTTGAAGAGGGGCACTACCGTCAGGTGGAAGTGGCCGCCAAGCTGAAAAGTGCCAAACAGGAGAAGCTGGCTGATCAGTTCCTGCAGTTTATGGTGAGCCCCGCCTTCCAGAACGAGATCCCGACCGGCAACTGGATGTATCCGGTTATCGACACGCCGCTACCCAAGGGTTTCGAGCAGATGATCACCGTAGCCAAGCCGCTCGCCTTCAGTGCCGATGAGGTGGCTGCCAATCGCAAAGGGTGGATCCGCGAATGGCTGCAAGCCGTCGCCCAGTGAGTCAGCTCGCGCTGAAGCGACAGGATCGCCCCCTCTGGTGGCTGCCGGGCAGTGCAGCCACCCTGCTGATCCTGCTGTTGTCCCTCGGGCCGCTGGCGGCCCTGCTGTGGCAGGCCGGTTCACTGGCGCCGCGCACTTTGCTGGCAGACCCCTATCTGCGCCATGTGCTGGGCTTCAGCCTCTGGCAGGCGCTGCTCTCCACCCTGCTGAGCCTGGGGCTCGCCATTCCGGTGGCCCGCGCGCTGGCTCGGCGCCGTTTCATTGGCCGAACCCTGCTGATCAAGCTGTTCGGTCTCTCGCTGGTACTGCCGGTCATCATCGCCATCTTCGGCATCGTGGCGGTTCATGGCAAACAGGGGTGGCTGCCGCAACTGCTGCGCAGCTTGGGACTGGATCCCGGCAACTATCTCTACGGCCTGTTCGGTATCCTGCTGGCCCATGTCTTCTTCAACATGCCGCTGGCGGCACGTCTCATCCTGCAGAGCATCGAGAGTATCCCCGAATCTAGCTGGCGCCTCGCCAGCCAGCTTGGCATGCGCTCATCCCATATCTTCCGGCTGCTGGAGTGGCCGCTCATTCGCGGCATATTGCCGGGGCTTGCCAGCCTCATCTTTATGCTCTGCTTCACCAGCTTCACCACAGTGCTGGCGCTGGGAGGCGGGCCGAAATCCACCACGCTGGAAGTGGCCGTCTATCAGGCGCTGCGCTTTGACTTCGATCTCGCCACCGCTGGCGGATTGGCGCTGGTGCAGCTCATCCTGACCGCCACCCTGCTGCTCCTGCAGCACAAGCTGCAGACTACGCCGGCCAGTCGGGTGACTCCCCGTCGTCCCTGCCTGCGGCCGGATCGCCATCAGCCGGGCACGGCCGTGGTGGATCTCTTCTCGCTCTGTATCGGCCTCGCCATCTTTCTGCCGCCGCTGCTGGCCATCGTCGTCGCCGGCCTCCACCCCGGCCTGCTGATGGCACTCACTTCCGCCAAGCTGTGGCAGGCGAGCGGCCAGTCGCTGTTGATTGCATTGGCAGCCGGTGCCTTGGCCACCCTGCTCGGTGGCGCACTGCTGCTCACCAGCCGTCATCTGCGGGTACGGGTTCGCAAGCGACGGGCTGCCGCCCTGTGGGAAGCCAGCGGCTCGGTGATCCTGATGATCCCGGCAGTGGTGCTCTCTACCGGCCTGTTCATCCTGTTTATGCCCTTTGCCGACGTGTTCGCCCTCGGCCCCTGGCTGGTGGTGCTGGTCAACGCCCTGATGGCGCTACCCTATGTGCTTCGCACCCTCTCCGCCCCCATGCAGCTGGTGGTGCGCCAGTATGACCGGCTGGCGGACAGCCTGGGGGTACGTGGCCTGCATCGCCTGCGGCTGGTGGAGTGGCCGCTGCTGCGCCGTCCGCTGGCACTGGCGATGGCGCTGTCGATGATCCTCTCGCTGGGGGATCTTGGTGCCATCGCCATGTTTGGCAGCCAGGAGCTCACCACCCTGCCCTGGCTGCTCTACCAGCAGCTCGGCAGTTACCGGCTGACCGAAGCGGCCGCCACCGCCCTGCTGCTGCTGACACTCTGTTTCTCCCTGTTCTGGCTGGTGGAACGGGGACTTGGAGGAAAACATGCTGAACATTGATACGCTGGTGACCAGCTACCCCGACTGGCGCGTCAGCTTCAGCGCGAAGCTGCCCAAAGGGGAGATCACCGCGCTGATTGGCCCAAGCGGCGCAGGCAAATCGACCCTGCTCGGGATGATCGCCGGATTCGTGCCGGTGGAGTCGGGCAGCCTCAGCTTCGATGGCGAAGATCTGTTGCCGCTGGGCCCGGCCGAGCGGCCAGTCACCACCCTGTTTCAGGATCACAACCTGTTCCTGCACCTGTCGGTGTTCGACAATATCGCCATCGGCTTGCACCCGGGTCTGCGCCTGAGTGCCGCCCAGCGGGCACAGGTGATCGATGCAGCCGAGCGGGTTGGTCTTGGCGAGATGCTAAACCGTCTGCCGGAGCAGCTCTCCGGCGGCCAGCAGCAGCGGGTCGCGCTGGCTCGCGCGCTGGTGCGCGGCAAACCGCTGCTGCTGCTGGATGAGCCCTTCTCTGCCCTCGATCCCGCCCTGCGCCGGGAGATGCTGGCGGAAGTGGCGAGGCTAGCCTGCGAGCAAGGCATTACCGTACTGATGGTCTCCCACAATCCTGAAGATGCCCAGCTGATTGCCGATCAGGTGCTGTTTGTCGACGAGGGGCGCATCGCCCTGCAAGGCAAGCCGGATATTCTGCAAAATAGCGACCACCCGGGGCTGCTGCGCTACCTTGGACAGTGACCCAAGGACACTGAACTGGTGACGGGATCAAAAAAGGGAAGCCAAGTGGCTTCCCTTTTTCATATGAAGATAGTCAGCTAAATCAGAGGTTTTCCTCGGCAAAGGATGCCAATCTGCTACGCACCACGCCATTGAGGAAGATGTTGGCACTGCCGTCAAAATCCTTGAAACGCTCGACGATGTAGGTGAGACCCGAGGTCACCGGGCTCAGATAGTTGGAGTCGATCTGGGCCAGGTTACCGGAGCAGACGATCTTGGTGCCTTCGCCGCAGCGGGTGATGATGGTCTTGATCTGGGACGCGGTCAGGTTCTGGCACTCATCCAGCAACACGAAGGTGTTCTGGATGCTGCGCCCGCGCATGAAGTTGACCGATTTGAACTGGATGTTGGCCTTCTCCATGATGTAGCTGAGCGAGCCGCTCATGTTCTCGTCCTGCTTATGCAGCACCTCCAGGGTGTCGGTCACCGCCGCCAACCAGGGCATCATCTTCTCCTCTTCGGTGCCGGGCAGAAAGCCGATGCTTTCAGCAATTTCCGGGGTATTCCGGGTGACGATCACCTTCTCGTAAATGCCCTTCTCAATCACCAGCTCCAGCGCAGCAGCCATTGCCAGCAAGGTCTTGCCGCAACCGGCCGGGCCGGTCAGGATCACCAGATCGATGTGCGGATCGAGCAGTGCATCCAGCGCCATCCCCTGATAGACGTTCTTGGGATGGACACCCCACGCCTTGCGGGACATCAGTCGCTCGCGACCCAGATCCTTGATGCGGATCTTGTTGCCGTCGTGACTGAGCACCCGGGCTGCGAAGAAATTCTCTTCATCCACCAGATACTGGTTTACGTGAACCCCCTCCAGCAGGTTGGCATCGATCACATGGATGGTGTCGCGGCCGTGGGTCTCGCTCTCACACTCGCCAACCCGCTCCCAGAAGCTGCCGGGCACCACCTGAAAACCCTTGGCCAGCAGGCGGATATCATCGATCAACTGGTCACTACGGTAATCTTCAACGTGAGCAAGCCCGGCCCCTTTGGCTTTGAGGCGCATGTTGATGTCTTTGGTGACCAGCACCACCTGACGCTTCAACTCGTGCTTTTGCAGATAGAGGGCCGCGTTGATGATGCGGTTGTCGGCCTCCTTGTCGGTAAACACCTCGGCATCCTGCGGCAGATGGTGATCGCTGAAGATGCAGATATTGCCGCTCGCTTCGCCAGCCAGCGGCACGCCCTGGGTGATCTGATCCGGGGTTGCATCGCGGAAGACATCTTCCAGCGCACGAATGGCCACCCGCGCGTCGCGGCTGACATCCTTGTTGCGATCCTTGATGTTATCGAGCTCTTCCAGCACCGTCATGGGGATGAGCACGTCGTGCTCTTTGAAGGAGTAGATAGCGAGGGGTTCGTGAAGCAGAACGTTGGTATCCAGGATAAACAGCTTTCGGTCCGTATTGTCCATAAGCATCCTCCTTGGCACTGAAGGGCCACGTGTGTGAATCTCAGATGTCATTGAAACCACACGGCCGTGACAGTTTTATTACCCTCAACGCTACGCCCGATTTTACTATCGCGCAACAAATCACTTGGCCGCCTGATTTGATTGCGCATAAAAACAGCAATACAAAGACCGGCACTGTGGCCGGTCTTTTTTCTATCGTTCAACTACTTGAGCATGTTTGTCAGCCGCACTTGGAGTCGCCACAGTTGAGGCAGGTCATGCAGCCATCCTTCAGCACCAGCGCCTTGGTGTGGCACTTGTAGCAGAGCGCGGCATTGGCCGGGAAACCACTGCCAGTCTGTTGCTCTTCAGCCTCCTGAGCCGCCTTCAACTCGGCCTGCTTCTCGGCCAGAAACGCCTGCTGATGCTCGTCCAACCCCGGCGCCTTGAGCATGCCTATCTCGGTGAGATGGCTCTCGATCACGTTGCCAATTTCGGCGATCAGCGATGGAACGTACTTGCCCTTGTTCCAGTATCCGCCCTTGGGATCAAACACCGAGCGCAGCTCCTCCACCAGGAAAGTGACATCCCCACCCTTGCGGAATACGGCGGAGATAATGCGGGTCAGCGCCACGATCCACTGGTAGTGTTCCAGGCTCTTTGAGTTGATGAAGATCTCGAACGGACGGCGGGTTTCGTGCACCGTGCCCTCGTTGAGAATGATGTCGTTGATGGTGATGAACAGCGAGTGCTCGGAGACATGTTCCGGCGTCTTCAGCTTGTAGGTGGTGCCCATCAGTCGCTCCGGACGCAACACGGTTTCGTGCATGTGCACCACGTCATCCTGCGGGGCCAGCTCTTCTTGCGGCTCATCCTTGGTACGCACCTTGTAGGCGACGATTTTCTTGTCGATCTTCTTGACCATAATGTCGTTCTCAGAATTTACCGTAATAGCCTTCTTTCAAGGCGTCGTAGAGGTTGGCGGCAGTGTGCAGCTCACCATCGTATTCAATCTCTTCGTTCCCCTTGACGGAGATGACGGTGCCATCCTCCAGGGTGAAATCGTACAGGGTGTTCTCCAGATCCTTCTCCTTCACCAGCACGCCCTGGAAGGCCTCCGGATTGAAGCGGAAGGTGGTGCAGCCCTTGAGGCCGGAGTCCGAGGCATACATGTAGATATCCTTGAACTGCTCGAACGGAAAATCGGTCGGCACGTTGGCAGTCTTGGAGATCGAGGAGTCGATCCAGCGCTGGGCCGCCGCCTGAATGTCCACATGCTGCGCCGGGGTGATGTCATCGGCAGTAATGAAGTAGTCCGGCAGCCGGCTCGCCTCATCATCGGCATAGGGCATGGCGGATGGGTTCACCAGCTCGCGATAGGCCAGCAGCTCGAAGGAGTAGACATCGACGCTTTCCTTGCTCTTCTTGCCCGGCTTGATGACGTTGCGGCTGTAGTGGTGGGCAAAGCTCGGCTCGATGCCGTTGCTGGCGTTGTTGGCCAGTGACAGCGAGATGGTGCCGGTCGGCGCAATACTGCTGTGGTGAGTGAAACGCCCACCCACTTCGGCCAGCTCGGCGACCAGCGCAGGATCTACCTCGGCAACCTGCTGCATGTAGCGGCTGTAGCGCGCATGCAGCACCTTGCCCTTCACCTTGTCACCCACCTTGATGCCATCAGCCGCCATTTCCGGGCGCAGACGCAGCATCTTGCCAGTCACTTCAAACTCCTGCTCCATGATGGGGGCAGAGCCCTTCTCCTTGGCCAGACGCAGGGACTCCTGCCAGCCGGTCATCGCCAGCTCCTGGGATACCTGCTCGGTAAAGGCCACGGATGCCGCAGAGCCGTACTTGATCAGCAGCATGGTGAGGGTCGAACCAAGACCCAGGAAGCCCATGCCGTGACGGCGCTTGGCAGTGATCTCCTCGCGCTGTTTGGCCAGCGGCAGTTGGTTGATCTCCACCACGTTGTCGAGCATGCGAGTAAAGATGGCCACCACCTTGCGAAACGCCTGCCAATCGAATGCCGCGTTTTCAGTAAAAGGGTCGCGCACAAACTTGGTCAGATTGACCGAGCCCAGCAGACAGGCACCGTAGGGCGGCAACGGCTGCTCACCACAGGGGTTGGTCGCGCGGATCTCTTCACAGAACCAGTTGTTGTTCATCTGGTTGACCTTGTCGATCAGGATGAAGCCGGGCTCTGCATAGTCATAGGTGGAGGTCATGATGACATTCCACAGCTTACGGGCTGGCATGGTCTTGTAGACCTTACAAGCGACCTGCCCCAACTCGTTGAATACAACCCCTTCCTTGTTGGGCCAGTCGGCCCATAGCACCTGAGCAGGATCGTCCAGCGCAATGCCATCCTGCTCCACCTCTTTGGCGGTGTAGGGGAAGATCAGCGACCAGGGGGCATCCTCTTTCACCGCCTTGACGAAATCTTCGGTGATGAGCAGGGAGAGGTTGAACTGACGCAGGCGGCCATCTTCACGCTTGGCCTGAATAAACTCGATCACATCGGGATGGCGGATATCCATGGTGCCCATCTGGGCGCCGCGACGGCCACCGGCTGACGAGACGGTGAAACACATCTTGTCATAGATATCCATAAAGGAGAGCGGGCCGGAAGTGTAGGCACCGGCACCGGAGACAAAGGCACCGCGCGGGCGCAGGGTCGAGAAGTCATAGCCGATACCGCACCCGGCTTTCAGGGTCAGACCGGCCTCGTGCACCTTGCCAAGGATATCGTCCATCGAATCTTCGATGGTGCCTGAAACGGTACAGTTGATGGTCGAAGTGGCAGGCTTGTGTTCAAAAGCCCCGGCGTTGGAGGTGATGCGGCCCGCCGGAATGGCACCATTGCGCAGTGCCCACAGGAAAGACTCATACCAGGCCTCCGGTTCCAGCTCCTGCTCCGCCAAAGCTCGGGCTACCCGCTGGTAGGTCTCATCGATAGAGCTGTCGATGGGAGTGCCATCCTTGCTCTTGAGGCGATACTTGCTATCCCAGATCTCGAGGGACGTTTCCTGCATGGGGATAAGGCGGGAGCCAAGCTCACTCTCCAGCACCGGGTTCGATTTAGCCATTTTCAATCAACCTTATGTGAATGCATCAACATCATGGCAACAGCAGAAAACACAACTAATGGTGCCATCTAAAATTAACGACACAACATATAGTACAGCTGATGCCATGAGGGCGCCGATTCTAACCTAAAAAAATGCCCCGGCCAGTAGATTTCTGGGCCGAGGCACTTAACTGATTAATTTACTGAGAGATTTAACACTCAGAGATAGATCAGGGCTTCTTGACGTAAACCGTCGGTGTTTCACCCGCCATATTCAGATAGAACTCGTAGACGCCATCGGCATCCGGTGAGAACTTCATGTCCTCATACTTGGAACAGGGGTTGACCGGCACAGCCTCACCACCCAGTATGGCAACACCATCACTCGGGCTCTTGTAGCCAAAGTTGGTGCCACAGCTCCAGCCTGAATCAGCAAACTTGAACTTGTAGGGGGCCCACTCTTTCTTGAGAGTGCCTTTGGCCATATAGAGCTTGTCGGCCACCTTGACTACCTTGCTTTCATCAGTCGCCATCCAGTCGTTCATCTCCCCGCGCAGGTAGATGGACTTGCCACCGAAGTCGCTGTTGTCTGCCCCAGCCTGCTCTGCACCACCATTGGATGCGCAACCGCCTAATACCAGGGTTCCCGCCGCCAGCATCATCGTTACTGTTCTCTTGAACATGAGTCTATTCCTTAAATTATTGTGATTCCTTGGTCCATCAATATGGACTGAAGAATTAAACCAGAGGAGACATCACAAGAAAGGTAGAGGCATCACATTCTGTACTTTTTGTATCCAACACATTGAATTGGTGAGCAAATATCGAACAGAAAAAGAGGTCTTTTTGGGGCTTTAGAAGGCTAATCAATGAATGACAAGAAGGGGGAAGTCTAATAATCCGGCGACGTGATGAATTGCAGGCAATAAAAAACCCCGCTCATTGAGCGGGGTTTCTTGTATTGGGTGCCTGGCAGTGTCCTACTCTCGCATGGCGAATGCCACACTACCATCGGCGCTA
>NZ_JAAKSD010000017.1:0-124867 GCF_049173735.1 Aeromonas sp. 602396 | reverse complement strand
CAGAAGTGAAACGCGGTAGCGCCGATGGTAGTGTGGCATTCGCCATGCGAGAGTAGGACACTGCCAGGCACCCAATTTAAGAACCCCGCTCATCGAGCGGGGTTTTTTGTTGCATGCAATTTATTAAATCGTCTGATAATTGTCCCGTTTTATTCCTCTCCCTTTGAATGCCTAGTCTTCCCCGTCGGTTTTACTCATAAAAAACGGTCACAACAGCGTAAAATGGTGCTTTATTTCGTCGGAGATAGCCCATGTTTTGTCCAAAATGCGGCGGTCAAACCCTGCAGAGCGTCAGCCCTAAAGAGTTTCGCTGTGGCTGCGGTTTTCATTTTTTCCAAAATGTGGCGACGGCTGTGATGGTGGCGCTTTGCTGGCAGGACGAGGTGCTGGTTGCGGTGCGTGCCCGTAATCCTGGCAAGGGGTTGCTGGATCTGCCGGGCGGATTTGTCGATCCCGGCGAGTCGCTGGAGGGGGCGCTGGTGCGGGAATTGCAGGAGGAGCTGGGGCTCAATGTCAGCGCCCAACCTTTTACCTATCTTGGCTCATTCCCCAATATCTATCCCTACGATGGCATCACCTATCACACCTGTGACACCTTTTTCGCCATCAAGCTGAGTGAAAAACCGGTCATCCAGCCGGCTGACGATGTGGCCGCCTGTCAGTGGCTGAAGATTAGCGATATCCCCTTGCCCCGCTTTGCTTTCGAGTCGACGCGCACCGCGGTGGCGCGGCTGCAGCAATCCTCTTTGCAAGCCTGATCCCTGCTGATGACGATGGGGATTGGCAGCGACCATCCCTGTCTCATCCTTGTCCACTTTTGTCCCGCAGACGCCATTCGTCAGACGGTGAGTGGTATAGTCAGCAGTGGATCCGGATTCAAGGAGCATATCGTGAAGAAGATAGTTCTCATCTTGCTCGGCATCGCCGTGGCAGCCTTGCTGGCCATAGTGACGTTGATAAGCCTTATCGACCCCAATCAATTCAAGCCCCAACTGGCTGAACAGGTGCGCAAGAGCACGGGTCGGGAGCTGGTGATGGCGGGGGAGATTGACTGGCGTTTCTGGCCGAGTCTCGGCCTCTCGCTGGAGAAGGTCGCTCTGCGCAATCCGGCCGGTTTTGCCGAGCCGGATCTGGTTCGTTTCGAGCAGGGCGAGGCCTCGGTGGCCCTGTTGCCGCTGCTCTCCCATCGTCTGGAGATCGGCAAGGTGACCCTGAGTGGCGCCTATCTCTTTATCCAGACCAAGGCGGATGGCAGCTCCAATCTGAGCGGACTGCTCAAAGATGCCACTGCTGATGCAAGCGAACCGGTCGTTCCCGCAGCCCCAGCGCCAACCGCTGATAGCAAGCCCTGGCAGATCAGCTTGCAGGGTGTCGCGCTCTCCCAGGCCAGTGCGCTGGTACAGGATGATCGCAGCGGCACGTCGCTGCGACTGGATCGCCTCGATCTCGATATGGGGCAACTGGCCACCGGTCAGTGGGTACCCGTGACGCTGGCCGCCAAGGGGAGTGCCGACAAGCTCGCTTTCGACGTTAAAGGGCAGACCCAGATCAAGCTGGCGCAGGAGGTGATGGCGAGTGAGCTGAAAGATCTGAGCCTCAGCGGCAGCCTGAGTGACCCGTCTCTGCGACTCGACAGTTTCTCCATCAAGGGAGACCGACTGGCCCTTGGTGAGTGGAGCAACCTCACGTTGGCGCTGAAAGGAGCCAAGGGTGAGGGGCAGCAAGCTTCACTGGCTGGCTCTCTGGAAGGAACACTTAAAGGGCGGCTCGACAAGGAGATGAAGCTTGCCGAGCTCTCCGATGTACTGCTGACCGCAGCGCTGGAAGGTGATGCGCTGCCACGCCCGCAGATGAAGCTGAAACTGGCCGGGTTTGCCCGTGCCGAGCTCGACAAGCAGCTGATCACCCTGAGCAAGCTGGTGATGAGTGCCGATGAGGCGCTGCTGAGTGGTGATGGAACCGTGCAGCTTGGCGCTGTTCCCTCGATCAGCTTCGATCTCAAGGGGGAGAAGCTGGATCTCGACAAATGGCTCGCCAGATCGGCACCGACCACACCAGCGCAGGCGAGAGAGGACAAACCAACGGTCGGTGCTTCCAATACCGCTGCAACTGGCGATAAAGAAGCAACTGGCAAGAGCGAAGCCCTCTCCGCGGTTGAACCGGATCTGGGCGCGCTCAAAGGTGTGGATCTGGATGGTCGGTTGCAACTCGGTAGCCTGCGCCTGAAAGGGCTGGATCTCGGTACTGTCGATCTGCAGGTGGTTTTGGCCAAGGGACTGCTGACGCTCAAACAGTTCAGCGCGACCGTGGCGGGCGGTCAGGTAAGCGCGAAAGGGGTTCTCGACGCACGCCAGCAACCCGCCACCTACAAGGTGCACAAGCAGGTGGCCGGAGTGAACATTCGTCCCTTGCTGCAGACTCTGGCCCAGAGCGATCTGCTGGAGGGTAAGGGCGATCTCGATGTGCAGGTGCAGGGGCGTGGTCTCTCTCCTCTGGCACTGCGCAACGGAATGCAGGGCAAGGTGACCTTGAAGCTGAGCGACGGCGCCCTGCACGGCATCAACCTAGCGGAAATGATCCGCGAGGCGCGGGCCACCCTCACCGGCAAGGGGGCCGAGCAGGTGAAGGAGGCGCGCAAGACCGACTTCAGCGCCCTCACCGCCAGCTTCCAGATTGCCGACGGCATCGCCCGTAGCAACGACATCCAGCTCTTTGCCCCCGCCTTGCGGGTCAAGGGCGAGGGGCAGACGGCGCTGGTGCTGGAGAGCCTCGACTTCCTGTTCCTCACCTCCATTGTCGAGAGCAGCAAGGGGCAGGGGGGCAAGGATGTGGATGAGCTGAAGGAGATCACCATTCCGGTGCGGATCGGCGGTCACTGGCAAGCCCCCAGCTACCAGCTCGATGTGAAGGCGCTGCTTAGCAACAACAAGCTGCTGGAGGATAAGGCGCGCAAGGAGGCCGAACGCGGCCTCAAGAAGCTGCTGGGGGACAAGGCCGACAATGAAGCCGTCAAAGGTGTGGCTGACCAGCTGCTCAAGGGATTGTTCAAATAGCCCCAGCCTTTCGTTTTATCCCCATGCAGAGCCCGCCCCGTGCGGGCTCTTTCTTATTGTGGAGACCGTTCTGTGAGTGTCGTATCGGACTAGGCATTGGCCTGGCAACTCTATAGGGAAGGGCCCGCCTGAAGCAATTCAGGCGGGCCCTTTTTCATTGCCGCTGGTGGGAATTACTCCCCCAGCAGGGTTTGCCAGACGGCGAGCACATGGCTGCGCTCACTCTGCAGCTTATCGTCGCTCACCTTGCGGGAGATTTCCGAGAGGTTGAGGCGATGGCCGAGGTTGCGGATCTCCAGATAGGCCTGCTTCAGCCCCTCCGCCTGCTCCAGCGTCAGCACCCCCGCCATGACGCACTCGTCGAAGATGCGCACGTTATCGGACCAGCGGGTGAGCGCCTCGGGCTCGCCGCAGGCGTGGGCCAGCACCAGATACTGGGCGATAAACTCGATATCCACCATGCCACCGGGGGACTGCTTGAGGTCGAATTCGCCGGCACCGGCTTTGAGCAGGTGATCCCGCATCTTGTGGCGCATCTCGCGCACCTCGCGGGCCAGGGTCGGCAGCTCCCGCTCCTTGGCCAGCACATCGCGGCGGATGCGGGCAAACTCGGCAACGATGGCATCATCGCCATAGATGGGGCGAGCCCGCACCAGCGCCTGATGTTCCCAGGTCCATGCCTCGTTTTGCTGGTATTGCTCGTAGGCCGACAGCGACGAGACCAGCAGGCCGGAGTCGCCGGAGGGACGCAGCCGCATATCGATCTCGTAGAGGATCCCGGAGGGGGTTCGGGTGCTGAACAGGTGCAGGATCCGCTGCGCCAGACGCAGATAGAACTGGCGGCTGTCGATGGGCTTGCGGCCATCTGTGTAGCTGTTTGGGTCGCCGCCATGCAGAAACACCAGATCGAGATCCGAGCCGTAGCCGAGCTCAATGCCACCCAGCTTGCCGTAGGCCACCACCGCAAAGCCGCGCTGGCCGCTGGTTGCCACCTCGGGCGGCACTCCGTAGCGCTCGCTCATCTGGGCCCAGGCCTGATTAACCACCTCTTCGGTGATCGCCTCCGCGAGCCAGGTGAGGTGGTCGCTCACCTTCATCAGCGGCAGGGCGCCGGCGATGTCGGCCGCCACGATGCGCAGCAGCTGCACCTGCTTGAACTGGCGCAGCGCCTCCATCTGCTGCTCCACGTCCTCTTCGGGGATGCGCAGCAGGAACTGGCGCAGCTGGGGCTTGTACTGGTCGAGCGGGGTGGGGTGGTAGAGGTGCTGGGGATCGAGCAGCTCATCCAGCAGGATGGGGTAGCGGGCCAGCTGTTCGCTCACCAGATGGCTGGCGTCGCACAGCCGTACCAGCTGGCGCAGGGCGCCCGGGTTTTCCGCCAGCAGTTGCAGATAGGCGCTGCGGGTGAAGATGCGGGTCAGCAGCTCGCATACCCGCTCGAACAGGCGGGCGGGTTGCTCACTGGCGACCACCAGCCGCAGCAGCTCCGGCATCAGCCAGTCCAGTGCGATGCGCCCCTGCGGCCCCACCTGACGGCGCTTGTACTCCTCCTTGAAGCGCAGCAGGGCAGCGCAGAGCGGAGCGGGCTCGACGACCCCTTGAGCAGTCAGCAATTTTTCCAGCTCGGCGGCATCGAGCTCGGTGCGCCACAGATCGAGCCAAAGCTGCTCCAGATGGGCGGGGGCCTCTTTCTCTTCCCCCACCACGGCGGCGAACTCCTGATGGACGGCCGCCATCTCCTCATCGAGATGAGCCATAAAGGCGCCCCAGTCGGCAAAACCGAGGGCGGCGATCAGCCGCTGGCGATCCCGCTCTTCGGTGGGCAGGGTCTGGGTCTGCTGATCGCCGATCTCCTGCAAGATGTTCTCGACCCGGCGCAAGAAGCGATAGGCCTCCAGCAAGCGATCGCAATGGGCAGATTCGAGGGCGCCACATTGGGCGATGGCAGCCAGCGCTTCGGGCAGGTGACGCACCCGCAGTGCCGGTTCACGACCGCCGCGAATAAGCTGCAGCGCCTGGGCGATAAACTCCACTTCACGGATGCCGCCAGCCCCCAGCTTGATGTTGCCCTCCAGCCCCTTGCGGCGCACCTCGGCGGCGATCATCGCCTTCATCTGGCGCAGACCGTCGATAACGCCGAAGTCGATATAGCGGCGAAACACGAAGGGGCGCAGCATCTCGGCCAGCTCCACTGCGTGTTCGCACTGGGGCCCCAGTACCCGCGCCTTGACCATGGCGTAGCGCTCCCAGTTGCGACCGTGATGCTGGTAGTAATCCTCCATGGCTGCGAAGGAGATGGCGAGCGGCCCCGCATCGCCAAAGGGGCGTAAGCGCATATCGACCCGGAACACCTGACCATCCTGAGTGGGCTGGTGGAGGGCGTTGATGATGCGCTGGCCCAGCTTGATGAAAAATTGCTGGTTGGCGAGCTCCCGCCGCCCCCCGACCGTGTAGCCGTTCTCGGGGAAGGTGAAGATAAGGTCGATATCCGAGGAGAAGTTCAGCTCGCCACCTCCCAGCTTGCCCATGCCGAGAATGAGTAGCGGTTGTGGGTTGCCATTGCCGTCCATCGGGGTGCCCAGCTCGCCGCACTGTTTGGCGTAGAGCCAGTCGCGAGAGGAGCAGATGAGGGCATCCGCCAGTTTGGTGAGGTGGATAAAGCTCTCTTCCACTTCGGCGTGGCCCAGCATCTCGCGCCAGGCGATCACCAGCATGCGGCTGCGGCGGAACTGGCGCAGGATACGCTTGAGCGCCTCTTCATCGCTTACCTCGGCGAGCAGGGCGGTCAGATCGCGCTGGTAGGTGGGCCAGCGTTCGGCCTGATCCAGATCCCCGGAGGCGAGCAGTTCGGTCAGCAACTCGGGCTGTTTGAAGAGGGAGTCGGCGACAAAATCGGAGAGGCCCAGCAGGGTCAGCAGGGTCTGGCGCACCGGCTCGGGCTGGTTGCCATAGTCGGGGGCCAGCTCGACCAGTCGCTGCCACTGGCGCTCGGCCTGTTCTTGCAGCAGGGGGGAGAGGGCGGAGAAAGAGGGAGAGTGCTGGGCCACGGTTGCCGTCCTTGTGGTTCACGACAGCGGGTTAACAACACGGTGTTAACAACGCTGCCGGTTCAAAATGGTGGCTGCCAATCTAGCACTGTCAGGCCCCCGCGTCACAGCGCAGGGGCGAGAAGCATGATCCGGCAAATAAAAATGGGCTCCCTGTCGGGAGCCCATCGGATTGCACTGGTCATTATCAGTGGCTGTCGACCCAGACGAACTTGAGCACGAACAGCAGGGCCACCACCAGCACGCAGGGGTTGATCTCGCGCCAGCGGCCGGTACCCGCCTTCATCACGCAGTAGGAGATAAAGCCGACGGCGATCCCCTCGGTGATGGAGAAGCTGAACGGCATCATGACGGCGGTCATAAAGGCCGGTACCGCTTCGGTCAAATCTTCCCACTTCACCCGGGTCAGCTCGGAGCACATCAGCACGCCCACATAGATAAGGGCGCCAGCGGCAGCATAGGCCGGCACCATGGCGGCGACCGGGGAGAAGAAGATAGCCAGCAGGAACAGCAGGCCGACCACGATGGCGGTCAGACCGGTGCGGCCGCCGACGGCGACGCCGGAGCTGCTCTCGATAAAGGCGGTAACCGAGGAGGTGCCCATGAAAGCGCCGCCGACGGAGCTCACGCTATCCACCATCAGCGCCTGTTTCATGCGCGGGAAGTGGCCCTTGTCATCGGCCAGCTTGGCGCGGTTGGTGACGCCGATCAGGGTGCCGGAGGAGTCGAACAGGTTGACCAGCATAAAGGAGAAGATGATCCCGGCGAGGCTGATATCGAGCGATCCCATCAGATCCAGCTGGCCGAACACCGGCTCGATGCTGGGAGGCATGGAGACAAAGCCCTTGAAGGTGACATCGCCAAACAGCCAGCCCAGACCCGTGGTGACCACGATGGCGATCAGCACGGCGGAGTGGACGCCGCGGGCGGAGAAGATGCAGATCAGGAAGAAACCGAGCAGCCCCAGCAGGCAGGGCAGGGAGGTGAGATTGCCCACTGTCACCATAGTCGCGGGGTTGGCCACGACGATCCCTGCGTTGTGCAGGCCGAGCAGGGCGATCAGCAGACCGATACCGGCGGTGATGCCG
Organism: Aeromonas sp. 602396; assembly: GCF_049173735.1. Classification (NCBI taxonomy): domain Bacteria; kingdom Pseudomonadati; phylum Pseudomonadota; class Gammaproteobacteria; order Aeromonadales; family Aeromonadaceae; genus Aeromonas; species Aeromonas sp. 602396. The sequence continues at coordinate 117,679 of NZ_JAAKSD010000017.1, read as the reverse complement.
ACCCGCAGAGTAAGCGGGATGTTGCCGATCAGCCAGTAGCGCACCCGCAGCAGGGTGAGGATCAACAGACCCATGGCGCCCCAGAAGATGGTGCCCATGCCCACTTGCCAAGAGTAACCCATGCCCGCGACCACCACGAAGGCGAAGAAGGCATTGAGGCCCATGGCGGGGGCCAGCGCGATCGGCAGGTTGGCCAACAGGCCCATCAGGATGCTGCCGATACCGGCGATGAGGCAGGTGGTGACGAACACGGCCTGGGTGTCCATGCCCGCAGCAGAGAGGATCTGCGGGTTGACGAACACGATGTAGACCATGGTCAGGAAGGTGGTGATACCTGCGATCACTTCGGTGCGGGCGGTAGTGCCATGGCCTTGCAGGGCAAACAGGCGCTCAAGCAATCCTTGCCCGGCGGCCTGATTGGCAGCTTGGTGTTGTTGATTCATGTTGGATTCCAATAGGTGACGTGAAATAAGCAGCAGGGGAACGGGCTATCCCATCCATGCGGGGTAAATTGCCCTGTTTCTGGCGGTTAAGTAACCAGACTCGTCCTGATACCGTGACGGCGCGCACATTTTTACACAGGCGGCGCCGTTTACAAACCCCGGATCTGCGAAGCAGATCAATGAATAGAGTAAAAATTCAAACGTTTGCTTTTTGAGCATGAAAAAAGGTTCTCAGCAGAGAACCTTTTATCGAAAATTGGAGGCTTAAAGGGTTTTGAAGTAGCGCTCGACCAGCTGGGCCAGCACCGAGTCGAGCCGGTCTTGCACTTCACCCAGTTCACGGCCGAAGCGGCGCAGAAACAGGCTTGCCTGCTCTTCGGTCAGCTTGCGCCCCTCGATAAAGAACTCTTGCTCCGGCAGCTGCTTGTCATAGCGGGGGATCAGCACCCAGCTCACCAGCTCGGGCTCCACGGCGGCAAAAATCTTGGCAGCAGCGGCACAGAAGGTCTCTATATGTGTCTTGCCATCCGGCCCGAGACAACCCGGTTCAACCCGGATCTGGATGGTGAGTTTTTTCTCTATGGGGGTCGTCATCGTGCTACATCCATGCAAAGGCATCCGTCTAGGATTGTAAGCCAAAAGACAACAGAAAGGGGAGCCGGAGCTCCCCTCAACACGCAGTCAGCCTTATTTGGCGATGCGCTTGTACTTGGCGCGATGGGGCTGGATCGCCTCGGCGCCGTAGGTCTTCTTCTTCCACTCTTCGTATTCGGTAAAGTTACCTTCGAAGAACTCGATCTTGCCCTCATCCTGATAGTCCAGGATGTGAGTGGCGATACGGTCGAGGAACCAGCGGTCGTGGGAGATGACCATGGCACAACCCGGGAACTCCAGCAGGGCGTTCTCGAGGGCGCGCAGGGTTTCGATATCCAGATCGTTGGTCGGTTCATCCAGCAGCAGCACGTTGCCGCCGGTCTGCAGCAGCTTGGCCAGGTGCAGACGACCGCGCTCACCACCGGAGAGTTCGCCAACCCGCTTCTGCTGGTCGGAACCCTTGAAGTTGAAGCGGCCGATATAGGCGCGGCTCGGGAACTCGTAGTTGCCGATGCGCAGGATATCCTGACCGTCAGCGACCTCTTCGAAGACCGTCTTCTTGTCATCCATGCTGTCGCGGAACTGATCGACAGAGGCCAGCACCACGGTTTCACCCAGGGTGATGGCGCCGGAATCCGGCTGCTCCTGACCCGACATCATGCGGAACAGGGTCGACTTACCGGCACCGTTCGGGCCGATGATGCCGACGATGGCACCCTTCGGAATGGCAAACGACAGATCGTCGATCAGCACCCGATCACCGTAGGATTTGCGCAGGTTGGCCACTTCCACCACCTTGTCGCCGAGGCGCGGTCCGGGCGGAATGAACAGCTCGTTGGTCTCGTTGCGCTTCTGGTAGTCGTTGGTGTTGAGCTCTTCGAAGCGAGCCATACGGGCCTTGGACTTGGCCTGACGCCCTTTCGGGTTTTGACGAACCCACTCCAGCTCTTTCTCGATGGACTTGCGACGGGCCGCCTCGGAACTGGCTTCCTGCGCCAGACGGGCGTCCTTCTGCTCCAGCCAGGAGGAGTAGTTGCCTTCCCACGGGATACCCTCGCCACGGTCCAGCTCCAGGATCCAGCCTGCCACATTGTCGAGGAAGTAACGGTCGTGGGTGATGGCCACAACAGTGCCTTCATAGTCGTGCAGGAAGCGCTCCAGCCAGGCCACGGATTCCGCATCCAGGTGGTTGGTCGGTTCGTCCAGCAGCAGCATGTCCGGCTTTTCCAGCAGCAGACGGCAGAGCGCCACACGGCGGCGCTCACCACCGGAGAGGTGCTTGATCTTGGCATCCCAGGCCGGCAGGCGCAGGGCATCGGCCGCACGCTCCAGCTGGTTTTCCATGTTGTGGCCGCCCTGGGCCTGGATGATGGCCTCCAGCTCGCCCTGTTCGCGGGCCAGCTTGTCAAAGTCGGCATCCGGGTCGGCGTAGGCCGCATAGACCTCGTCCAGACGGGCCATGGCGCGCTTCACCTCGCCAACGGCCTCTTCGACTGCTTCGCGTACGGTCTGCTCCGGCTCCAGCTTCGGCTCCTGCGGCAGGTAGCCGATCTTGATGCCGGGCTGCGGACGGGCTTCCCCTTCGATCTCGGTGTCGATGCCCGCCATGATGCGCAGCAAGGTCGATTTACCGGCGCCGTTCAGACCCAGCACGCCAATCTTGGCGCCCGGGAAGAAGCTCAAGGAGATGTTCTTGAGAATATGACGCTTGGGCGGCACTACCTTGCCGACCCGGTTCATGGTGTAAATAAATTGAGCCATTGGCTAATTCTCTTCCTTTTCAGCAGGTTAATGTCTTGGCATTAACAGACTGATGTCGTGGTGGGGCCTGGTCGACACAGGTCAACCCGGTTCCAAAAAACGTTCCGATTGTAAACCAATGGGCAAGGGGGGGCAAAGATGGGGGGGAAAGATAGGCCGCCTGTCATGACGGCCTCTTATAGGGCCTTATGCCTTGTGGAAACTGTTGATCAGCGCGTTTGCGTAATCAATGACAAATTGCTGGCAGTGGATGGCAGTCTGCGGGTCAAACTCTTCACCGTGGAGATCGGTATTGGAGAGTACCCGGATGCCGACAAAGGGTACCTTGTAGGCCTCGGCCACTAGGGCGGCGGAGGAGGTTTCCATCTCTTCCGCGGCGGTCTGGTAGGTCTGATGCAGCCAGTTGATGCGCGCTACCTGTCGGTTCCACTCATCGGCGGTGCCAATGATGCCGCCTACTACTCGGCCGTGGCGATAGCGATCGGCCATACCGAGGGCGCGGCCAATCAGCTCGGGATCGCCAGCGAACGAGCTGTGCTCCACCAGCTTGCCGTTATCGCGCAGACGCATGGTGACCTCGAAGTTGTGCCATTTGCTCGGATCGACGCCTTGCTCGGCGGGCATCAGGTCACTGCGATAGGCTCCCATGTTGAAGCTCTTGGTGCCGATAACGATATCGCCCCGGTGCAGTGCCGGATCATGGCCTCCTGCCGTACCCTGATTGATGATGAGACGCGGTTTGAAACGCTCAATCGCCAACGTGGTGGCGGCAGCGGCATTGGCCAGACCCACCTCGGTGCGGGAGATGACCACCGGATAGTCCGAGATAGTACCCTGCCAGTATGTCCAGGCCCCCACAGTCAGCTCCGTCTTGTCTTTCAGTGCGGCAACGAGAGTTTCGACTTCGACGTCCATCGCCCCCTGGATCAGGATGGGGGCCGGGGTGGCCGCCATCACGCTGGAGGAGAGGAGGGCAAAGAGGGTGAGCAGGCGCGAACAGCGTTTGATGATATTCATGGGATACCTGTAGGGCTGGCGAGAAAGCGCCGGATCCTACCGAAAGGAAAACGGTTGCGCAATGTTGGTGCGTGTTTTGTCAGTAACGGACATGCTGATGAATGGCCTCAGGGCTGCTTGTGGCCAGCGAAGTAGAGCACCCGTTTTACATACTCCTGTGTTTCGTCATAGGGTGGGATCCCGCCATAGCGTTCCACCGCTTTTTCCCCGGCATTGTAGGCCGCCGAGATCAGTACCCAGTCGCCATCGAAGCGGCGATCCAGCCACTTGAGATAACTGACGCCTCCCTTGATGTTCTGTGCCGGATCAAAGGGGTGAGTGACACCAAACCGCTGCTGGGTTTCGGGGATCAGCTGCATCAGCCCCTGAGCATTCTTGGGTGAAACGGCACGGCTGTTGAGATTGGATTCGGCGATGGCAATCGCCAGCACCAGCCGGGCATCCACCTTATGGTGTTTGGCGGCGTGGCGCAGCATGGTGACCAGTTCTTGCTTGGCAGGAGGCTGGCGGGCCACCCAGGTGTCGACATTGAAGGGGGTGGAAGGGAGCCCGGCCAGATAGCCACCCTGACCGCCACGGATCCCGATGCCGCACTGATCACCCATGGGGGCATTGCCGATGCGAGCGTTGTAGTAGCGGGCAGCCTGCCGGTTACCAAGACGCATTGCCATGGCGAGATAACTGTTAGCCAGCTTGGCGCTGCGAACCGAGGCGGGGCCGGTGGCGAGCAGGCGACCGATCCGGAAATATCCTTCCGGGTTGCCGGTACTGGCGGCCACGCAATAGAGGGCGATGGCTTTTTGCAGATGACCGTGTTGCTGGGCAACTTGACCCTGCTTGATCGCTGTTAGCGCCTTGGGGGCCTGTCTGAAATCCCTGCCTTGTGCCATCGCCCGCGGCGTACCTGCCAGTAACAACGACAAAAAAAGCAGCAAAAACAGTCCGTTTTCGCTGATGTGCCTCATGGGTTATCTCCTGTTTGAGTACAGAAGATATAGAGGAACATGGCTGCTATCGCCACGAACCCAGTGGATCCTGTTGTTATAGCCGGTTGGTTTCAGAGAGCAAAACGGTATGGAACTAACGGCATCTCGACAGTTTCACACCATTTTTCATCCGGTTAAAAGTCGTGGTGATACTCCTGCTCATCCAGCACGGCGGGAGGAAGCGCGCGATAGAAGCTGCCAATTTCGCTGACAACCCAGAGCGAAAGCAGGGCCAGCAGGCTGAGCAGGGGAAGCAGAGAGTGGCTCTGGGTCAGGGCATAGGCCGCAATGGCGGCACCGGTCAAAAGCAGGGTTCGGATCATCAGGTGGCTCCTTGTCGTCATGGGGGTGTTGCGTGGCCACGGACAGAGCGCCTGGGGTCGGGAGTTGTTCCCGAGTGGCACGAAGCGCGCTGAGTATATCGCGTCATGCCGCTGCCGATCCGTGGTGTCATCACACTTTCCATAGTCATGGGTTTCGTATCGAGTTGGGCCCCGCCAGATGCGGGGCCAGTAATGGTTTGACGATCAGAAGAAACCGCCGTTGTTATCGTCAGTGTCGGCCCAGCCGCCACTCAGGTTATCGTCATCGAGAAAATTGCTGCCAGCATCGGGAGGTGAATCCCAGCCGTCCCAGCGCACCGGTTCCGCATCGACCGGATTGGCGATGGTCGCTGGCTCTATGATGTCGATGATCTCCTCGGGGCGGTTGTTGTGAAACAGTCCGCCGATCATATCGGCCAGCATCACGCCACCGGCCACACCGGCGGCGGTTTGCAGGGCGCCGCCCAAAAAGGAGCTGGTACGGGATGCTGGCTGGGCAGGAGCGGATGCCGGTGGCGGCGTAAAGCGCGGGGGCGGGCTGCTTTCGCTACCAAACAGGCCGGAGAGAAAACTGCCACCACTTGGGGTGCTCTGGCTGGCTTCCAGCTCCTTGACCCGCTCGTTGAGGCGAGTAAGGGCAGCCTGCTGAATTAGCAGCGCCTGGGCCATGTAGTAGGGGGCATCGGGCTGCTGGGCCAGATGCTGGCGGATCAGCTGATCCGCTTGTGGGTCTCGCTTGCTATCCCTGGCTTGCGCTTGCTTGAGGCGGTCGAACAGTCCATCGATCAGACCCTGTTCCTGTGATTGCATCTCAAATCCTCGCTATGGTGCGCAGACAGTGCGTTCAGCCATCCTAAAACCCGCGGGGCATCAGTGGTATCTGATTAACTCATCAATGACCGAGAGGCTGCCCGTGCTCGTCAGCGGACGGGCCGGTAGTAGTTGAGATACCAGCGGACAAACTCGGCAACACCTTGCTTGAGGGGCGTGGCGGGGCGCAGGCCGGTGAGGGTGTGCAGCGGCTCGCTGTCGGCCCAGGTGGCGTGCATGTCGCCTGCCTGCATCGGCTGCATCCGCTTGATGGCGGGCTTGCCGATGGCCTCTTCCAGCGCCTCGATAAAATCGAGCAGCCGCACCGGCTGGCCGTTGCCGATATTGAGGATGAGGTAGGGGGCGGCGCTCTCGGCCGCGCTCTGCTCGCTGGCATGCCAATCGGGATTGGGGCGGGGCGGCTGGTCGGCCATGGTGAGGATCCCCGCGACGATGTCGTCTATGTAGGTGAAGTCGCGGCTGAGATCGCCGTGGTTGTATACGTCGATAGGCTCGCCCGCGAGGATGGCGCGGGTGAACTTGATGATGGCCATGTCAGGCCGGCCCCAGGGGCCGTAGACGGTAAAGAAGCGCAGCCCTGTGGTGGGCAGGCCATAGAGCGCCGAATAGGCGTGGGCCATCAGCTCGCCGCTCTTTTTGGTCGCAGCGTAGAGGGAGACCGGGTGATCCACCTGCTGCGCGGTGGAGTAGGGCATCTGATCCCCCATGCCATAGACCGAGCTGGAGGAGGCGTAGATGAGGTGCTGAATCCCGTGGTGACGACACCCCTCCAGCACCGTCAGCATGCCGGTAAGGTTGCTGTCGGCATAGGCGAACGGATTGTCGATGGAGTAGCGCACCCCCGCCTGTGCCCCCAGATGGATCACCCGCTCGAAACCGTGGCTGGCAAAGAGGGCCGCCATGGCTTCACGATCCGCCAGATCCAGCCGCTCGAAGCGAAAATTGGGGAAACTGGCCAGTTGGGCCAGCCGTGCCTCTTTCAGAATCACCTCGTAGTAGTCGTTAAGGTTATCGATCCCCACCACCCGATGGCCTGCGGCGCACAGCTTGCTGGCCACATGAAAACCGATAAAACCGGCGACGCCGGTGACCAGATACGTCATGGTTGGGGTCCTGTGCAGATCATGGGGCTCCTTACGGTGATGGGAAAAGGGGGCTGCGCGCTTTGTAGCAGAGCCGGCGCGTTTGTGCCATGGCAAACCGCCTCTGACGGCGCGGCATGCTGCATCTTGGTGCAGCGAGTGTCAATGCCAGATGACAGGCACCAGAATGGGGCGTTCAGCCTGACTGTTGTGATCCTTTTCACAAAAAATAGACTGGACCCCATAACGAAGCCCTGTGGACAGGGCTCGCAGCCCGCCCGTAACGGCAGGCGACAGACACTCTCTCTTTACTTCGCTTGGATACAGGTTATGGACAACACCTCGATTCGCACTGCCCATCCTATTTATGAGGATGTGCTGGCCCTGCTGACGGCGGCCGGCTTTGTTTCCCTCGGCATCTTTCTGTTTCATCAGGTTGGCCTGCTCACCGGCGGGACTGCCGGGCTGGCGCTGCTGCTGCAAAAGGTGACCGGCATCAGCTTCGGCCTGCTGTTTTTCGGCATCAACCTGCCCTTCTATGCGCTGGCATGGCTGCGGATGGGGCCACGTTTTACCTTCAACACCTTTGTCTCAGTGGCAGCAGTCTCCTACATGACAGATCACCTTAACGGGGTGTTGCAGATCGGCAAGATAGAGCCCCTCTATGCGGCGCTGATCGGCGGCACCCTGATTGGCATGGGGCTGCTCATCATGTTCCGTCACAAGTCGAGTCTGGGGGGGTTCAACATTCTGGCGCTCTTTATTCAGGATCGCTTTGGCATCCGGGCGGGCAAGCTGCAGATGGGGCTCGATTGCGCCATTGTTGTCGCCTCGTTTTTCGTGGTGCAGTCCTGGATCCTGGCGCTTTCCATCGTGGCGGCGGTTATCTGTAATCTGGTGTTGACACTCAACCACAAGCCGGGCCGTTACCAGATTGCCTGACAAGCGGTAGCCGTGACGCGATAAGACAAGAGTGACCCGATAGCACGAGGCGGCCTGATGGCCGCCTCGTCTGTTTCTCCCCTGGGGTTTGTTCGCTGCGCCTAGCTCGCCTGCTCCAGCCTGCTGTCGCCGCTCATGGCGTTGCCGCTGATAGCGTGACCACCGACGGCGAGCGGGGTGTGGCAGGCCACTTGATGATGGGCCTCATCACACGCCTCAAGCTTGGGTGCCTTGCTTTTGCACAACTCGGTCGCATGGGGGCAGCGCTGGTGGAAGTGGCAGCCGCTTGGCGGCGAGATGGGGGAGGGCACATCGCCGGTCAGCAGAATGCGCTGACTGCGCCTGCGCGGGTCCGGTACCGGAATGGCAGAGATCAGCGCCTGGGTGTAAGGGTGGCGCGGCGCCAGATAGAGCGACTGGGCATCCGCCAGCTCGACGATCCGTCCCAGATACATCACCGCGATCCGATCCGAGATATGTTTGACCACCGACAGATCGTGGGCGATGAAGATGATGGAGAGGTTCATCTCCCGCTGCAGGCTGAGCAGCAGGTTGACGATCTGCGACTGCACCGAGACATCGAGGGCCGAGACTGCCTCGTCGCACACCAGCAGCTTGGGCTTGAGGGCGATGGCGCGGGCGATGCCGATCCGCTGGCGCTGACCGCCGGAAAACTCGTGGGGGTAGCGATCCACCGCACTGCCCGGCAGGCCCACTTTTGCCAGCAACTCCTGTACCCAGCCGCGGCGCTGCTCAGTGTTGCCTTTACCGTGGATGATAAAGGGCTCCTCCAAAATCTGGCCCACGGTGTGGCGGCTGTTGAGGGATTCTGCAGGGTCCTGAAATACCATCTGCATCTCCTGACGCAGGGAGCGCATCTCCTTCGGGCTGAGGGCGGTGATGTCGCGCCCCTCGAAGGTGATGGTGCCTGCGGTCGGCTCGAACAGCTTGAGCAGGCTGCGCCCGAGGGTGGACTTGCCGCAGCCCGACTCACCCACCAGCCCCAGCGTCTCCCCCTGCTTGAGATCGAAGCTGATGCCATCCACCGCATGAACCGTATATTGCTTGCGCAGGAAGCCGCCTCCCAGCCGGAAGTGCTGTTTCAGATCCCTGACCGATAACAGAGTGCTCATGGGGTCAACTCCTTCCAGTAGTGACAGGCGACATGGTGGCGCGGATTGAGTTGCTCCACCGCCGGAATGGCGCTGATGCAGAGATCGGTCGCATGGGGGCAGCGGTTGGAGAAGCGGCAGCCAGCGGGCATTTCGTGCAGGGCCGGTACCTGTCCCTTGATGGTCTTGAGCAGGCTCTTGGGCTCATCCTCGAGGCGCGGGATCGAGCTCATCAAGCCGTGGGTATAGGGGTGACGGGGGTGGTCAAACAGCTCGAACACGTCGGCCTGCTCTACCGCCCGTCCGGCATACATCACCACCACTTCGTCGCACAGCTCCGCCACTACCCCCAGATCGTGGGTAATAAAGATGATGGCCATCCCGGTCTGGGTCTGCAGCTCTTTCATCAGTTCGAGGATCTGGGCCTGAATGGTGACATCCAGCGCCGTGGTCGGCTCGTCACAGATAAGCAGGTCTGGCTCGCAGGAGAGCGCCATGGCGATCATCACCCGCTGGCGCATGCCGCCGGAGAGGTTGTGGGGATAGACCGCAAAGCGCTGGGCCGGTTCCGGGATACCCACCTTCTGCAGCATGGTGATGGCCGCGGCTTTGCGCTGGGCCTTGTCATACTCCGGGCGGTGGAGACGAAACACCTCCATCAGCTGCTCACCGACCGTCTGCACCGGGTTGAGGGCCGTCATCGGCTCCTGAAAGATCATCGAGATGCGGTTGCCGCGCACCTTGTACATCTGATCCGGCGCAAGCGACAACAGCTCCTCCCCCTGAAAGCGGATGGAACCGGCGACTACCTGACCGTGGGGCTTGGGCAGCAGCCCCATGATGGCGAGTGAAGTGACACTCTTGCCACAGCCGGACTCGCCGACGATCCCCAGCGTCTGACCCGGGGCCACCTTGAAGCTGACCCCGTCGAGCACCTTGATCTTGCCGTCATCGACGGCGAACTCCACCTCAAGATCGCGAACTTCGAGGATTGGGGTCTGGTGCTGGCCGTTATCAGCGGCGAACTCCCCCCCGTTATCCGGTACGTCAAGAATGGGGGCCTGAGTGTTGGGCATAACGGCTGCTCCCTTCGCAATGGCCTGAATATCAATGACGTGCATAGGTCTTGTCGAGCAGGTTGATGGGCGCCAGCGCCTCCCCTGCCTCCTTGGCGTTGCGGGTCTCTTCCTTCACCTTGGGATCGAGCCAGAGCAAACCGCCGCTACTGTGAGGATAACCGTCCATCGGCCAGTAGAGCAGATCCGGCGTGTTCTTGGTGGCAGGCACTTCCGGCAGCATCACATAACGCCAGCTGCTGGCCCGCACATAGTTGAGCTGCACCCCGGGCACGAAGATGGCGAGGTCATAGATGCGCTGCTGGATCTGCTGGGAGAGCTTGGCCCGTTTGGCCATGTCGAATTCGACGTTGTAGGCGTCGATCAGTGCGTCCAGCTCCTTGTCAGCCACGTTGAACAGGTTGTTGGTCTGCGGTTTGTTGGCGTTGGCGGAGTGGAACGACTCCCAATATTGTGGATAGAGACCGCCGCCGCCCCAGCCAAGCCAGGCCGCCTCGTGTTTCTTCTCCAGCATCACCTTGAAGCCGGTGGCGCCATCCACCAGATTGAGCTCCAGATCGAGACCCGCTTTCTTGGCCTCCTCTTTCAACACGGTCAGGCGCTTGGAGTGCTCCTGACTGGTGTAGGTGAGCGCCAGGGTCAGCCGCTCCCCCTTCTCATTTTGCAGGATGCCGTCCGGCCCCGGCTTGTTGTAGCCGCCCTTGGCAAAGTATTCCCGCGCCTTGTCGATGTCGTAAGCCCTCTCCGGCAGCGTCATGTCGGTGAACTCGCCAAAACCCGAGCCGAAGGTGGTGGCTCTGTCATAGTCGCCACGCAGCACGGTCTCTATCATCTTGTCGATGTTGAAGGCGTGCTGGATGCCGAGGCGCACGTTCACGTCCGCCAGCTTGGGGTTGGCCACATTGAGGTGCACCCCCTGACCGCCCTGTTTGGTGTCGGTCATGGCCATTACCTTCTGCACGTAGCCTTTTTTGTACTCTGGGGTGACCGCTTTTTCATGCCACCAGTTGGGCAGGATCATCTCGAAGGTATCGATCTCCCCTTTCAGGAAGTGGCGGAAGGCGATGTTGTGGTCGCGGATCACCTGCACCTTGATGGTGTCGATGTTGAATCTGTGCTGGTTGTAGCGATCATCTTTTGCCCACCAATCCTTCTGCTTGCTGAAGGTGACCGACTTGCCCTTCTTGACGTCGCTGATCACGTAGGGACCTGTGGTGGGCACCACGGCCCAGTTGTACTGCTTCACCCAGTTGGGGGTCAGCTTGTAGTAGTGCTTGGGCTGGGGCCACAGCTCGGTGGTGTTGAGCAGGTCCATCTTGGCCTTGCGGTTGCCCGCTTTGACCATAATGGTGTGATCATCGATCTTCTCTACCGCTACCACTTCGGTGGTGTAGTAGTTGTTGAACCAGGGCCCCTTGATGTGTTTGGAGCGCATCATCTCGTAGCCGAAGGTGTAGTCATCGGCATTGACCGGCTTGCCATCCGACCATTTGGCTCGCGGATCCAGCTTGAAGTAGACGGTCTGGCTGTCTGGCGCTATGGCCCAGTGGGTCGCCAGCGAGGGGATGGGGTTGCCGGTATTGGGGTGGAAGCTGATGAGCCGTAGTTGGTTATCGAGAATAAAGGAGCGGAACGATCCGTTGGAATCTGGCCCCACGGTGCGAAACGTCAGCGGAAAGCTCTCCACAAACATATTGAGGCTGCCGCCCGGCAGCGCCTTGGGGGAGGCGAACACCGGATCCGTGTCGTTGGTCTCCCATTTGAGATCCGCGGGCAGGCTGGCCGCCCAGACCCAGGATCCGTTTACCAGCACAAAGAGAGCACCTATCCATTTGATTTTATTTTTCATGTTTGACTTCCAGGTCTGGCCCCTGCACTGGGGGTCTTGATTGATAACGGGATTATCCCTTGCTCCCGGGACCGCCGATGGCGGCGGCCCGTCCTTCATTTATCACTGTTCGTTATCTGGCGCCTGCCGATGCGCTGGCATCGGCTGGCTTATTGGTAACGGGTAAATTTGCGCGGATCAAACGCCTCGCGGATCGCCTCACCGATAAAGGAGACCATGATCAGCACCAGACTCACCGCTGCCACCACCGAGCTGACGATCCAGATGGCATCCAGATTGTTGATGCCCTGGGAGAGCAGCTCCCCCCAGCTTGGGGTCGGCGGTGCCAGCCCGAAGCCCAGATAGTCGAGTGCCGTCAGGGTGGAGATATTGCCCACCACGGCGAACGGCGCCAGGGTAACGATCATCATCAGGGTGTTGGGCAGGATGTGGTTGAAGATGATCCGCCCGGTGGTCGCCCCTTGCGCCCGCGCCGCCATCACATAGTCCCGCGCCCGCTCCTTGTAGGTGAGGGTGCGCATATACCAGGTGATCCCCATCCAGCCGAACAGCACGTTGATGGCGACAAACAGGCCGAAGTTGGGCTTGGCCAGCGACACCAGGATCATGATGACGTAGAGAAACGGCACCTGGGACCAGATCTCGATAAAGCGTTGCAGAATGAGGTCAAAGCGGCCGCCGAGAAAGCCCATCAGACAGCCGATGGTGACCCCGATGGCGTAGCTGGCCGCCAGCGCGATAAAGGCAAAGCCGATGGCGATGCGAAAGCCGTAAACCAGTCGCGCCAGCACGTCGCGGCCGCTGGTGTCGGTGCCGAGGAAGTGGCGCTCGGCCGCGCTGGGGGCGTAAGGCGGGTAGGCATCCTCCTTGAAATCCTGCTCGTAGGGGTTCCAGGGTACCGGCGGCAGCAGTACCCAGTCTCCCTGGTCCTCTGCGGCAAATTTGGCCTTGAGCTGGCGGTAGTTGGTTTCGTACTCGTAATCGAGCCCGAACTGCTGACCGGGGATCACATCGCCATAGGTGGGGAAGTGCAGCTGGCCCTGATAGCTCACCATCAGTGCCCGGCTGTTGACCAGCAGCTCCGCCAGCAGGGAGAGCAGCACCAGGGTGGTGAAGATGATGAAGGAGTAGTAACCGCGCTTGATCGACTTGAAGCGCTTGAGTTTTTTCAAGGTAACCGGATTGAGCTTCATGGTCAGTCTCCAAACCGCACGCGGGGGTCAACAGAGGGTGCAACGCAGATATCGGAGACGATATGGCGTGATACCAGCATCGGCATAGCAATAGAGGTCTGGTTCATGGTCAATCTCCAAACCGCACACGCGGATCAACCAGGGCAACGCAGATATCGGAGACGATATTGCCAATCAGCATCAGCATGGAGGTGATGGCCAGAATGCCCATGACGGTGGGGTAATCCCGTTCGACGATCGCCTCGTAACCGAGCAGGCCGATGCCGTCGATGTTGAAGATGGTCTCGATGAGGAAGGAGCCGCCAAAGAAAACGGTAAGCACAGACCCCAGGTGGCTGGCGATGGGGATCAGGCTGTTGCGCATGGCGTGGTCGGTGACCGCCTTGCGAAACGGCAGTCCCTTGGCCACGGCGGTACGCACATAATCGGCCGACAGGTTCTCCATCAGGCTGTTTTTCATGGTCATGGTGAGGATGGCGAAATCGCCGATGGCGTAGGCGATAAGCGGCAGCAGGGCGTGGGCAAAGACAGTGCGGATCTGATCCCAGCTGCTCTCCATGTACTCAAAGTCGTCCCCCGGAAAACCGCCCATTGGCAGCCACTCCAGATGGAAGGCGAAGACTGTGATGAGGAAGATCCCCACCACGTAGGCGGGCAGGGCATAGGCCATGTAGATAAGCATGGAGCTTAACGAGTCGAAGCGACTGTTGTGCCTGAGCGCCTTGGCCACCCCCAGCGGAATGGAGACCGCATAGCTCAGCAGAAAGGTCGCCAGTCCGAAGAAGGCGGTGACGGGGAGCCGCTCCTTGATGAGATCCCACACCGGCTCGTAGTAGCGGGTCGATTCGCCCAGATCCAGCACCGCCAGCTTCTGCAGCCACTCCCAGTAGGCGACCAGCATGGGCTTGTCGAGGCCATAGAAGGCCTTGAGCTCCTCGATCTGTTCATCGGAGAGGGCTTGCGCCCCCTTGCTGCCGCTGGAACGGCCGGATTCATTCTGGGAAACCTGGGCTTGCAGCAGCATGCGTTCGACCGGTCCGCCCGGCACGAAACGGGTGATGGTGAAGACGAGCAGGGTGATACCGAGAAACGTCGGGATGATCAAAAGCATCCGGCGTAGGAAATACGACAGCATGGTGGAACCTCGTCCTTGTTGTTCTTTTTTGCGGCCAGTCAAATCCGGTGACGGGCCTGTCCTTCCTGGCATTACGCGCTGGATTGGTTGCCAAACAGCAGACAATCCGCTTGGCCACTGTAAAAGCTCTGCAACAAAAATCAAGTACAAGGAAATGGAAAACTGGGACAAATGACCCGCTGAGACCAAAAGCACCGAAAAATGACGTTTTTTATCTGAAAAGTGAAAATCAAAACAAAACGCTACTGCTCAACATTATTTTAAAAAATATAAACAGCTGTTTGTTTGAATCTTGTGTTTGTTTATGCGATTGAATTTTAAGTGCTTTTATTTCTGCTGTCAAAGAAGGGAAAACGATATCATCTCGACAAATTTATCTATCTCCCCCATCGGAGTGGTCAGTCACAATAATAATTAAAATAGAGTTTTATTCTTATTTTTGCCAATAAATCGAAATAAGATATAAAGAGACAGCACGTAAATAAATAAGTTCATCAACTTTTAATTCAGCGTCTTTTACATGTTTTAACAACGATTTCACATTGCGCGGGATGTTTTTGGCAGAATTATTCACTATTTATGCCGGTCAAAATTAATACACTCCGCTTATTCCACATCTCACCCTCCCGATCCCCCCACTCCATTGACGTCGCCAGTCAAAGATTGATAAGCCTTACGCATCGCTCCAAAGAGGGCGGTATCAGGAAGCAAACAATAAACAACCAGGAAGGATATAAGCGATGCTTAGGAAGAGCAGAATCTCTGCTGCGATTGCGTTCGCCTTGGCGAGCCTTGCGGCGGCCCCATCCGTATCTGCCGAAGAAGGGCAGAATGTCGAAAAACTGCAGAAAATCAAAGTCACTGGCTCCCGTATCTCTCGTGTTGATGTTGAGGGGGCGACTCCGGTTGTCTCTGTCAGCAAGGCCCAAATTGAACAGTCTGGCCAGCAGACTGTGGCTGATTATCTGAAACAGGCCTCCTACAACTCCTTTGGTGGTTTCTCTCCATCCTCCGGTAGCTCAGCCCAGTCACAAGCCACCGTAGGGCTGCGTGGCCTTGGTGAAGATCGCACACTGGTGCTGCTCAATGGCAAGCGTATCGCCGGTTCTCCCTCAATGGGGGGCACCGCCATCAACCTCAACACCATCCCCATGGCGGCCGTTGAGAGGGTGGAAGTGAACCTGGACGGTGGCTCTGCCCTGTATGGTTCTGATGCCATCGGTGGCGTTATCAACGTGATCCTCAAAGAGGGTTTTGAAGGTTTGTCATTCCAGGGGCGCGTCGGTTCACCGACCGAGGAAGGTGGTGACGAACAGAGTGGTTCCATCGTCAGCGGTATTTCGGGTGAGAAAGGTTCCCTGATGATGGTCTACGAGCATGATGTCAAAGACGAAATCTATTACAAGGATCGTGACTATCTGGCCAAGCAGGGGGCTGAGTCTCCTAGCCTCTATGGTCGCAATATCAAGGGAGTAGACGCGGCAACTGGCAAGACCGTAACCCGTACTCTGAATGGGGTCGACTGTGAAAGCACCGGCGCCGGTTTTGTCACCAAGGGTACGGCTTGCCGCTTCGACTTTGCCCAGGTCGCAGCCAAGACCGCCTCGCGTACTCGCGACACCGTCTATGTCAACGGCCGCTACCATATCAACGACAATGTGGATTTCGTGCCACAGATGATTGGTTCCCGGGTCACCAGTTTTGGTCGTTTCGCTCCTGCTGCTGGTGCCTTCACCGTGGATGGCTCCACCCCTGAAAGCGCTGCAGTCCTGTCTGCCAACAACTTTAGCACCGCCAAGGCTGCGACGGTTTACTACCGCTTCAACAACGTCGGTCCCCGTGACAATGAAGTGACCGACTTGACCGGTACCCTGAACCTGGGTTTTGAAGGGGTGGTTCCGACCGAGGCGGTTGGCGATCTGGAGTGGAACGCCGGTTACATGTACTCCAAGACAGATAACCAGAGTATTGGTAATGGCTATGTATTGGAGCCGGCGGTTCAGACTCAGGTAAACAGTGGAAACTTCGTCAACGGCAGCTTCTCCGCTGATGCCACCAAGGATCTCTCTTATACCACCAGCCGCAACTCCAAGATGGATTTCTTCCAGTGGTATGGCGGTCTTGGTTGGGAGATGGGCGAACTGCCTGCTGGCCCGGTCAGCTGGTATCTGGGTGCCGAGTATAACGATTGGGTTTATTCCGACACCTACGACAGCCAGTCCGAAGCGGGTAACGTACTGGGTTCATCCGGCAACTCCGGTAGCGGTGTGCGCGATGTGTTTGCCACCTACATCGAGAGCCTGATCCCCATCACCGAGCAGATCGAGCTGAACCTGGCGGGTCGTTATGACAAGTACAGCGACTTTGGCAGCGCCTTCTCGCCCAAAGCGAGTCTGCGTTATCAGCCACTCGACCAGCTGATGTTCCGTACCTCCTGGTCCCAGTCTTTCCGCGCGCCGGGTCTGAATGATCTCTATGCGGCGGATGCCCAGTCAGCGGATTTTGCCAAGGACTATGTCTACTGCCAGGCCAATGGTATTGCCAACTGTTCCGAAGAGCAGTACGAGACAACGCGCCAATCCAACAAGAACCTGAAGGAAGAGACCGCCAATACCTTCACTATCGGGGCGGCCTACAATCCGCTGGACAATCTGAACCTGTCGCTCGATTACTACTACATCAAGATTGATGACGTAATCCAGCTGGCTACCACCCAGACCCAGTTCTATCAGGAGCTCAATACCGGCAGCAACCCGAACGTCATTCGTGACGCCAACGGCGATGTCGAGAAGGTCTATGCCGGCATGGTCAACCTGGGGCAACTCAAGACCAGTGGTATCGACTTCAAGGCGGACTACAAGTACGACTTCAACTCCTTCACCCTGCGATACGACTTTGGCAGCAGCTACATCCTGAAATATGAGGAAGGTCTGTTTGCTGGTGGCCCAATGGTTGACAAGAAGGGCTGGAATGGCAAACCCGATTTCCGTTTCAACTCCGGGATCGGTGCCAACTTCCCGCAGCTGTGGAATCTGGATACCTACCTGAGCACCAACTATATCGACTCCCAGAGCCAGGACTATGTGGATGACAAGGAAGAGGGCCATATTGCTTCCAACACCATCTGGAACCTGAACGTCGCGGTCGATACCAGCTGGAATGCCAAGATCCAGACCGGCGTGAAGAACATGTTCAACCGTGGACCTTCCCTGTCAAATGATGGTTACACCTACGATGAATACCTCTACAGCATTGACGGACGGGTCTACTACATCGACTACACCCAGAAGTTCTAATCAACCCTGTTGATATACAACCTCAGCCGGCCCGGTCGGGCCGGCTGTGCCCAACGTCCAAGGAAGTTACGGAGATAGGGTAATCCTATGAAGACAAGGACCATTACAATGAAGAAAGCGCTCCTTGGCAGCCTGGTTTCGGCCGCCTTGTTGACCAGCTTCAATCTGAGTGCCGCCACTGCCGGTCAGGCCGTGGACGCTCAAGCCGCCACCGACAACGCATCAAAAGTTTCCCAGCAGAAGATCGACAGCTATGCCGAATCTGCCGAATCCGCATTGGCCCAGTACAAGGCCGCCCTGCGTCAGGTCGACAGTCTGCGCACCTACAACGAGCAGGTGAGCAAGATGGTCGAGTCCCAGAGTGCCGAGCTGGCGTCGATGCAAAAGCAGATCGCCCAGATTGATCAGACCAGCACCGAAGTTGTCCCCCTGATGCTCAAGATGATCGACTCCCTCGAGCAGTTTGTGGCGCTGGATCTGCCGTTCCAGAAGGTCGAGCGCGAGGACCGCGTAGCAGCCCTGACCGACCTGATGAACCGTGCCGATGTCACCATCTCCGAGAAGTACCGCAAGATCCTGGAGGCCTACCAGATCGAGGAGGGCTTCAGCCGCACCATCGAATCCTACAAGGCGAGCCTGGACAAGGATGGTAGCGAGAAGACCTACGAGTTCCTGCGGGTTGGCCGCATCGCGCTGCTCTATCAATCCCCGGATGGCAATGAGACCGGGATGTGGAACAAGAAGACTCGCCAGTGGGAAGAGTTGCCCCAGGAGTATCGCAGTGCGGTTGAACAGGGCCTTCGCATCGCCAAGAAGCAGGCGCCTCCCGCTCTGATCAAGCTGCCGGTTCAAACTGCGGAGAAAGCATCATGAAAGGAATCAAACTTGCGATTGCCTCCCTGATTGCGGGAGCAACCCTGGTCACCCTGCCGGTGACCGCCGCCGAAAAACCGGTGGATCTCAATGCGCTGCTGAATCAGGTCAAGGCCTCCAGCCTGAGCGAATCCCAACTCAACAAGGAGCGGGAAGCCCGCTTCCTGGCTGACAAGAACGAGCAGGGGGCGCTGCTGGCCAAGGCCAAGGCCGAGCTGGCTGCCGAAACCGCCAAGGGCGAGCAGCTCAAGGCGACCTTCGATGCCAATGACAAGCAGCTGACCGAGCTGACTGAAACCCTGCGCCAGCGTTCCGGCAACATGGGTGAGATGTTCGGCGTACTGCGTCAGTTCGCCGGTGAGTTCAAGGGGATCTTCAACGCCTCCGCCCGTCGGGTCGAGCATCCGGAACAGACCGCGCTGCTGACCCGTCTGGCCGAGAGTAAAGAGCTCCCCTCCAGCGACGATCTGGAAGCGTTCTGGACCACCACCCTCAGCCGCATGGTGGACGGTGGCAAGGTGAGCCAGATCCCGGCGACTGTGGTCTACGGCGAAGGCAACCAGGCCGAGAAGACGGTCACCCAGATCGGTGAGTTCAACACTGTCTCCGAAGGCAAGTACCTCACCTTCGTGCCGGAGACCGGCAAGTTCGAGCAGCTTTCCCGTCAACCTGACAAGGGGGTGCTGGCACCGATCGCCGAGTTTGAACAGGGCGGTGACGGGGTCAAGCCCATCTTTATCGACCCGTCTCGCGGCGTGATCCTCTCTCTGCTGGTGCAGTCACCGACTCTCAAGGAGCGGATCGATCAGGGTGGTGAAGTGGGTTACGTCATCATGGTGCTCGGCGTGCTCGGTACCCTGCTGGCCATCTTCTGCGGTATCCGCCTGTCGCTGATCGGCTCGTCCATGCGCAAGCAGCTGAAATCTGATCAGATCATCAAGGGCAACCCCATTGGTGACATGCTGGGGGCCTACCAGAGCCATCGCGGTGACAACATCGAGGATCTGGAGTCCAAGCTCGACGAGATAATCCTGCGCAACGTGCCCAAGTTCGAGAAGGGCATCAGCATCATCAAGCTGATCGCTTCGGTCGCGCCGCTGCTGGGTCTGCTCGGTACCGTAGTGGGGATGATTGCCACCTTCCAGGCCATCACATTGTTCGGTACCGGCGATCCCAAGCTGATGGCGGGCGGTATCTCCGAGGCGCTGGTGACCACCATGCAGGGTCTGGTCGTCGCGGTGCCCATGCTGTTCCTCTACACCATTGTGCAGACCCAGAGCCGTCGTCTGATCCAGGTGCTGGAAGAGCAGAGCGCCGGTTTCGTCGCCCGTTATCAGGAACGTCTGCACGCCTCCAAAGCCGCAGCGTAAGGAGTCACCCATGTGGTTCTGGTTGATTGAAGAAGTCGAGTCGGTCCGCCGGTTTTTGGGATTGGGGGGCGATGTACTGGTCGCCCTGTTCTTCCTGACTCTGATGATGTGGGCCCTGTTGCTGGAGCGCTGGTTCTACTTCATGGCGGTCTACCCCAAGCAGGTGAAGCAGACCAAGGCCGCCTGGCTGGCCCGCACCGATCATCTCTCCTGGTCTGCCAAGCAGATCCGGCGCGAGCTGGTCTCACGGGTCGCCATGGCGGTGGACAAGGGGATGCCGGTCATCAAGGTGCTGATCGCTCTCTGCCCGTTGATGGGGCTGCTCGGCACTGTGGTCGGGATGGTGCAGGTGTTTGACACCCTGGCCATCACCGGTACCGGTTCGCCGCGGGCGATGGCATCGGGGATCTCCAAGGCAACAGTACCGACCATGGCGGGCATGATCGCCGCCCTTTCCGGCCTGTTTTTTGTCAACCAGCTCGATCACAAGGCCAAACTGGCGGTGCAAAAGCTGGAAGACAACCTGAAACACGGTTGATGCAGGATGCATACCCCCGACGAGGCATGGCCTGCCGGGGGCACAGAACAAGCAAGGAGTTTCTGCTATGAGAAAACGTTACAGCGACAGTGGTGCTGACGAGGCGGCTATCGATTTGACCCCCATGCTGGACATAGTGTTCATCATGCTGATCTTCTTCATCGTCACCACCTCCTTCGTCAAGGAGTCCGGTGTCGAGATCAACCGTCCCAGTGCCAGCACGGCCGAGACGGTGAAGAAGGGCAATATCATGGTCGCGGTGCGCGAAAACGGTCAGGTCTGGGTCGACAAGCGGGTAGTCGAGGTGGGGGCGGTACGCGCCAACATCGAGCGGCTGCGGGCCGAAAACCCGGAGAGCGCCGTGGTGATCCAGGCCGATAACGAA
This sequence comes from Aeromonas sp. 602396, assembly GCF_049173735.1. Taxonomy (NCBI): domain Bacteria; kingdom Pseudomonadati; phylum Pseudomonadota; class Gammaproteobacteria; order Aeromonadales; family Aeromonadaceae; genus Aeromonas; species Aeromonas sp. 602396. The sequence continues at coordinate 96,873 of NZ_JAAKSD010000017.1, read as the reverse complement.
TCCCGTTCCGGTCTGGTGGTGCAGGTCATGGATCAGATCCGCATGGCCGGTGTCCAGAACATCTCCATCGCGGCAGACAAGAGCAGCTGATGCCGGAGAGAGACCTATGAGATACCTGATATCGTTGGCGGTCTCCTGTGTGGTGGTGTTCTTTCTGTTTCTGGGAATGAACAAGCTGATCACACCGGATCACCGGGAGCTGGTGGAGAAGGATGACGTCACCATGACCGATTTCATCCGCCTCAAGCCCCAGGAGACCCTGCAAGAGAAACAGCGGGAGCTGCCCAAACCGCCGCCGCCCAAGCGTCCGCCGCCGCCTCCCGAGATGGAGGTGGCCAGCACGGATCGGCCGAAGATGGAGAGCGCGCCGATGGACATGCCCAAGCTCGACATCCCGGTCAACATCGGTGGTGGTAACGCGCTGGGTGCCTACAGCACCGGCGGCGGTGGTGGTGGCGTTGGTGGCAACAACGGCGCCATTCCGCTGGCAACCTTCGAGCCCATGATGCCTCGCAAGGCGGCACTGGCGGGGCTGGCCTCCGGCAAGGTGCTGGTGGAGTTCACCGTCACCGAGCGCGGTACCGTCAGCAACGTGCGGATCGTCAAGGAAGAGCCGCGCAGCTATGACCTCGGCAAAGAGGCGCGCAAAACCATCGCCAAGTGGACGTTCAAACCGGCCATGGTGGATGGCAAGCCGCAGGCGAGCCGGATGCAACAAGAGATCGAGTTTGCGGTCAACTAAGGAAGGTGGCGATGAACAAGTTACACAAGATGATCCTCGCCCCGGTCGCCATGGCGGTGCTGCTCAGCACCGCCAGTTGGGCCGCCGAGCAGCCGGCCCTGTCGGATCGGGCCTATCGGGCGGTCAACAAGGCGCAGGAGCTGATCACCGAGAAGAAATACGGCGAGGCCAATGCCAAGCTGCAAGACGCGCTCTCCGGCGCGGGTGATCGGGTCTACGACAAGGGGGTCATATTGCAGACTCTCGGTTTCGTAGCTGCTCAGCAGGAGAAATACGGTCAGGCGACCAAGTACTTTGCCGATGCCATCGCGACAGGCGGCCTGCCGCCACCGGTGGCCCAGCAGGTGCGCTACAACCTGGCCCAGCTCTATATGGCTGAGGGTAATTATCAGGGCTCGATCAAGACCATGAAGGAGTGGTTTGCCAACCAGGGCAAGGATGACAAGCCCAACTCCCATGCCTATATCACGCTGGCCAACGCCCACGTGCAGCTCAAGCAGTACCGTGACGCGATCCCGGCAGTGGATCAGGCGATCAAGCTGTCGGCAGGTAAAGCGCCGGAGTCCTGGTATCTGCTGAAGATGGGGGCTCACTACGAGCTGAAACAGTACAAACCGGCGACCGAGGTGCTGACCTCTCTGGTCAACATGTTCCCGGAGAAGAAGAAGTACTGGACCCAGCTGTCGGCCATGCATATGCAGGCAGGCAACGATGCCAAGGCGCTGGCTGCGCTGGAGTCGGCCTATAACCTCGGCATGTTGACCGAGGCCGCCGAGCTGCAGCGCCTCGCCAACTACCTCGCCTTCACCGGCATTCCCCATCGCGCCGCACGGGTGATGGAGAAGGGGATGAAGGACGGGGTGATTGAGCAGAGCGCCAGCAACTACAAGACCCTGGCCAACTACTGGCATCAGGCCAAGGAGCTGGATCCGGCCATCGACACCCTGGCCAAATCTTACCAGCTGGCCCCGAGCGCCGAATTGCAGCTGAAAATGGCACGCATGATGATCCAGAGCAAACGCTATCAGGATCTGGTGGCGCTGGCCGCCAAACCGGCCGCCAATGCCAATGGTGAACAGCGTGCGGATCTCAAGTTCCTGACCGGTGTCGCCTATTTTGAGCAACAAAAGCCGAAGGAGGCCCTCAACGCCTTCACCCAGGCGGCTCAGAATGGCAACGTCAGCGGTCGGGCATCTCCGTGGATCAGCTTCCTCAAAGAGCAGAGTGGCACCGGAGAGGCAGCCGTCCAGTAATTCCAATGACAACTACCTGTAGTCCCTTTTATGGTTGCCTGGTGGCTCCATTAACCGCTCTTCGGAGCGGTTTTTTTATGGTGGCTGCCAGCACCGGCTGGTGGCCGATGCGCGGTTTTATCCCTCTTCATGCCAATACAGAGCCTCCCTCGACATTGGCCTATCTCCCCGGATGCGACAAACGTTTCCGCTAAGGCTGCAACCGTGACACCAGGTGACACAGCGCTGTGGTTGACGGGGGCTTGGGTGGCTCGCTGACTGGCGGGCAGTGCCATTCATCTTTCACTCAGCTGCGACTTGCCAGTGTGGCTTTTGCCCTGTTGATAAGCGTCACATCGAAAACGGCTACTTTTAACAAGAAAAGCAACATATGGAAGTTGAAATTTTGGCCGACTCAGGAAAGAATGCGCGCTCGGTTATTGGCGTCGTGGGGCAGGTTGACCCGCCACCGGCAGACCGAGGATGAGACGGCCCCCGGCCCATTTGGTACAGGAAACCACACAGGAATTTTATGAATCCCCTTCGCACTGCCGCTTCGGCCCTTTTATGCACATTTGCGCTGGTCAGCCAGCAGGCTGCCGCTGTCGAGTACCGTCTGCCTGCGGCCAACAGCCGCCTGATCGGTGAAAACCAGGAATACGTGGTGCCTGCGGACAACCGTCCGCTGGAGCAGATCGCTGCTGACTTCCAGCTGGGTCTGACCAACATCATGGAAGCCAACCCGGGCGTTGATCCCTATCTGCCGAAGGCGGGTAGCACCCTGATCATCCCCCACCAGCTGATCCTGCCCAACGCGCCCCGCGAAGGGATCGTCATCAACGTTGCCGAGATGCGTCTCTACTACTACCCGAAAGGGAAGAACGTGGTGGAAGTGCTGCCCATCGGCATCGGTCAGCTGGGGGTAAACACCCCGGAGAACTGGATCACCAAGGTAGAGCGCAAACGCGCCAACCCGACCTGGACCCCGACCGAGAACATCCGTCGTCGCTATGCCGCCCAGGGCAAGACCCTGCCGGCAGTCTGGCCAGCGGGTCCGGATAACCCCATGGGTCTGCACGCCCTCTACATCGGCAACCTCTATGCCATCCACGGCACCAATGCCACCTTCGGTATCGGTCTGCGGGTAAGCAGCGGTTGCGTGCGTCTGCGCGCTGACGACATCAAGTATCTGTTCGACAACGTGCCGGTCGGCACCCGCGTCCAGTTCGTCAACCAGCCGGTCAAGACCACGGTCGAGCCGGATGGCGGTCGCTACATGGAAGTACACGAGCCGCTGTCGCGCACCGAGGAGGAGTTCAACTCCACCGCCTCCGTGCCGCTCCCGATGACACCGGCTATCACCCGCTTCATCGCTCACGCCGAGTCTGACTCCAACGTGGTCAAGCAGGTGCTGGAACAGCGTACCGGTATGCCGACCCGTCTCAATCCCTGATTGAGCAAGTTGGCGGTGCCGCGCGCACTGGCTGAATAAAGAAAACGGCGACCATCTGGTCGCCGTTTTTTATGGGGGAGTCACCGCTTGCTTACTGCACGCAGACCGGGCAGAAGGCGTAGGTGCCTTGCGGATCGTTGAAGCGGGTGAGCGGGTCGAGACTGCGGTTCACTTCCACCAATGCCTTGCCAAATCCTGCCGGCAGCCAGCTTTGCAACTGGGGGGCCAGCACTTGGGCACTGCTATCAAACAGCTGGCGCAGGAACTTGTCCTTGGTGGACTCCTCCTGCTCGATGGGGGTCACCTGCCACTCCTTGAGGTTGGCCAGTTCGGCGGCGGCCTTGATGGCGTCATCCAGATTGCCGAACTCGTCCACCAGACCCAGGGCTTTGGCATCTTCGCCGGTCCAGACCCGACCTTCGGCCGCTTTTTCGGCTTCTTCCGGGCTCAGGCCGCGGCCCTTGCTGACCAGACCGATGAAGCGCTGGTAGGTATCTTCCACGCTCAGCTGGATAGCCTGACCGACGTGATCCGGCAGGGCGCGGGTCGGGCCGACGCCGACGTAATCTGTGGTGCCAACCCCGTCGGTATGCACCCCGAACTGGGCCAACGCCTTGTCGATGGTGGCGAACATGCCGAATACCCCGATGGAACCGGTGAGAGTAGTGGGGGAGGCGAAGATCTTGTCCGCATCGGCGGAGATCCAGTAGCCACCGGAGGCGGCATAGCTGCCCATGGAGACCACTACCGGTTTGCCAGCCTGTTTCAGAGCCAGCAGCTCGGCGCGGATCTGCTCGGCGGCGAAGGCGCTGCCGCCGGGGCTGTCGACCCGCAGGACCACGGCTTTGACCTTGTCATCGCGGCGGGCATCGGCCAGCAGGTCGGAGAGGCTATCACCGCCGATGGTACCGGCAGGCTGGACGCCATCCATGATGGCGCCGCTGGCGACCACCAGACCCACCTCATCCTTGCCGCTCTGGGGATATTGTTCCGGAATGGCAGCCAGATACTCTTTCAGGCCGACCCCTTTCCAGCCGTGATCGTCCGCTTCACCCACCTCTTTAATGACCGCCTGGGTCATCTCGTCGCGGGTGGCCAGCTGATCCACCAGACCGTTGTCGAGGGCGTAGTTGGCGGCATTGCCACCGGCCTTGCGCAGCAGCTCGAGGAAGCGCTCCTTGCCCGGCGCGACCGCATCCGGTTCGATCTCCCGCTGCTCGGCTACATCGGCCACATAGGATTGCCACAGCTGATCCAGCCAGCGCTGGTTTGCTTCTTTGCTCTCGGGAGACATCTCGTCGCGGGTATAGGGTTCGACGAAGGATTTGTAGGTGCCGACCTTGAATACATGCGGGGTGATGTTGAGCTTCTCCAGCGCCGACTTGAAGTAGGTCTGGTAGACACCAAGCCCCTCGATCACCACGGCGCCGCTCTGGTTGAGCAGCACGTGATCGGCGTGGGCCGCCAGCAGGTACTGGCCCTGAGTGTAGAAGTCGGCCATGGCGATCACCGGTTTGCCGCTCTCCCGGAAGGAGTCGATGGCACTCGCCACCTCCTGCAGTTTGGTGAAGTTGGCTCCCTGCAGCCCTTGTGGCTTGATCACCAGCGCCTTGATGCGCTCGTCATCCTTGGCACTTTTGATGGCCCACAGCAGGTCGGAGAGGACGATCTCGCTCGGCTGCTCATCGCTGCTGTCCATCTGGCGCAGCAACTGGACTGTGGGATCTGTCTGGGTGCGTTGCTCCACCAGCACGCCGTTGAGATTGAGGGTCAGCGCCCCTTCGATGGGCGCCTTGGGTGCCTCTTTCTGGCTGACGCTGAAGACGATGACCAGCACTACGATGAGAAACAGCAGATTGACCAGCATCAGCCGGGTGAAATTGAGCAGGCGCCACAGGCTGCGGAACAACCAACCCAGACCTTTGAAAATAGACATAGTCGCGTTATCGCCCTGTTAATGGGTAGAGAAGAGCCATTATTAACCAGTTGCGGGCGAAATTGCCATTTCCGACTGGCGGATCCCGCCTATCTTCGTTCAGGGCACGGCTGTTCGCTGAAAAATTGTCCAAACATTTGTTTGAAAAAGAATTTTCGATTCTTTACTCTAGCCTTAGTTTGATAACAAAAAATTAACTGGAGGCATCGTGAGCCGCTATCCGACCCTGCTGACCCCGCTCGATCTTGGTTTTACCCAGCTGCGCAACCGTGTGTTGATGGGCTCCATGCATACCGGCCTCGAAGAGGAGAAGGGCGGTTTTGACAAGCTGGCCGCCTTTTATGCTGAGCGCGCCCGTGGTGGTGTTGGCCTTATCGTCACCGGCGGCATTGCCCCCAACTTGCGCGGTCGGCTGGTGCCTCACGGCTCCCAGCTGAGCTTCCCTTGGCAGGTGAGCAAGCACAAGAAGGTGACCAGCGCCGTACATCAGGAGGGGGGCAAGATAGCGCTGCAGATCCTCCATGCCGGTCGTTACGCCTACCATCCCTTCAGTCTGGCGCCGAGCGCCCTCAAGGCCCCCATCTCCCCGTTCAAACCGCGCGCCATGAGCGAGCGGCAGATCCGCGGCACCATCCGCGACTTCGCGGCTACAGCAGCGTTGGCCAAGGCGGCCGGTTATGACGGCGTCGAGGTGATGGGCTCGGAAGGTTATCTCATCAACCAGTTCATCTGCGAGCGCACCAACAAGCGCACCGATGGCTGGGGCGGCAGCAGCGAAAACCGGATGCGCTTCCCGGTGGAGATTGTCCGCGCCATCCGCGAGCGGGTCGGCACCGACTTCATCATTATCTTCCGCCTCTCCATGCTGGATCTGGTGGAGCAGGGCTCGACCCTGGAAGAGGTGATTGCCCTTGGCAAAGCGCTGGAAGCGGTGGGGGTGACCCTCATCAACACCGGTATCGGTTGGCACGAAGCGCGTATTCCCACCATCGCCACCAGCGTGCCGCGCGGTGCCTTCAGCTGGGTGACCGCCGAGCTGAAAAAGCATCTCAAGGTGCCGCTTATCACTACCAACCGGATTAACACACCAGAGGTGGCAGAGCGGATTCTGGCGGGTGGCGAGGCGGATATGGTCTCCATGGCGCGCCCTTTCCTGGCAGATCCCGAATTTGTCATCAAGGCGGCCGAGAACCGGGCGGACGAGATCAACACCTGTATCGCCTGCAATCAAGCCTGCCTCGACCATGTGTTCAAGCAGAAGCGCGCCTCCTGTCTGGTCAATCCCCGCGCCTGTTTCGAGACCGAATTGACGTTTGGCCGCGTGCCCCAGCCCAAGAAGCTGGCGGTGGTGGGGGCGGGCCCGGCCGGGCTGGCGTTTGCCTGTTACGCTGCCGAGCGCGGTCATCAGGTGAGCCTGTTCGATCAAGCCAGCGAAATCGGCGGCCAGTTCAACTTCGCCAAGCAGATCCCGGGCAAGGAGGAGTTTCACGAAACCCTGCGCTATTTCGCCAAACGGCTGGAGAAGTGCGGCGTCGAGCTCTATCTGGGCCAGCGCCAGAGTGCCGAGAGCCTGCTCGGCGGCGGTTTTGACGAGGTGATCCTCGCTACCGGTATTCGTCCGCGCACCCCCAATATTCCGGGGATCGAACATCCCAAGGTGATGAGTTATCTCGATGTATTGCGGGATCACAAACCGGTCGGCCAGAAGGTGGCGGTGATCGGTGCCGGCGGCATCGGATTCGATGTGGCTGAGTATCTGGTCGAGAAGAAGGTGGAGATGGATGCCGATGGGCACCGTGATCACTGGCTCAAGGAGTGGGGCATCGACAAACAGCTTGGCGAGCGCGGTGGCCTTACGGTTCCTGAAATCGACGCCCCCGAGCGCCAGATTTGGCTGCTGCAGCGCAAGGAGAGCAAGGTGGGTGACGGCCTTGGTAAGACCACCGGCTGGATCCACCGTACCGTGCTCAAGAACCGCAAGGTGCAGATGCTCTCCGGGGTGCAATATCTGGGGATCGATGACGAGGGCTTGCACATTCAGGTGGGCGAGAGCAAGCAGTGTCTGCCGGTAGATCAGGTGATCGTCTGCGCCGGGCAGGAGCCCCTCAAGGAGCTGCAGGCCGGGTTGCAGGCGGCAGGCAAGCCGGTGCATATCATCGGCGGAGCCGACGTGGCTGCCGAGCTGGATGCCAAACGCGCCATCCGGCAAGGGGCCGAGCTGGCAGCCGTCATCTAACCAGCGGCGCCTTCTTGCCCTTTATAGTGCGATAAACCCCTGAGCCTCAGGGGTTTTCTTCATTCGGTGCTGTGCTAAGGTAGCGCCATCATTGCCCCAGAGAAGGAATTGCCCATGGATGCCCTCACCCTGTTGCTCAATCGCCACTCCTGTGGCCGTCTCGCCGATCCCGCCCCGAGCGGTGAGGTACTCGACAATATTCTCAAGGCGGGCCTGCGCGCGCCGGATCACGGCACCCTGACCCCCTGGCAGTTCATTCTGTTTGAAGGGGAGGGGCGCGAGCGGCTGGGCAAGCTGTTGGCGGACGCCGCCCGTGCCCGTGGCGAAGATGAAGAGAGCATCAAGAAGTGCAGCGAAGCGCCGCTGCGGGCACCCTTGCTCGTCGCCGTGGCAACCCGTTATCAGGATCACCCCAAGGTGCCGAAACTGGAGCAGGAGCTCTCCGCAGGTTGCGCCCTGATGGCGATGCAGATGGCGGCGCAGGCGCAGGGCTTCAACGGTATCTGGCGCTCCGGCTGGTTTATCTTCGATGAGCAGATCAACAAGGGATTGGGACTGGCGGCAGAGGATCAGCTGGTGGGTTTCCTCTACCTCGGTACCCCCATGCTGGAAGCACGCAAACTGCGCGAGCTGCCGCTTGATGAGTTTGTCCGCCGTTTCTGACTTTTCGGCCACGTTGCGGTTGAGAGAAGCAAAGCCTCGAGAAATCGGGGCTTTTCTGTTTAACCGTGAATAGTAACCAGAGAAATTGGGGAAAATAAATGGCTCAAAGAGGCTTCGCGTGCCATAGCAGGTAATTATTTAAATAGTGCGATGTATCTCGCAATCCTGTTGTATTTCACTATGTAAAACGTTTGCGCATTCGCTAATATCTCCCTGCCAGTTTAGAAGGGCACTCCTTCTAATTTTTCTGCGATGAGAGTCGCAATTCCGTAGCACCTTTTAACAGCCCAACGTCTTCGTGACATTGGGCTTTATTTTTTTATGGGGTGTCGGGGTTACTGTGAGCTGATGGTTGCATCATCATACAGCCCGGTTGGCAGCCTTATGTCCTGTTTTTGGCTGGCAGGATCCGGGCTGGATTGCCGACTACCCGAGCACCGGCCGGTACATCTTTGGTGACTACGGCGCCTGCGCCGACGATCGCCTCCCGCCCTATGGTGACGCCGGGCAGCAAGATGGCGCCGCCCCCAATCCAGACCTTGTCTTCAATGGTGACCGGCAGCGCCGTCTCTGTGCCCTGAATCCGTTCGTCGGCCTCCAGTGCATGGGCTGCGGTATAGATCTGCACGTTTGGCCCAATCATCACGTTGGCGCCGATGCGAATGGGGGCATTGTCCAGCAGGGTCGCCCCCATATTGATGTAGGAGTCCTTGCCCAGGTGGATGTGGCGGCCATAGGTGCAGTAGAGGGGCGGGCAGATAAAGGCATTCTCTGCCAGTTCGCCAATCAGCTCCGCCAGTAGTGCCCGCTGCTCTGCCTCCTCTTCCGCCTGATTGAAACGGCGATAGCGCCGTGCCGCCTCCCGGCGCAACTGGGCCAGCTCGGATGCCATGCAGTTGTACGGTTGGCTGCTAATCATCTTCTGGTATTCGATCATGGCAGGGCCCCAATGATGTGGAAGAACGATGTTAATCCTTCATTGGCCAGAGAAGCGTGAACCGTCCCCCAGAGTGGGAAAGGAGGGAGAAACAACAAGAGCACCCGCGGGTGCTCTTGTTTAATAAAGATGCTGACTTGCCGCCTTGAGAGCGGGAGCTATGTTTAGCCGTGTTTGCGGCCGGAGAGGCGGCACCACTCTTCCTTGACGGCGGTCGGGTCCATTTCGAACCACTGGCCGTAGATAGTTTCCAGCTCCGGGGCCTGGCTCTCCAGCACGCCGGAGAGGGCCATCAGGCTGCCCGCTTTGCCGTGGCCGGCGATCAGCGGAGCCAGTTCGCGCAGCGGGCCGGCCAGGATGTTGGCGACCACTACGTCCGCTTCGACGTCTTGTGGCTGGTCGGCTGGCAGATAGAGCTCAATCTGGTCGGCGACGCCGTTGCGCGCGGCGTTGTCGCGGCTGGCCTGAATGGCCTGCGGGTCGATGTCGATGCCGATGACGCGGGCGGCACCCAGTTTCAGGGCGGCGATGCCGAGAATGCCGGAGCCGCAACCAAAATCGACCACGGTTTTACCGGTCAGATCCAGCCCGTCCAGCCACTGCAGGCAAAGTGCCGTGGTGGGGTGGGTACCGGTACCGAAGGCCAGGCCCGGATCCAGCATGACGTTGACCGCATCGGGGTTCGGCACGTCGCGCCAGCTCGGGCAGATCCAGAGGCGCTCGCCAAACTGCATGGGGTGGAAGTGATCCATCCACTCGCGCACCCAGTCCTTGTCCTCCAGCTGCTCGACCTTGTAGCCGACATTTTCGCCGAAGAGCTGCTGGAAGAAGGCGATGGTGGGAGCCGGATCGGTTTCGGCATCGAACAGACCCATCACTTCGGTCTCGCCCCAGAGCGGGGTTTCACCGGGCATGGGTTCATAGACGGGCACATCCTTGGCATCCATAAAGGTCACCGCCTGGGCTCCACGCCCCAGCAGCATGTTGCTCACCTTGTCTGCGGTCTTGGCAGTGGCGTTGATTCGAATTTGTATCCAGGGCATGGCGTCGACTCTTCATAAATGTGAAACCGCGAGATTCTACCATCATGGGGCAGTGCTGTCGTGGTTTGCCCATGACGTGGAGGGATACGGGGGCTTTTGCCGGATTGGCACGGTTCCTGTATTGCACTATGCAGGCGAAGACGACCGGTTTTCGCTGAACGCTTTGCTCAAGTTCCGTCATCTTTCACTGCCACCCTCGGGTGGCATTTTTTTATCTGCACTTGTTTGCCTGGTAAACAGTCTGCCAGACAAAAAAAGAGCAAGGTCGGCACCTTGCTCAAGGACGGGCTGACGCCGTTTTGGCGCATTCATGCTGCTGTTGGCACGCCAGATGCAGAGACTAATATGTCCTGCATAAGGATATGTGTGTGATTGTTACCCCAATGTTCAGGTATTCAGGCCATTTCTCGCGAAATGGCCTCTTTTTTGGCTGATCGTCGGACGTTGGCCTGCCACAGGCTGTCATGAGTGCCGCTGGTTGTGCCCGTTTGGGGCATCTCCTTGGTGAACTTATCCCATCATGGTGCGTTGGAGGGCTTAGTTGGCAAAGCCGCTCATGTCGATCACCAGCTTGCCTACCATGCGGCCCGCCTCCACCTCGGCATGGGCCTGAGCCAGCGTGACTGGGGTCAGTGAGGGGATGGTTCTGGTCAGAGTGGTCTGCAATACCCCTTCATCGACCAGTGACGCCACCCGGCCGAGCAGGCGGTGCTGCTCGATCATGTCCGGCGTCTGGAACAGGGAGCGGGTGAACATGAACTCCTGGCTGAAGGTGACGCTCTTGCTCTTGAGCAGGGAGAGATCCCACGGCTCGCTCGATTCGGCGATGGTACAGATATGGCCAAACGGACGGATCAGCCCGGCCATGGTGGCCCAGTGCTCGGCGGTGGCGTTGGTGCAGAAGATGGCATCGACCTGAGTGATGCCAAGGGCGGTCAGCTCCTCCTGCAACTTGTGGTGGTTCACGACCTGATGGGCGCCCATTTCGAGGCACCACTCACGGCTCTCGGGGCGGGAGGCGGTCGCAATCACCTCCATGTCGGTGAGCTGGCGGGCCAGCTGGATGGCGATGGAGCCCACGCCACCGGCGCCGCCAATGATCAGCAGTTTGCCACGGCTTTCGCGGGTAAGAGCGAAGCGCTCGAACAGGGTCTCCCAGGCGGTGATGGCGGTGAGCGGCAGGGCGGCGGCCTCCACATCGCTCAAGGTGGTGGGGGCGATCGCGGCGATGCGCTCATCCACCAGTTGCAGGGCGCTGTTGCTGCCCGGACGGCTGATATCGCCGGCATACCAGACCCGGTCGCCCGCCTTGAACAGGGTCACTTCGCTGCCGGTGGCGATCACTTCCCCCACCGCATCCCAGCCCAGTACCCGGGGCGAGCTTTCAATTTTGGCCTTGGGGGAGCGCACCTTGGTATCTACCGGATTGACAGAGGTGGCGGTGACCCGCACCAGCAGATCCCGCGGGCCCGGGACCGGATCGGGCAGGTTTGCGGCGATGAAGCAGTCAGGGTGGTCGCTTGGCAGATAGTGAGTCAGGGCAATGGCTTTCATGGTTTTTCCTTTCAAATCGCTGTGTTCGGGATTGCCATTCACTCTAGTCTGGTTGATTATCAAGATTAAGATGGGTAATCGGTAAAGACTGTTTGAATATATGAACAATGTCGATCTGGAGTTGATGGGGCTGTTTGCCACCGTGGTGGAGCAGGGAAGCTTTACCCGAGCCGCCGAGCTGCTTGGTATGCCCAAGTCATCGGTGAGCCAGAAGATCTCGCGGCTCGAATCCCAGCTCGGGGTGCGGCTGTTGCAGCGTACCACTCGCAGGTTGAGCCTGACGCCGCAGGGGGAGCTCTATGTGGAGCACTGTCAGGGGCTGCTGGCACTGGCCCGCAGTGCCAATCTGGCGATGGCACGGCTGCGCTCGGCCCCGGCGGGGCGGGTGCGGATCACTGCCCCCGAGGCGACCGGCACCCTGCTGCTTGGCCGGATCCTCGCCGAGTTTCGCGCTCTCTATCCCGAAGTGGTGCTGGAGTTGACCCTGAGCGATGAACAGCTCGATCTGGTGGGGGAAGGTTATGATTTGGCGCTGCGGGCGGCGCCGCTGAAAGACTCCAGCCTCATCTGCCGGCGTATCGGTCAAGTGGCGCGCCATCTGGTGTCGGCGCCCGCCTATCTGGCGGCCCACGGCATGCCGCAACAGTTGAGCGAGCTGGGCCGTTATGCCTGTCTGGTGCACTCGGCCATGCCGGTGTGGCCATTGCAGGAGGGTGGCTGGCGGCCGCAGGGGGCCTGTGTCAGCAACAGCTTGCTGGCGCTGCGGGAGATGGCACTCCATGACGGGGGGATTGCCCTGTTGCCCCACCATGTCTGTGAAGGGGATTTGGCGGCGGGGCGATTGCAGAAGGTGTTGCCGGATCAGCCCATTCCGGCCAACCCGTTCTACCTAATCTATCCGAGTCGGGAGCATCTGGCCCCCGCCCTGCGCACCCTGATGGATTTCGTGGCCGAGCGGTTGCCGTTTGCCTGAGTTACCAACTGCTCTGGCTGGCCGACTCCTGATTGGGTTTGAGGCCGAGGGGGACCGACTGGCGCTCCGCCAGCATGCGGATCTGCCCTTCAATCAGGCTGGCGCTGGGGCCCAGCACCAGCACCAGCTGGTGGTCGTTGAGCTGGATCCAGGAGAGGCAGCCCAGGCCCAGCAGGCGAGATTCATCCACCAGTGAAATATCGCGCACCCGCAGGCTGAGGCGGGTGATACAGACACTCATCGCCACCAGATTGTCCATCCCGCCCAGCACCTTGAGGTACTGGATCGCCAGCATCTGCGGGTCGGAGGGGGCAACGCTGGCAAGGCGCGGATGCTCCACTGCGATGGGCTTGCTCGGCATGCTGAGGGGGGCGCGCTCCAGCAGTTGGTAAAAGAGCAGGGTGTAGGCAACGAAGAACAGGATACCGACCGGAATGAGCCAGAAGCTGTGCTCCCCAGCCTGATAGCTCAGCACCAGATCCAGCAGACCGGCGGAGAAGTAACTGCCCACCTTGATCCCCAGCCCGCTACAGACCGCCAGTGACAGTCCGGTCAGCAGGGCGTGGGCGAGGAACAGCCAGGGGGCGGTAAAGGCGAACAGAAATTCGATAGGCTCTGTGATACCCACCAGTGCCGAGGTGAGCGCCAGGGTGAGCAGCAGCCCGCCCTGCGGTAGCCGCTGCATCCGCTGGCGGTGCAGCCAGATGGCAAAACAGGCGCCCGGCAGGCCGAACATGATGATGGGGTAGAGACCGGCCACATACCCTTCATGAAGGGGCTGGGCGGTGGCCAGCGCCTGCAGGTTGCTCTCGCCAAGGCCGATGACGCTACCCAATACCTGATGGAGCCCGAGCGGGATCAGCAAGCGGTTGAGGGTGCCGTAGCAGAAGGCGCCAAACGGCGTGGTAAGCAGCTCAGAGGTGAGCAGGGTCAGCCCGCGCTCCAGTGGCGGCCACAGCAGCGAGAGGGGGATGGCGATCAGCAGGCAGGCCAGGGCCGACACCAGCAGGCTGGGAAACTCCCCCCTGGCGATCTGCAGCCAGCGGGGCAGCGTTTGCTGGTGAACCCAGGGATAGATAATGGCGGTGGTGAGTCCCGCCAGCAGGCCGCAGATCATGTCGGCGTGCAGGTTGGGGGCTAGCGTATTGAAGGCGGTGCTGAGCAGCAGGAAGTTGACCGCACCCGCCAGCGTCTGTCCGCCCAGCTCCTGTCGACTCAGGCCAAAGGCGATCGCCACCGCATAGATAAGCGGCATCTGGCTGAAGATCGCCTGACCGGTGAGGGAGAGCACCGCCAAATCGAGCACGTCGGGTTGCCCAAGCCGGTAGATCAACGCCGCCATCGGCAGGATGGAGACGGGCAGCAGCAGGGCATAACCGAGCCGCTGCAGGGCTTGAGTAACGACTTGTCGAGTGGCTTTAATGGGCATACAGCGGCTACGTTCTGTGACTTGGCGCACAGTTTAACCGGAAAACACCTATTTGGGGATAGTTTTGGAACCCCTAATTTATATTTTTATTATTTCTGCCCGAAAAGCTCGCGCACTTCCCGCGAGGGCGGTGCCGTCAGCAGGCTGACCGTGATAAAGACCACCAGTGCCAGCGTGAGGCTTGGCACGATGGCGTGCAGGCCAGCCAGCTTGATCCCCCACTGACTCAGTACCCCATAGCAGACGATGCCGCTTACCATGCTGGCCAGCGCGCCCGGGCCGTTGGCCCGTGACCAGTAGAGACCGAGCACCAGCGGCCAGAGGAACACCGCCTGCAGACCGCCAAAGGCGAGCAGGTTGAGCCAGATGATCATCTCGGGGGGCTGCAACGCCGCCAGCAGCACCAGAGTGCCGAGGATCAGGGTGCAGAGCAGAGAGAGGCGAGGGATGCGCACCTCCAGCTTCTCCTGCTTTGGATTGAGATAGTTGAGATAGAGATCCTTCACCAGAGTGGCGGAAGCCTGGATCAGCTGGGAGTCGATGGTGGACATGATGGCCGCCATCGGCGCAGCCAGAAAGACCCCGGCCAGCCAGGGGGGCAGCACTTCCATCATCAGGGAGGGCATGATCTTGTCCGGGCTGTCCATGCCCGGCAGGATGGCGCGGCCAAGGGCACCCGCCAGATGCATGCCGAACATCAGCAGGGCGCTGACTACTGTGCCGATCAGAATGCCGCGATGGAGCGCCTTGCTGTCGCGATAGCCAAAGCAGCGCAGCGCCGAGTGGGGCAGCCCCACTACCCCGACACAGACCAGGATCCAGAAGCTCAGCATAAAGGGCTGGGTCAGCATGTCGCCAGCCCCTTGCGGGCTCACCAGCTTGGGGTCGATCTCCCTGAGCTGGTGGATAAGGTTCGGCAGGCCGTCACCGGCAATCAAAATCCCCGCCAGCAAGGCGCCGGTGCCGATCAGCATGATGATCCCCTGCAGGGCATCAGTCATCACCACGGCGCGGAAGCCGCCGATGATGGTGTAGAGCAGCACACAGCTGGCAAACAGCATCAACCCCTGCTGGTAGGAGAGCCCGGTCGCGGTCTCCAGCAGGCGGGCGCCGCCGATAAACTGCACCACCATGGTCGCGATAAAGGCGAGGATGATAGTAATGGAGCCGAGGATCACCACCGCCTTGCTCTGGTAGCGGGCCCACAGCATGTCGTTGATGGTCACCGCATTGACCCGGCGGGCGATGATGGCGAACTTCTTGCCAAGCACCCCCAGGGTGAGCCAGACGGTGGGCAGCTGGATCATCGCCAGCAACACCCAGCCCAGACCGATCTTGTAGGCCGCGCCCGGCCCACCGATAAAGGAGGAGGCCGAGGTGTAGGTGGCCACTAGCGTCATCGCCAGCACCAGCCCGCCCATGCTGCGGTTGCCGATGAAGTACTCCTGCACGAAGTTGCCTTCTGCGCGATGGCGGCTGGCCCAGAAACCCACCCCCAGCATCAGCACCAGATAGATGACGAGCGGCAGCATCAACTCAAGATTCATGGGATGACTCCTTGCCGGAAGGGGAGTGGGTATCGAGGGGGATCTCCACAAACAGCCGGTTCACCATCAGGGCGCAGAGCAGAATGAACAGCAGCGGCATCACCATGCAACTGAGCAGGAACCACAGCGGCAGCCCCCACAACTCCAGCTGGAGCGGGATAAAATAGGCGGTGCCATACCAGGCAAAGAAGTAGAACAGGGTCAGCAGCAGGCAGAAAGCTGCTTCCCGGCGGGCGAGAGCGAAACGGTTCACCTTGGCCTCCGACAAATTTGAGGGGCGCAAGGATAACAAAAAAGGGCCATGTCGCCATGGCCCTTTTTCAGCAGAGGCTCCTTGCGGAGCAGACTTCCACCGGAAGTCCGGTCTCTATCAGCGATCCTTACAGACCTAACTTCTTGTGCAGGTAGTGGATATTGGTGCCACCGTGCTGGAAGTTTTCGTCTTTCATGATCTCTTTTTGCAGCGGTACGTTGGTCTTGATCCCTTCCACCACCAGCTCGTCCAGCGCATGACGCATGCGGGCGATGGCAATGTCACGATTCTCGCCGTAGCAGATCAGCTTGCCGATCATCGAATCGTAGTGGGGCGGTACCTTGTAACCGGCATAGATGTGGGAGTCCCAACGCACGCCCAGACCACCCGGCGCGTGGAAGCGCTGCACCAGACCCGGAGAGGGCATGAAGGTGGCCGGATCTTCGGCGTTGATCCGGCACTCGATGGCATGGCCACGGATGCGGATATCCTGCTGGGTGATTGACAGGGGCTGGCCGGCGGCGATACGCAGCTGCTCCTTGATCAGATCGATACCGGTGACCATCTCGGTGACCGGATGCTCAACCTGAATACGGGTGTTCATTTCGATGAAATAGAACTCGCCGTTCTCGTACAGGAACTCGAAAGTACCCGCACCGCGGTAGCCGATCTCGATACAGGCGCGCACACAGCGCTCACCGATGAACTTGCGCATTTCGGCGGTGATGCCGGGCGCCGGCGCCTCTTCCACCACTTTCTGGTGGCGACGCTGCATGGAGCAGTCACGCTCGCCCAGATAGAGGGCGTTGCCCTGGCCGTCTGCCAACACCTGAATTTCGATGTGGCGCGGGTTTTCCAGGTACTTCTCCATGTAGACCATGTCGTTCTTGAAGAACTGGCCTGCTTCGGATTTGGTCAGGGCGATGGCACCCGCCAGTTCCGCTTCATTGCGCACCACGCGCATACCGCGACCACCACCGCCACCGGCGGCCTTGATGATCACCGGATAGCCGATGCGCTTGGCAATGGCAGCGTTGTGCTTGGCGTCGTTATCGACGGGGCCGTCAGAGCCCGGTACACACGGTACGCCCGCTTTCTTCATCGCTTCGATGGCGGAGACCTTGTCACCCATCAGGCGAATGGTCTCGGCGCGCGGGCCGATGAAGATGAAGCCGGATTTTTCGACCACTTCGGCGAAATCGGCGTTCTCGGAGAGGAAGCCGTAACCCGGGTGGATGGCCACGGCACCGGTTACCTCGGCGGCGGCGATGATGGCCGGGACGTTGAGGTAGGATTCAGTACTGGCCGGTCTGCCGATACAGATGGATTCGTCGGCCAGCAGCACATGCTTGAGCTCCCGGTCGGCGGTGGAGTGAACGGCCACTGTCTTGATCCCGAGCTCTTTACAGGCGCGCAGGATCCGCAGGGCAATTTCACCGCGGTTGGCGATGACTACTTTGTCCAACATGGGTGGCGATTTCCCTTATTCGATGATGAACAGCGGCTCGTCAAATTCGACGGCCTGACCATTTTCAACCAGGATCGCTTTGATCACACCGGCCTTGTCAGACTCGATTTGGTTCATCATTTTCATGGCTTCGACGATGCACAGGGTGTCGCCGACATTGACTTGCTGACCCACTTCCGCGAACGGCTTGGCATCCGGGCTGGAGGAGCGGTAGAAGGAGCCAACCATCGGGGAGCGCATCAGGTGACCGCTCGGGGCGGCATCTGCGGCCGGTGCGGCGGCAACCGGGGCGGCAGCAGCAGGTGCGGCAACCGGAGCGGCTTGCTGCATCATCATCTGCGGCATGGCGGTGGTCACCTGACCGGAGAAGTTGCGGCTGATGCGAACGGACTCTTCACCTTCGGAGATCTCCAGTTCGGCGATGCCGGACTCTTCAACCAGTTCAATCAGCTTCTTGATTTTGCGGATATCCATTAGCATTCTCTTTCTTCTTTATCTGATCAGTGATTATCAAGCCGCGCGCAGATGGTGCACGGCCGCGGTTAAAGCGAATTGGTAGCCATCGGCCCCCAGACCACAAATGACCCCTTTGGCGACATCAGACAGATAGGAGTGATGACGGAACGGCTCCCTGGCATGGACGTTTGACAGGTGAACCTCGATAAAAGGGATGGCGACACCCAGCAGCGCATCGCGAATGGCGACGCTGGTGTGGGTGAAGGCGGCTGGATTGATGATGATAAAATCCACCTGGCCCATGGCCTGATGGATGCGGCCGACCAACTCATGTTCGGCGTTGGATTGCAGATGTTCCAGAGTGACACCGAGTTCGCTGGCGTTAAGCTTCAGATCGGCGACGATCTCATCAAGCGTCTTGCTGCCGTAGATACCCGGTTCCCGTTTGCCCAGCAGATTCAGGTTTGGTCCGTTGAGCAGGAGAATTCGGTGATTTTGCGACATATTGAGTACATCCTCGATGATAATGCTGCTATCTATCAGCTATCTTGTGGATTACCAGAAATCTAGCCATTTTCTGCGCAAATCGGTGTGCCCTGGCACACAGATTTCGCAATTATATTGATTTCGTGAAAATTAGCAGCATTTTACTGGTCTAATCTCTACATCTGGCTATTTATTGCACGTTTCGGCCTGAGATACTTCGTCGCTGCCACCTTGCTGTTTGCTGGCAGATAAGAAACGATAAAGCCGGCACAGGGCCGGCTTTATTGAGCAACAAACGAAGCGGGATCAGGCTGCTTCCGACTTCTCGCGGATGAGTTTGTCTACTACCCCCGGATCCGCCAGGGTGGAGATATCCCCCAGGCTATCGGTCTCTCCGGTGGCGATCTTGCGCAAGATGCGGCGCATGATCTTGCCGGAACGGGTCTTCGGCAGCCCCTCTGCCCAGTGAATGACATCTGGCGTTGCGATGGCACCAATCTCCTTGCGCACCCACTCCTTCACCTCTTTGTGCAGCTCGCGGCTCGGCTCTTCCCCGGCGATCAGGGTGACATAGGCATAGATACCCTGACCCTTGATCTCGTGAGGAACCCCCACCACCGCGGCTTCAGCGATCTTGGGATGGGCCACCAGCGCCGATTCAATTTCGGCGGTACCCATGCGGTGGCCAGAGACGTTGAGTACATCATCCACCCGACCGGTGATCCAGTAGTAGCCGTCCTCGTCGCGACGGGCACCGTCGCCGGTGAAGTAGCGGCCCGGGAAGGTGGAGAAGTAGGTCTGCTCAAAGCGTTCATGATCGCCGAATACGGTGCGCATCTGGCCTGGCCAGGAGTCGGTGATCACCAGATTGCCCTCGGTGGCCCCTTCCAGCGGCTCGCCCATGTTGTCGACCAGCGCCGGTTGCACCCCGAAGAAGGGACGAGTTGCCGAGCCCGGTTTCAGGTCGGTGACGCCGGGCAGCGGCGTAATCAGGATGCCGCCGGTCTCGGTTTGCCACCAGGTATCGACAATGGGGCAGCGCTCATCGCCAATGGTGCGGTAGTACCACTCCCAGGCTTCCGGGTTGATGGGTTCACCCACCGAACCCATGATGCGCAGGCTCTGGCGTGACGTGCCGGTGACCGCTTCGTTACCCTTGGCCATCAGGGCACGGATGGCGGTTGGTGCAGTATAAAGGATGGTGACCTTATGCTTGTCCACCACCTGACTCATGCGGTTGGTGGCCGGGTAGTTGGGCACCCCTTCGAACATGATGGTGGTGGCACCGTTGGCAAGCGGCCCGTAGACCAGATAGGAGTGGCCGGTGACCCAGCCCACATCGGCGGTACACCAGTAGATATCCTCTTCGTGGTAGTCGAACACATATTTGAAGGTGAGGGTGGCGTAAACCAGATAGCCGCCGGTGGTGTGCAGCACCCCCTTGGGTTTGCCGGTGGAGCCGGAGGTATAGAGGATAAAGAGCGGATCTTCGGCGTTCATCGCCTCGGGCGGGCAGTCGCTGCTGACGGCGGCGGTTGCTTCATGCCACCAGATGTCGCGGTGGTTGTGCCAGGCGACATTGCCGCCGGTGCGCTTGAGCACGATAACCTTGTTGACCTGGGTATCCGGGTTGGTGAGCGCTTCATCCACATTCTTCTTGAGTGGCACCGGACGGCCGCCACGCAGTCCCTCGTCGGCGGTGATGACGATGCGCGAGCCCGAGTCGATGATGCGGCCGGCCAGCGCTTCCGGCGAGAAGCCGCCGAAGACGATGCTGTGTACCGCGCCGATGCGGGTACAGGCCAGCATGGCGATGGCGGCTTCGGGCACCATGGGCATATAAAGGCAGACCACGTCGCCGCGGTGAACCCCTTGTGCTTTCAAGACGTTGGCAAACTTGCACACTTCGGCGTGCAATTCGCGATAAGTGAGTTTGCGATCTTCGGCAGGGTTGTCCCCTTCCCAGATGATGGCGACCTTGTCGCCACGCTCTGCCAAGTGGCGATCGAGGCAGTTGGCGGAGACGTTGAGCTGGCCATCCTCAAACCATTTGATGGAGACATGGCCCGGATCGTAGGAGGTGTTTTTTACCTTGGTGTAGGGCTTTATCCAGTCGAGGATTTTGCCCTGTTCACCCCAGAAGGTATCGGGATCCTCGACGGAGGCCTGGTACATGGCGGCGTAGTCGCCCTTGTCGAGCAGGGCGCTGTTGCTGATATGGGGTTTGACCGGATAGACCTTGCTCTCGCTCATCACTCACTCCTTTGAATACATACTTTTAATAATTAAGTAACAACTTATACCTTTGGCTGATGGGGGCAATTAGACTTTTGGATAGACAGCAACATTTGGTTACAGGGTAATGGGTGACACTCAGGTGGTGAGTGAGTAAAAAGGAGGACTTTGATGGATGGAGGTAGTTATGTTCTCTCTATTGCTCTGTGCATCCCTCTGGCAGTTTGATGTGCCTGTACTGGCAGACAAGCCCCCCAAAGAGTTTGCGATTACGCATCAGGAGCCGTCACAGACCGTGCGGGATCGGGTTGCCGATCAGCTTGGCAACGCATGGCAGGCAAAAAAACCGGGGGCCAAATTTTCCCTCAGTGAGCCTGGATCCCGTTACTCTGGCGACTCACCGCTCACACGCATGCTCAATGAGCGGGATGATGGTGGTGTTCCCACCCTGACGTTTGGCAGATAGTCATATCTATCGCCAGGGGATTTTCCCCTGCGGCACCAATGACATCATCATCCTTTGATGAACGCAGTCGACCTGACGTTGCGTACCAATAGATAATCCCTTTTTCCCCTGTTAAGGGCTTGTGGGCACAGATGTTCAGCCTGAGTTGCAAGCCCTTGCTACCGTGGTCCTTTTGACATCCCGAGAGAGCGTTATGTTGCTAACAGAGGATGTTTATCATGCGCGATCAGAGCGTTAGTGCTTGAGCTGTGCGGCTTGCTGGCAAAGAGGGCTGACGATGATTGACTCTGTTGTAATGGAATTTGGCAACATGGTTGGCATGTTGCCATTTGGTCAGGAAACCTGGAGTGCGCAGCAACAGGATATCCCCCTGATTGCAGGAAGCAGTTGCATTGTAGAGCCTAATGATGCGATGGGTTTGACTGTCTGTGCGTTTTCATTTGGCTGGACCCAAGATAGGTGGGCGCTGGTAAACGTGGAAGTTGCCTGTGGTGTGAGTGTTACCAGCTGAAGCGATAGCTCAGGGTCAGGTTCACGACGGGTTGCCAATCGCGATCCTTGATGAGCCACTGCTTGGCACCCGCTTCTGCGTCGAGTTGCCACTTTTGCCAAGCCCAACTGTGCTCCAGGGTTAGCCCCCAGTCTCGCCAACCTTCATGAGCATCATAAGCGGCCATGTGGGCCTGACTGCCCCGGGTCAGCCAGAGGTTGAGGGAGAGCCCGGCCGGCAGCGGCAGGCTGTGCTCCATGTACCAGAGCTGGCCATAACGGCCAGTGAGGTCGACGAGCTGGGACAACGTCAATTGATGGTCATCATCCAGCTGCCATCCCAGGCGCCACATAGCACTGAAACGGGTACTATCAACCACTGGCATGGATCCGACTCCCAAGGCGATAAAACTCTTTTCATAGAGAGGTAGTGCCAGCCCGGCACTGCTTCCGTTAGTGAAAAGGAGCCCAACCTGGGTCTCCCGTTCATAACCCCACCAGAGTTGGCTGTGCTGGGTTGCGTTACTACTGGTCTGGTTACTGTCCAGTTGCCAGCTGCTGCCGAGTAACAACTCCTTTGCTTGCAATGGTAGCGTTACCAGTATTAGCAGCGACAGCCAATACTTATTTGCCATATAGCCGCGCCCAGTCCCGATCCTGATGCATTCCCATCAGATGACAGATGATGCCGGAGCGCTGGAAAGCATAAATCAGCAGTACGCTGGCGGTGCAGAGCAACATGATAAGGCCAAAACTGTTGGGCAGTATGGTGCCCTGACGGGCGGTCCACCACAGTAGCAAGGGGCCCCACAGGTGCACGAAGATGCTCTTGTGGAAGATGAAGACGGTCAGCGAGTACATGCCGATCCAGTTGAGTGGTCGCCAGCAGAGACGGATATTGTGTTGGTGTAGCCAGAGCACGGTACCGATCACCAGAAACTCCATACCCCAGATCCCGGCTCGGCCGATCATGTCCAGCGCCAGTTCGTGTTCGTTGGCGTAGATGTCGTTGAGCTCGACCGTGCTTGTCTCGCCGAACATGAGATAGATGGCCAGCGCCACCAGCGACAGCGTCAGTACCAGACGGTTGAGGCGATCTCGCCATTGTGGGCGCTGATGCCAGCACCAGCCATAGAGAAAGCCGAAACAGCCACTGGCCATGAAGAGGTCGAGACGGGCATCCAGCTCATAGTCGGGGTGAACGTGCAGCTTCATCCAGCTGTCGATATGGCCGAGCAGATCCTGTACGCCGAGTTGATCCAGTAGCAGGCTTAGAAGGGTCAGCAGGAGCATGCCGCGGATGCCGAACCAGGCATACACCATGGAGAAGAGCGCCAGCAGGCACATCCAGAGCATGACCGGGTAGAACGAGATGGCCTCGCCGAAGTTGGGGGCGATGACCAACCCTTCGACATAGAGCATCAGTATGATGCTGGCAAACAGGGCCAGCTTGCTGCCCAGCTGCGGCTTGAAGCTGGCCTGATCGCGGCGGCTCAGGTTGAATGCGGCCAAGGCCAGGTAGATCTGGCTGACCCAGGGGATTAACCAGGCTGATGCGTGTGCTGTCAGCTGATCCATGGGGAGCAGGTGTCCCGCCATTGCCTTGTGTGATACATAGAAGCTGTCCCACAAGGCATGTTCCCGATTGAAGAAATCGATGTACCAGTAGTTGAGGTAACCGGTGTAGTGCTCGAAGACGGCCATGAAGATGACAAGCCCGCGCAACAGATCGAGGCCTGTGATGCGCGCATCCTGTGGAGGCATACGATTGCTCCTGTGTAGTGTGGCGAAAGGAGCGGCACTATATAGGCTTTTTTAAAACTGAACGGGAGCTGAATGTAAGCAAATATTACGGGGAGCTGTACCGATGTGCTTGTAATGACTGGGAAGTGCCTGACCTGGCTGTCATGATTTGCAATATTGTTGGCTATTTTTTAGCCTTTCTCTCGGCCAAATGCCTGAATACCGCGCACCAGTACCAGCCAGCCGAGCAGATGGAACGGGAGGGCAAGCAGATAGAGCAGCAGGAAGTGCGACTCGCTGCCACTGCTGTTGATGAAGTCGATCCAGGCGGCCAGCAGCGCCAGCATGCCGGCAATCTGGAAGCGGCGGCGCAACACCACCTCGACGCCGAGATTGGCAAGGTAGAGGGTGAGCAGGATGCCAGCAAATCCGGTGAGCTGGGCGGTGCCGTAGAGCTCGCGATCCGGGTTGAACAGCAGCGCAATCAGGGGAGTAATGCCCTGATCCAGCGGGATCAGGGCCAGCAGCCAGCATGCAATCAGAAGCAGGGCTGTCTTCATCGCGGGCTCACTCGGCGGACGGTGCCGGTTTGACCAGAGAGAGGTAGTTGGCATCCATCTTGAGGAAGACCCCCAGCAGACGGGCACTGGCGCCGTAGAAGCCAAACCGGTCGGCGGCGCGACAGGCGCTTTCGAACTTGTCAAACCAGCCCAGCAGATGACCGTGCAGCAGTGCTTCCTGCTCGTCGAGCCAGCGTTCCCGCTCGGCTGCGCTCTTGGCTTCCGCCGCACGGATGATGAGATTGCCCATCAGATCCAGCTCGATGGCCAGATGATCGGCAGGCTCTTTGTATTTATCGCTGACATTGATACCAAGGCGATCGAGGCGGGCCTGCATCTCGGCCATCGGGGCCTGCATCAGCAGCTTGGCCTCGCCACGGTAGAGCGATTCGTAGGGCAGGGCGCCCTGTTTGGGATCCACCAGAAACAGACCGGTGAAGTCGGCGGCCAGTTCCAGCTGGCGATCCGGGCGCACCAGCAGGCGGGCGATGGCATCGTTGAGCTCGACCACGGCTTCACGCATCGGATCCAGGGTGGAGAGGCTTTTCAGGAAGCTTCGCACGTCATAGGTGTCATATTCGGCGATCTGCTCATCACTGAGTTCGGCGGCGAACAGGGTGGAGAACCACCAGTAGAGTTCGGCCCGGCGTTCGCTGGTAGCCATAAATTCCTGCATTTTTCCTCCGTGGATGGCAATCGGGAGCCTTGATGGCTCCCGATTCTAACGACTTTAAAAATAAAGGAAACTCAAGGGGGCGCTTTCGTCCCCCCGGGGTCAGAGTGCCGGGAACATGGGGTCGATGCCCTTGGCCGATTCCGGCGCGCCGAAGGCGTTGACGGCGGGCGCCTGTCCGCGGAACTTCTCGATCTCCACCAGCGCGGTATGGGCCGTGGTGGCCTGCGCCAGGCTGGAGGAGCCGATGTCGGCGGTCAGCACGTTGGGATCGCCGTAGGTACAGAGAGTCCCCACCTTGCCACCCTCTTGCGGGCCATACCAGGCTCCTTCCTGAATGCGCACCACGCCGGGGGCGTAGTCATCGCTCACCACCAGACCGGCCAATACCTGACCGCGACCGTTGAACACCCGCACCAGATCGCCGTCCTTGAGGCCGCGGGATTTGGCATCCTGCGGATTCATGTAGACAGGCTCGCGACCCTGTACCGTGTAGGTGGCGCGATAGTTGTCGGAGGAGCAGAGCTGGCTGTGCAGCCGTTTGTCCGGGTGGCAGGATTGCAGGTGCAGCGGGTACTGTTTGCTGCCCGGCCCGCCGTGTGAGCGCTCGTAGGGTTCGATCCAGACCGGGTGGCCCGGGCAATCCCCATAGCCGTAATCGGCGATGGTCTTGGAGTAGATCTCGATAAGGCCAGACGGGGTACCGAGGGGCTCCAGATCCGGCTCCTGACGGAACGACTCGTGGCGCACCCAGGGCTGGCCCGCAGGGAAGGTGACGAAGCCTTCGCCGTGCCAGAACTGGCTGAAACGGGGCAGACGAATGCCGATGCCGCGACCCTGCAGGCGGGCGTCGTCATAGATGCTCTGGATCCACTCCAGCTTGCTCTTGCCACCGGTAAATTCGGCCTCGCGACCGAAGCGACGGCATAGATCGGCGAAGATGTCGTAGTCATCGCGCGCCTCGAACAGCGGCTCCACCACCTTGTACATGGCCAGAATGCCCGCGTTGGAGTGGGAGCCCCATTGCTCTATGTCATCCCGCTCATAGGTGGTGGTGGCGGGCAGCACGATATCGGCAAAACGGCAGCTGGCGGTCCACTGGTGATCGATGCTGACCACGGTTTCCAGCTTGCGCCAGGCCGCGACCATCTTGTTGCGATCCTGCTGGTGGTGGAACGGGTTGTTGCCGCAGAACACCGCCATCTTCATGTGGGGGTAGGTGATGGTCTGGCCGTTGAAGGCGATCTGCTTGCCCGGATTGAGGATGCAGTCGACGAAGCGGGCCACCGGAATGTACTTGGAGTAGCCCTTCCAGTCGCCGTCATGGAGCGGCTTGACCCCGGGAATTACCGAGCTGAAACCGGACATGATTGGGCCGCTGGAGGTGATGGTGCCCGCCCCGTTGTAGTGCCAGCCAAAGCCGTAACCGCCCCCCGGTAGGCCGATCTGGCCAATCATCGAGGCCAGTACCACCAGCATCCAGGCGTACTGCTCGCCGTGGTGCATGCGCTGCACACACCAGCCGCCGATAAGCTGGGTGCGGCCGCTGCTCATGGTGCGGGCCAGCTCGCGGATGGTCTCGGCTGGTACGCCACAGATGGCGGCGGCCCACTCGGCGTCCTTCACCTGACCATCGCTGGTGCCCAGCAGGTAGGGCAGGAACTTGTCAAAGCCGGTGGTGTAGTTCTTCAGGAACGCCTCGTCGTGGCGCTTCTCGCTGTAGAGGGTGTGGGCGATGCCCAGCATCAGCGGCACGTCGGTCTGCGGATTCAGGGTCACCTGATCGCATTTGAGGTACTTCTGGGTCTTGGATTTGACCGGGTCGACACTGATCACCCGGATCTCGCCCTTGGCCACCTTCTCTTTCAGCTGTGCCCAGTAGTCGTAGACGCTGTGATCCGGCACCAGCCAGCCCACCTGCAGGTTCTTGATGGGATCGGAGCCCCAGATAACGATGGTTTTGCTGTGCTCCAGCACCAGCGGCCAGGAAGTCTGCTGTTCATACACCTCCATGGCGCCCGCCACGTGGGGCAGGATCACCTGGGCGGCACCGGTGGAGTAGTCACCGGCCTTGGCCAGATAGGTGCCGTGCAGGTTCATGGCGCGCCCCAGCATGGCGCCAGCGGAGTGCAACTTGCCCACAGACTGCCAGCCGGAGTGACCGGCATAGAGGGCGCTCGGGCCATAGGTCTTCTGCACCCGCTCCAGCTCGTGATAGAAGAAGTCCAGCGCCTGGGACCAGGTCACCCGCACGAAGCGGTTCTGGCCGCGTTCGCTGGTGTCGGACTGGTGGCCCTTGCGCAGCCAGTCCAGCCGCACCATGGGGTAGCGGATGCGGGAGGGGTTGTAGACCACCTCACTCAAGGCCTTGAGCATGTCGGTGGGGTGCTTGTCATGCTCGAACGGCAGGGTCTCGACCCAGCGTCCATCGACCACCCGGGCACGGAAGGCGCCCCAGTGGGAGCCGGACTGCACCAGCTTGTCGCCAGACTCGGCGGCCATTACGGCGCGACCGAGCAGGGAGGGGCCGATCAGGGCAGAGGCACCGCTGGCCAGCAAGCCACCCAGAAAACCACGACGGGAAATATTGATCATCTTGTTATTCCTCTTTCGAATCCGGACTTAGTGGCGGCCCTGACCACCGGTATCGGCGGCATGGTTTTGCAGGTATTTGAGCAGGGTGCGCTCCTCTTCCTTGCTCAGGCGATAGTAGGCAGACATCGCCTTGAGTCCCGAAATCCAGCCGTTGGCAGTGAAGTGAGCGGGATCCGGTGCGCCGTGGCAGGAGTTGCAGGTGGATTTGTACATCTCGCCGGCGTAATCCCAGATCGGCTTGAGCGAGGACTCAAAGCCCTTGCCATCGACCCAGGCCTGCACCTGAACCTGCTCCCACTTGATATGGGTGGCGCTGTCGGTCTCCTGCTTGAGCACTTTCTCGCTCGCTTTCAGTTCGTCACGGATGGTGGCGACGAAGACCCGCTTGCCCATGTATTCGCTCAGCACCCGGCCCTTGCCATCGCTCTCGCGCCACCCTTCGATGGTCACCTTGAGGCGATCGCCGCTGCGGTCCACCACGTCGATGCGGGAGGCGGGCAGCAGTTTGCCGACCGGGTCGCTGCTCTGTTCGCTGGCGTAGAGATCTTTTTCACCCAGGTTGTAGAGGGTCTCGGCGGCTGGCGCCTCTTGCGCGTCGTTGACCAGGGTGGCGTAAGTGGCCCGGAAGCCGCCCGCCATGTTGGGCAGTTCGTGGGCGATGCCTTTGTGGCACTCGATGCAGTTCATGTTCTTCGCCGCCGCATCTTTCATCGCCAGCGCAGCCGCCGGGGACTGCTTGGCGTGATCCATGTTGTCGTAGCTGTGGCAGGACTTGCAGGTCTTGGAGTTCTGGCTGCTCATCCGTGCCCACACCTTCTCGGCCAAATGCAGGCGCCTGTCCTCGAACTTCTCCTGGGTGTCGATGCTGTGGCCTATGTACTCCTGATAGAGGTCGTTGGCCGCCTCCATCTTGCGGGCCACCTTGCCGACAAAGTCCTTCGGCTGGTGACAGTCGGTACAGACCGCCTGTACCCCTGAGGCATTCTTGAAGTGGATGGACTCCTTGTACTCCGGATAGACGGTGTCTTTCATGGAGTGGCAGGAGATACAGAATTCGAGGCTGCTGGTTTTCTCAAAGCCGTAGTGCAGGCCGACGGTGCCTGCTAGGGTGACGCCGACGCCCACCAGAAGCAGCGCCAGTACCGACCAGCGACGGCTGGGGGTGCGCAGGAAGTGCCACAGTTTTTTCATCATGCTCTCTCACATCACTTTTTTGATGGGAGCCATGATAGGGAGGCGTTGTGAACAGGGCTGCCGCCACAAATTAATGAAATAGGGGTATTTATGACAAAATGTGAATAGAATAATCCTCCCTTGTTGACCATCGTGAACCCTGCCCATGAGCTACCACATTCTGGTTGTTGAAGATGATGCGGTTACCCGCGAGAAGCTGACCGGCTATTTCGAGCGGGAGGGCTATCGGGTGACGGCGGTCGAAAACGGCCAGGAGATGCGCGCCGTGCTGGCAGAGCAGCCGGTCGATCTGGTGATGCTGGATATCAATCTGCCGGGGGAAGATGGTCTGCTGCTGACCCGTGAACTGCGGGCGCGCAGCACGGTTGGGATCATTCTGGTCACCGGCCGCAGTGATGCGGTAGACCGGATAGTTGGTCTCGAGATGGGGGCCGACGACTATGTCACCAAGCCATTCGAGCTACGGGAGTTGCTGGTGCGGGTCAAGAATCTGCTGTGGCGGATCTCGCTGGCGGCCGCCGCGCCGAGCGAGCCTGCGGTGGCTGACGATGCGGTGCGCTTCGGCCCCTGGCGTTTTGACATCCCCCGTCGCCAGCTCAGCAAGGACGGGGTGCCGGTGCGTCTGACCAAGGCCGAATATGAAGTGCTGGTGGCCTTTGTCGCCCATGCCGGGCGGGTGCTCAGTCGGGAGCGGATCCTGACCCTTATCAGCCATCGCGGCGATGGCCCGAGCGATCGCACCATAGACGTGTTGATCCGGCGGCTGCGCGGCAAGATGGAAGAGGATCCGCGGGATCCCCAGCTGTTTGTCACCGTCCATGGTGAAGGCTATCTGTTTGCCGGCGAGATAGCCTCCTGACCCCGTTGCGGTGGCCTTGACCTGTTTGACCGGGTATCAGACCGGCGGGCGGGTATCAAATTGCGGGCAGTCGTCGCCAATCTGGTGCCAGGGCGCCTTGGATCCGACGAAGATGTGAAACGCGGGTCGCTGGCTCGGCACATCGTCCAGTACCCCGAGGCGCAGGTTGATCTTGCCGCTGCTGCTCTTCTGGCTGAACAGGCTGGAGCCACAGTGACGACAGAAGGCGAGGGTGGTCTCTGCCGATTTCCGGTAGCGGCCGATGGCCTCTTCCCCCTTTACGATGGTGACCTTGTTGCCATCCAGTCCGCCGACCGAGGCGTAATCTCCCCCTGAAAACTTGCGGCATTCGCTGCAGTGGCAGTTCCCCATATAGTCGAACTGATCCGGCAGGGTCAGGGCGACGGCGCCGCACAGGCAGCTGGCATGTAACTCTTTCATCTCTTCTCCTTGAGTGTGCTGATCGGATTTGGAACGGCTATTCGACCCGATAGACGGGACGAAAAGCGCCATCCGAGAGGGAATCGGCGGGGTCGGCCAGCGGCGCAGACAGCGTCAGAATGGGTGGCCCCATCACCCGCGGGCACTGTTCGGCATTGGCATCAGGGTGTTGCAGCAGGCAGACCGCCTGAGCGACCGCAAGGCGCCCCTGCAGCCGCATCTGATCGCTGTTGGCGGCCAGGATCTTGCCCCGGTGCAGGCCCCGCTGTATCCCGTGGCTGAAGTAGGTGCTCAGCACCTGGGGCCTGTCGAGATGGCGCTGCGCCAGCTCGTTGACCGCTACTTCGGCGGCGATGGCGCCCCCCACCAGATAGTCGAGGTCGGGATAGCGGGCCAGCGTCTGCTGCACCAGCGTGCGCTGGATTTCCCGGCTGTTGTCGCCGCGCTCGGTGGTGACCAGCTTGATGGCGCTCCCCTTGATGGCGTCGGCAAAGCCCGGCTCGACGAAATTGTTGCCGCCGCTTGCCTGCGGGCCGGGGAAGAGGGCGACCGAGACCGGCTTGCTGCCGGCGGGGTGACGCTGCGCCAGCCAGTGGCCGATTTGCCAGCCCATCTGGTACCAGGAGACCCCCACCTTCGCCTGCACCAGACCGCTGGGCAGATCGTTGACCAGACCAAAGAGCGGCAGCGGCGTGGCCTTGATGGCCTCGCGCAAGCCCTGATAGCTCACCGCGCCGAGCAAGATGGCGTCGCTCCCTTCCTGCACGCAGCGCTGCAACTGCTGGCGCTGCTCGGCGAGGGCGCCATAGCCCCCTGCTTCGTGGATCTGCAACTTGACTCCCAGCCGCTTCGCTTCGTCCACCATGCCCTGATTGACCGAGAGCCAGTAGGCGTCGCGCAGATGGGGGTAGAGTGCACAGAGGGTCAGGGGTTTGGTTGCGGCGGCGGGTTCCTGCCACTGCTGGCGCAGCGGCTGGCCGCTGAATTCGCCGCCGGGCCAGATATCGACCGCAAAGGCGAGGGCGGCGTGGGGAAGCATTAGCAACCAGATCAGCAACAAGGGGGAGAGATAGACGCTTCGCATGGCCAGGGGTTTTGTTAAAGTGTTGGGCCATATTATCCGGTCAAAGCCGACCACAACCAAGGGACTTCCCGTGAGAATCTTTTCCGGCCTGGGTGGCAAGTTGCTGCTGGCCTTCTCCTTGATGGCATTACTCACACTGAGTGCCTCCCTGCTGGGGTGGGTGGGGCTTAGCCATCTGCGCCAGCTAGAGCAAGGGGTGCAGCAGACTCTGGCGGATCAGGAGCTGGCCCGCACGCTCTCTCGCCTCAGCGGCGAGATCCAGAGCACGTCGCGGCTGCTGGCCACCGCAACCAGTGAGCAGGAGCGGGAACATCAGGGACGCTTGCTCACTCTGCAGGGGCAACAGCTGCAGCAGGTGCTGGCGCAACTTGGTCGTGGGCAGGGTTCAACAAGCCTCGATCAGCTCAGTCAGAGCATCATCGGCAATCTGGGCCAGCAGGGCTGGCTGGTGGGAGAGCGTCTGACTCTGATGGCGCAGGGTGAGGCGCAGCGGGCCCGTCTGGTGGCGGCGGCCGGACAGATCGCCGAGCTGGCGCGCAGCCAGATGGAGAACGCCGAAACCGTGATGGTGGCGGGATTGGGTTCCCTCTACCAACAGCAAGGTGCGCAGGCGACCCGGACGCTGGACCGCCTGCTGGAGCAGGACCTCGACTGGCTGGAGCAGATGACCGAGCTGCGCCATCGCACCCTGATGCAGCAGCAGCGCATCGAGGAGATGTGGCGCAGCGAACGGCAGGAACAGTTGCAAACGCTATTGCAAGAGGGGCAGCGGGAGCTGGCTATCTTGCAACTGCGGGCCGGGGCAGTGACCGATCCTGCCCGCCGGCAGGCGGTGGAGCAGGCGCTGACCGTGCTGGCGCAAAGCGACAAGCTGGTGCAACTGCGCAGTGACTGGCTCGGCAAGGGGGAGGCGCTGCGGGTGCTGGCCAATGCCAATGAAGCCCTGATGAGTAGCCTCAACCAGCAGGTCGGTGAGCTGGTCAGCCGTGCCCGCGATTCGCTGGGGCAGAGCCAGCAGGCGCTAAGC
The DNA here is from genome assembly GCF_049173735.1 of Aeromonas sp. 602396. Lineage (NCBI taxonomy): Bacteria > Pseudomonadati > Pseudomonadota > Gammaproteobacteria > Aeromonadales > Aeromonadaceae > Aeromonas > Aeromonas sp. 602396. Next base: position 65,099 of record NZ_JAAKSD010000017.1, on the reverse strand, counting down.
CAGCGCCTCAGGCTGCTGGAGCAGGCGCTGATGGGCATTGGCCTGCTCACCCTGCTACTGCTGATGCTGCTGATGTGGCGCATGGTCTACGGCCGGATCGTCTGGCCGCTGCAACGGGCGGTGGCGGGGATGAGCCGGTTGGCGCGCGGGGATCTGGCTCCCCTTGAGCCGATCGCCAGTACCGGGCGCGATGAGCTGGCGGAGTTGGGGCGGGCCTTGCAGGTGTTTCGTGACAATGCGGTTGAGCTGGGCCGTTATCAGCGCGAGCTGGAGTCGCGGGTCGAGGAGCGCACTGGCCAGCTCAGCCACGCCAACGAGCGGCTCAATGAGGAGGTGGAGAAGCAGCGGCAGGCCCGCGCCGAGGCAGAACAGGCCAACCGCGCCAAGTCGGTGTTTCTCGCCACCATGAGCCACGAGATCCGCACCCCCATGAACGGCATTCTCGGGGGCCTGACGCTGCTGGAAGATACCCACCTCAGCGATACCCAGCAGCGCTATCTGGCCGCCATCGAGCACAGCGGCGAATCCCTGCTGGAGATCCTCAACGACATTCTCGACTACTCCAAGATAGAGGCGGGCCATGTGGAGGCGCGCCGCGAGCCCTTCCCCCTGTTCCAGCTGGTGGATGAGCTCAGCGCGTTGTTTCGGCCAAAGGCAGAGGCCAAGGGGTTCACCCTGGCGCTGGAATATGCGCCCGGGCTGGCGCCTGTGGTCGAGGGGGATCTGGGCAAGCTGCGGCAGGTGCTCGGCAACTTGCTCGGCAATGCAGTCAAGTTTACCGCCCGTGGCCAGATTACCCTGACGGTGGCGCCCCTTGTCTGTCACGGCCCTTGTGCCGAGCCCTGCATCCGCTTCGTGGTGCGCGATACCGGCCCCGGCATTCCGACCGATGAACAGGAGGCGGTGTTCGAGGCGTTTCGCCAGCGCAAGCGTGATATAGGCCATCAGGGCGGCACCGGGCTGGGACTGGCGATCAGCCGCAAGCTGGTGACTGCCATGGGGGGCGAGCTGAACCTTGTCAGCGAACCGGGCAAGGGGTGTGAATTCAGCTTCAGCCTGCCCTTGCAACGCTCGAGTGCCCAGCTGCCTGCCGAGGCGCAACCGCTGCACCTTGGTCAGTCCCGCGACATCCTGCTGGTGGAGGATAACGAGATCAACCGGCTGGTGGCGCACGGCATGCTGACCCGCCTCGGCCATCGCGTCACCCTGGCGGAGGATGGTCGCAGCGCGCTGGCACTGGTGACCGAGCGCTCCTTCGAGCTGGCGCTACTCGATATCAATCTGCCCGATATGGACGGTATGACCCTGCGCGAGGATCTGGCCGCCATCAGTGAGGAGATGCATGAGCGGTCGCTGCCCGCCATCGCCATCTCGGCCCAGATGTATCCGGAGGATATCCGCCACTGCCTTGCCGCCGGCTTTGTCGATTTTGTCGGCAAGCCGGTGCGGCTGGCGGTGCTGGCGAACGCCATCGATCAACTATTTCGGCAAGAGGGCGCCTCTATCGAGCCGCAGGTGCAATTATCTGCAGCCGCGTCCTCAACTAACCAGCCTGAGTGGGCCAATCCGGTGCTGGATGCCGATCTGCCCCTGCTCGGCATGGCGCGGATCCGCCAGCTGGTCGCGCTGTTTGAGTCGCAAGGGCGGGTGTTGGTAGATAAGTTGGCTCAGGGTGAGGGAAGTGAGCAACGTCAGCTGGCGCACAAGCTCAAGGGGAGTGCGCTGGCGCTTGGGTTGACCGAATTTGCCAGCCACTGTGCGTCTCTTGAGGCGGGATGCGGGGAGCCTGCGGCAATCGGCGGGCAATTTGACGCGGCGGTGAGCGGGTTGCAGCAGTGGCTGGCGGCCAACAGGGGGGCGCCGTTCTGATCCCAGCTGGCGATGCACAACGTTCAGAGGGGGCCAGCCCCTGCGCCGTTATTCTATTTCGCGAAACAGCACCTGCTTGCACTTGGCACAGACCCATTCCCGGCGAAAATCGGTCAGGTGCACCATGCCCACCTCCAGCAACTCGTGGTGGCCGCAGTGATAACAGAAGATGATGTCGCCATCGACTGATTCAGGGTGGGCCGCCAGATAGTCGGCTTTGGTGGGGAGCTGCTCCCACGAGGTGGTGGGGACATGCTTGCGTTGGCTGGTGTAGTAGACCCAGTAGAACAGAAAAAAGACAGCCAGGATCACGAATGTCAGCAGATGGTCCATCTTGAACTCCTCCGGTTAGGTGCAGCCCCTCGGATGCATGGCTGCAATCAGCTCCATCATCATTAAATTTGTTTCGAATGAATATGTTACAGGATGGATAAAGAGGGCGTTGTGATCCCCTTCGGGTTTTGCCCGCCCGCAGCGGGATGAAAAATGTGCCGTTTGGCGGAGCGGCCAGGGTATTGAACGGGGAGGGAATCTTGCTTTTTACAACATAAATTCAACATTTTTTTAGGTGGTTGGACTGTCTCTTTGATCCAGCTCACGTTACAATGCCCGCGCCCACTTCACCTAACGCGCAAACGATTTTCAGGAGAGAAACGGATGTTGAAACGTGACATGACCATCGCCAATTATGATCCGCAATTGTGGCAGGCCATCACAGACGAAACCCGTCGTCAGGAAGAGCATATCGAGCTGATTGCGTCTGAGAACTACACCAGCCCCCGTGTCATGGAAGCCCAGGGCTCCCAGCTGACCAACAAGTACGCCGAAGGTTACCCCTCCAAGCGTTACTACGGTGGTTGCGAGTATGTGGATGTGGTCGAAACCCTGGCCATCGAGCGCGCCAAAGAGCTGTTCGGTGCCACTTACGCCAACGTGCAGCCGCACTCCGGCTCTCAGGCCAACAGCGCCGTTTACATGGCTCTGCTGCAGCCGGGCGACACCGTACTGGGCATGAACCTGGCCCACGGCGGTCACCTGACCCACGGCTCTCCGGTCAACTTCTCCGGCAAGCTTTACAACATCGTGCCTTACGGTATCGATGAGTCCGGCAAGATCGACTACGACGACATGGAACGTCAGGCTGTCGAGCACAAGCCGAAGATGATGATCGGTGGCTTCTCCGCCTACTCCGGCATCGTTGACTGGGCCCGCATGCGCGAAATCGCCGACAAGGTCGGTGCCTACCTGTTCGTCGACATGGCTCACGTGGCGGGTCTGATTGCCGCTGGCGTCTACCCGAACCCGGTTCCCCACGCTCACGTGGTCACCTCCACCACCCACAAGACCCTGGCCGGTCCGCGCGGTGGTCTGATCCTCTCCGCTGCTGACGACGAGGAGCTCTACAAGAAGCTCAACTCTGCCGTCTTCCCGGGTGGCCAGGGTGGCCCGCTGATGCACGTCATCGCCGGTAAAGCCGTTGCCTTCAAAGAGGCGCTGGAGCCGGAGTTCAAGACCTATCAGGCTCAGGTCGTGAAAAACGCCAAGGCGATGGCTGAGACCTTTATCGAGCGCGGTTACAAGATCGTCTCCGGCGGTACCGACAACCACCTGATGCTGGTTGACCTGATCGGCCGCGAGCTGACCGGTAAGGATGCTGACGCTGCGCTGGGCAAAGCCAACATCACCGTCAACAAGAACTCCGTGCCCAACGACCCGCGCTCCCCGTTCGTCACCTCCGGTGTACGTATCGGTACCCCGGCCATCACCCGCCGTGGTTTCAAGGAAGCCGAGTCCATCGAGCTGACCCACTGGATCTGCGACGTACTGGACAACCACGACAACGATGCTGTGCTGGCCACCGTACGCGAGAAGGTGCTGGATATCTGCCGCCGCTTCCCGGTCTATGGCTGATAAGTCAGACCATCCGGTTTGAGACCAATGCCACCTGCGGGTGGCATTGTTTTTTCTGGCTTTTACCGGTTTTGGATGGCCGTGCTACACTGGCCGACCTAGATCCTGGCCCGCCGGGCCGGTCCCTGTTCCATTAACGCCGGAGGTCCGATGCATTGCCCATTCTGTAGTGCGGTTGATACCAAGGTGATCGATTCCCGTCTGGTGGCAGAAGGCCATCAGGTGCGCCGCCGTCGTGAGTGTCTGCTCTGTCACGAGCGTTTTACCACCTTCGAAATGGCCGAGCTGGTGATGCCCCGCGTCATCAAGTCCAACGGCTCCCGCGAGCCGTTCAATGAAGACAAGCTGCGTGCCGGCATCCTGCGGGCGCTGGAGAAGCGGCCGGTGAGCATGGAGGCCATCGAAAAAGCGGTCAACCATATCAAATCCCGCCTGCGTGCCACCGGCGAGCGCGAAGTCGCCTCCGAGCTGGTGGGCAATCTGGTGATGGATGAGCTCAAGAGTCTGGACAAGGTGGCCTATATCCGCTTTGCCTCCGTCTATCGCAGCTTCGAAGATATTCGCGAGTTCGGCGAAGAGATTGCCAAGCTGGAGAAGTAAACCGCCATTCTCACCCATGTTGCCGCGTCCGATTACGCTGCGCTAATCGAACCTACGATACTGCGTAAAGCCGAGATGTGTTGTCAAAGGAGCCCGAATGTTTAGTCAAGATGATTACCAATGGATGAGTCGGGCCCTCGAACTGGCCCGCCGCGGCCGCTACACCACGGCCCCCAATCCCTGCGTCGGCGCCGTGCTGGTCAAAGATGGCGTGGTGGTTGGCGAAGGGTGGCATCAGAAGGCGGGCGAGCCCCATGCCGAGGTTTACGCCCTGCGCGCCGCCGGTGACAACGCCCGTGGCGCTACCGCCTATGTGACCCTCGAGCCCTGCTCCCACCACGGCCGTACCCCTCCCTGCGCCGAGGCGCTGATCAACGCCGGGGTGGCCCGGGTGGTGGCGGCCATGGTTGACCCCAATCCCCAGGTTGGCGGACGCGGCCTGCGTATGCTCTCCGAAGCGGGGATCAAGACCGATTTCGGCCTGTTGGCGAGTGAAGCCGAAGCGCTCAACCCGGGCTTTTTCAAGCGGATGCGTACCGCCTTCCCGCGGGTGACCGTCAAGTTGGGAGCCAGCCTCGATGGCCGCACCGCCATGGCGAGCGGTGAGAGCCAGTGGATCACCTCCCCGGATGCGCGCCGCGATGTGCAACGACTGCGGGCCCGCCACGATGCGGTACTCTCCAGCGCCGAAACCGTGCTGGCTGACGGTGCCTCCCTGACCGTGCGCTGGGACGAGCTGCCCCCCTCGGTCAAGGCGAGCTATCCCAAAGAGACCCTGCGTCAGCCGCTGCGGGTCATCGTCGATTCGCAAAACCGGCTCACCCCGGATCTGCCGATGTTCCAGAGCGAGAGCCCGGTGCTGCTGGCTCGGCACAAGGCGTCCTGCGAGTGGCCCGAGTGGGTGCAGCAGCTGGAGCTGCCGCTGCTGGATGGCAAGCTGGATCTGGTCAGCCTCTTCATGCTGCTGGCCAAACAGAACGTCAACTCGGTGCTGGTCGAGGCGGGCCCGCGGCTGTGCGGTGCTCTGCTGGAAAAAGGGCTGGTGGATGAGCTGGTGCTCTATCAGGCTCCAAAATTGATGGGTGACGAGGGGCGTGGCCTGTTCCATCTGCCGGGCCTGACCCGGCTGTTCCAGGCGCCCAAGCTCGCCATCAAGGACGTGCGCATGGTGGGGCCGGATATTCGCATTACCGCCAAAATAGCCTGATTTATCAATGTTCAAGGGGGCATAATCAGCCCCCGTCATCAGCAAGGTGATCTGCATGTTTACCGGAATTATCGAAGCGGTGGGAACCCTGGCCGAACTGCGTCGTCAGGGCGATGACATGGCCCTCACCGTCCACGCACCAGGTCTGGATTTTAGCGACGTCAAACTGGGCGACTCCATCGCCACCAACGGCGTCTGCCTCACCGTGGTGGCGCTGGGCGACAAGAGTTATACCGCCGACGTGTCGCTGGAAACCCTCTCCCGTACCGGTTTTGCCGCCGCCAGAGTGGGCGATCGGGTCAACCTCGAGAAGGCGCTGATGCCCACCTCCCGCCTCGGCGGCCATCTGGTCTCCGGCCACGTGGATGGGGTAGGGGAGGTGAAAAGTGTCTCCAGCAGCGGCCGCGCCATCGAGTACTGGATCAAGGCTCCGGGCGAGCTCTCCCGCTACATCGCCGAGAAAGGTTCCATTGCGGTGGATGGCATCAGCCTCACCGTCAACGCGGTGCAGGGGGACCTTTTCCGCCTGACGATCGTGCCCCACACCGCGCAGGAGACCACTATTGCCAGCTGGAAGCCGGGTCACAAGGTCAACCTCGAGGTGGATCAGATCGCCCGTTATCTGGAGCGGCTGATGATGGGAAAAAGTCAGGAGAGCAGCGCCTCGACCCTGACCATGGAGACGCTGGCCAAGGCCGGTTTTCTCTGACGGTGTGCGCTGAGTCTGGCCACCAAAACGATTTTCTGTGATCCCGCTCTGATTGAAATGGAGCCGCTAGCCCCAATCTAGAGCAACATACACACGCATTTGCGTTGAGCCTGCGGGCTCAACCCCCAAGCACACTGATGGAGTAGCCCATGGCGCTGAGCACAACCCAGGAAATCATTGCCGATATCAAGGCTGGCAAGATGGTGATCCTGATGGATGACGAAGACAGGGAGAACGAAGGGGACCTCATCATGGCCGCCTCCTGCGTCCGTCCGGAGGATATCAACTTCATGGCCCGCTACGGCCGTGGCCTCATCTGCCTGACCCTGACCCGGGATCGCTGCAAGCAATTGGCGCTGCCGCTGATGGTGGATCGCAACAATGCCCAGTTCTCCACCGCCTTTACCGTCTCCATCGAGGCGGCAGAAGGGGTGACCACAGGTATCTCAGCCGCCGATCGTGCGGTGACCGTGCAGGCGGCTGTCGCGCCCAATGCCAAGGCGGCCGATCTGGTGCAGCCGGGCCACATCTTCCCGCTGATGGCACAGGATGGCGGTGTGCTGACCCGTGCCGGTCACACCGAAGCTGGTTGCGATCTGGCCCGTCTGGCCGGTTTCGAGCCTGCCGCCGTCATCGTCGAGATCCTCAACGAAGATGGCACCATGGCGCGCCGTCCGGATCTGGAGGTGTTCGCCGAGGAGCACGGCATCAAGCTTGGCACCATCGCCGATCTTATCGAGTACCGCAACCAGCACGAGACCACGGTCGAGAAGGTGGCCGAGTGCAAGCTGCCGACCGAGTTTGGCGAGTTCGACCTCATCACCTTCCGCGACACTATCGACAATCAGGTTCACTTCGCCCTGAAAAAGGGTGAGGTGCAGGCCGATCAGCCGACGCTGGTGCGGGTTCATCTGCACGATGTGCTGAGCGATCTGCTGCTGACCGACCGCCATGCAGCCCGTAGCTGGCCGCTGCCCAAATCCATGGCCCGCATCGCTGACGAAGGCGGCGTGCTGGTGATTTTGGGGGCGGAATCCCATGGCGCCGAGCTGCTGGCTAGGGTCAAGGGTTTTGAAGCCGCCGACAAGGGGTTGGCACCGGAAGGAGCCAAGTGGCAGGGCACCTCGCGCCGGGTGGGTGTCGGTTCCCAGATCCTCAAGGCGCTCGGCGTGAGCAAGATGCGCCTGTTGAGCTCGCCGAAGAAGTACCATGCCCTCGGTGGTTTCGGTCTGGAAGTGGTTGAGTACGTCGGCGAGTAAAGCTCCACCAGAGAAGTACCATCCCCTTCCGGGTGGTTTCGGTTTGGAAGTGGTTGAGTACGTTGGCGAGTAACGTTCTACCAGAGAAGTACCATCCCCTTCCGGGCGGTTTCGGTCTGGAAGTCGTGGAATTTACCGGCGAGTAAGCGCGCCGGACTGGTTAAATCGCGATCATGGCCGTCTATTGCGGCCATGGTTTTTGTCGTGGGTCTGTTGTGCTAGAATGTGCGCACTTTTGACTCCGGCCCTTTTGATTGCACAGATACAGGATTTCCAATGAAGGTTATCGAAGGAAATATCGCCGCTCCTGAGGCGCGCGTTGCTATTGTTGTTGCCCGTTTCAACAGCTTCATCAACGACAGTCTGGTGAACGGCGCGGTGGACGTACTGAAGCGTCAAGGTCAAGTGCAGGACAGCAACCTGACACTGGTAAAAGTGCCGGGCGCGGTTGAAATGCCATTGGTCATCAAGAAGCTGGCCAAGAGTGGTCAATACGATGCCATCGTGGCGGTCGGTACTGTCATCCGTGGCGGCACCTACCACTTCGACCTGGTGGCAAACGAGAACAGCAAGGGCATGGCCCAGGTAATGATGGAATATGAAATTCCCGTTGCCTTCGGTGTGCTGACCACTGAAAACATTGAACAAGCCATCGAGCGTGCAGGTACCAAGGCGGGTAACAAGGGTGCAGAGGCTGCACTGGCAGCGCTCGAAATGATCAACGTCCTGAAAGAACTGGACGTGTAACGAGGAGAAGTACATTGAAACCGTCTGAGCGCCGTAAAGCCCGCCATTGCGCCACCCAGGCCATCTACCAGTGGCAGATGACCAAGGCTAACGTGGGTGACATCGAAGAGCAGTTCAAGATCGATCAGGACACCAAGGGTGTAGACCTGAACTATTTCCGCGATCTGCTGTTCGGGGTAGCCCTCCACTGCAGCGAGCTGGACAAGGTGTTTGCACCTTTCCTCTCCCGTCCGCTGGAAGAAGTGGACATGGTGGACAAGGCGATCCTGCGTCTGGCGACCTACGAGCTGACCCGTCGTGATGATGTACCGCCGCGCGTGGTCATCAACGAAGCGATCGAGCTGGCCAAAGCTTTTGCTGCCGATGACAGCCACAAGTTTGTCAACGGTGTACTGGACAAGGTGATCAAGTCGCTGAACAAGCGTTGATCCTGCTGTCCGTCAGCATCTAAGAGAGGAGCCAGCTTATTGCTGGCTTTTTACTGTATGGGTGAATTTGAGCTGATTGATAAGTACTTCAAGGTCCCCCACGCCCGCAAGGACGTGGTGATGGGCCCTGGAGATGACTGTGCCCTGCTGACCCTGCCCCCCGATACCCAGCTGGCGGTGAGCACCGACACTCTGGTGAGCGGCGTACACTTCTTTCCCGACATGGATCCGGTGGATCTCGGCTACAAGGCGCTGGCGGTCAATCTCTCCGATCTCGCCGCCATGGGGGCCGAGCCGCGCTGGGTGTCGCTGGCGCTGACCCTGCCTGCCATTAACGAAGGTTGGGTCGCCGGTTTTGCCGAAGGGTTTCTGGAGCTGGCCGAGTACTACAACGTCGCGCTGGTGGGCGGAGACATGACCCGCGGGCCGCTCTCCATCACCATCTCGGTGAAGGGATCGGTGCCTGCCGGTCGCGCCCTGATGCGCAGCGGCGCCAAAGCGGGTGACGGCATCTATGTCACCGGCACTTTGGGGGATGCCGCGCTGGCGCTTTCCCACCTGCTGGGCAAACGCACCCTCAACGAGAACCAGCTGGCAGCTGTGCTGCCACGGCTCGACCACCCCCATCCCCGCATTCTGGCCGGTCAGGCGCTGCGCGGGCTGGCGGGTAGTGCGCTGGATCTCTCCGACGGTCTGGCATCGGATCTCGGCCATATCCTCAAGGCGTCCGGTGTGCGGGCCCAGATCGATCTCGATATGCTGCCGCTCTCGCCGGTGCTGCAGGATGCGGTGAGCGAGCAGGAGGCGTGGCAACTGGCGCTGGCCGGTGGCGATGACTACGAGCTCTGCTTCACCGTACCGGAGGAGCACCGCGGCGCGCTCGATACGGCGCTGGCCCACAGCGGGGTCAAGTTCAGCCGCATCGGCCGCATCGTGGCGGGCGAGCCGGGCATCGACTACCTGCGTGGCGACCAAGCGGTCGAGCTGCAACTGAAAGGGTGGGATCACTTCGCATGAGTTTGTTAAGGATAAAGCCCGAGCTGACACGACTGGATCTGAAAAATCCGCTTCATTTTTTGGCGGTGGGGTTTGGTTCCGGTCTCAGCCCCAAGGCGCCAGGCACCATGGGCACCCTGGCGGCCATTCCGCTCTACCTGCTGGTGAGCGGTCTGCCGACCTATTGGTTTATCGCCTTGCTGGCGGTGGGTTTTGTTGTGGGGATCCGTATCTGCCAGAGCGCCACCGATGCCATCGGCATGCCGGATCATGGCGCCATCGTCTGGGACGAGGTGATCGGTTTTGGCGTCACCATGATCGCCGCGCCAGCCGGCTGGGAGTGGGTGGTGGCGGGCTTCGCGCTGTTCCGGTTGTTTGATGTGCTCAAGCCCTGGCCCATCTCCTGGTTTGATCGCCGGATCCACGGTGGTCTGGGCATCATGCTGGACGATCTGATCGCCGGCCTGTTCGCCCTGTTTTGTATGCAATTACTGGCATTCTGGCTCGGCTGAGAGCCATCTTCCGGGGGATGACCGTTCTGGCATCCCCCGATTTATATCTGCTTAATTTTCATTCATCGGCATATGCTGCCGTTTATCATCCATTTCACATAAATATTCACTACTCATTCGGGGCTGGTGATTGTTTTGGAAATAGTGATAAATGCTGCTTGTTGCGTTGTTGTTGAAATTAAAGTAATGATACCAATAGATGTACGGACGCACCGGCCATTTGTGTGATGAAAATCATCATTTATCTCTGCCGAATTGGTGGTTATCTGCACAAAACATTGCGGAATTGTATAACTCAATCATTTACACCCGTGGTCAAACCGTCTAAGTTACTCGCGGGTTATTCCAAAAAAATGCAAAAAACCCGCCCGGATCGCTGGTTTCGCTGCCTCATGGATTGAGCAAATATTGCCCAAGGTAACAACCGGCATCTGCGGCTGATTTACGGACGAATTATTTGGGACGGATGTCCCCCGCAGAGGTAAACATGTCCTTGCTCGAAGTAAAGAACTTGCGGATCGAGTACCCCTCCCGCTACGGGGTGCTGGCCGCGGTAAAGGATCTCTCTTTCTCTATCGAAAAGGGTGAGATTGTCGGGGTGGTCGGTGAATCCGGCGCCGGCAAGTCCACAATCGGCAACGCCGTTATCGACCTCCTGAGCCCGCCGGGTCGCATCGCCCGTGGCGATATCTATCTCAATGGCGAGCTCATCTCCGGCAAGAGCCAGAACGAGATGCGGGCCATCCGTGGCTCCCGTATCGGGTTCATCTTCCAGGACCCCATGACCTCCCTCAACCCGCTGTTCACCGTTGAGCATCAGTTGGTGGAGACCATTCTGGCCAATACCGATCTCTCTCGCGAGGCCGCTTTTGCCAAGGCGCTGGAGCTGATGGGGGCGGTGGGTATTCCGCAGCCGGAGCTGCGCATCAAACAGTATCCGCACCAGTTCTCCGGTGGCATGCGTCAGCGGGTGGTTATCGCCATTGCGCTCTCCTGCGATCCGGAGCTGATCATCGCCGATGAGCCGACTACGGCGCTCGACGTTTCCATTCAGGATCAGATCCTCCAGCTTATCCGCGCACTCTGCAAAGAGCGTCAGGTGGGCTGCATGCTGGTGACCCACGACATGGGCGTGGTCTCCAACGTTACCGACAAGGTGGCGGTGATGTATCGCGGCGATCTGGTGGAGTTCGGCCTGACCGAACAGGTGTTGGGCAGCCCCAATCACCCCTATACCCGCAGCCTCATCTCGGCGGTCCCCCGTTCCGATGTGAAGCTGGTGCGCTTCCCGCTGGTCTCCTATATCGAGGATGCCAGTGCGCCGGATACCAATATCGACCTCAAGACTCACTGGCTCGGCCAGAGTCAGGACGAGCGAGCCTATGAAGGGGCGCTGTTGCGGGTGGAGAACGTCGATCTGAAGTTCGTCACCAAGGACTCCATCTTCCCGAGCCGCCGCCAGTATGTACGCGCCTGCAACAACATCAGCTTCGAGATCTTCGAGGGTGAAACCTTCGGTCTGGTGGGGGAGTCGGGCTCCGGCAAATCGACCATTGCCCGCGCCATCACCGGTCTCTATCCGCCTGATACCGGCAAGATTTTCTTCGAGGGGATCGATCTGACCGCTCTCAAGAGCGAGCGCGAACGTCGCCCGCTGCGTCGCCAGATGCAGATGGTGTTCCAGAACCCCTATTCGTCGATGAACCCGCGGATGAAGGTGCGCGACATCATTGCCGAGCCGATCCGCTTCCATCAGCTGGCGAGCAGCGAGAGCCAGATTGAGGGGATTGTCGGCGATCTGCTGGATCACGTGGGTCTTGGCCGTGGTGCTGGCCTCAAGTACCCCCACGAGTTCTCCGGCGGTCAGCGCCAGCGCATCTCCATTGCCCGCGCCCTGGCCACTCGCCCGCGCTTCCTTATCTGCGACGAGCCGACCTCGGCGCTGGATGTGTCGGTGCAGGCCCAGATCCTCAACCTGCTCAAGGATTTGCAGCAGGAGCTCAAGCTCACCATGCTGTTTATCAGCCACGATCTGCCGGTGATCCGCCAGATGTGCGACCGCATCGGGGTGATGCAGCACGGCCATTTGGTGGAAGTGGCCGAGACCGAGAAACTCTTTACCAATGCCGAGCATGAGTACAGCCGCAAGCTGATCTCCCTCATGCCGGAGTTCAAGGGAATGTCCCGCGAGGGGCTGGAAATCGCAAGCTAGGAGAGCGCCGGTGCGCCGGTCTGCTTGTCAAAAAAAGTGTCATAAGAAAGCCAAAAGCATGGAGAACAAGATGAAGAAAGGATTGTCCAAGATTGCCCTGGCGCTGTTTGCCGCCGGTTTCGCCTTCAGTGTCTCAGCCGCTGATATCAAGGTGGGTGTCGCCTCTGACGCCACTTCGCTGGATCCGCAGGAGCAGCTCTCCGGTCAGACCCTGGAGATGTCGCACCTGGTATTCGATCCCCTGATGCGTTACACCCAGGACCTGCAGTTCGAGCCCCGTCTGGCCGAGAAGTATGAGCGTATTGACGATAAGACCGTCCGCTTCCACCTGCGCAAAGGGGTCAAGTTCCACTCCGGTAACGACTTCACCGCTGACGACGTGGTGTGGACCGTCAACCGCCTGAAATCCTCCGTCGACTTCAAGGCGATCTTCGATCCCATCAGCGAAGTGAAGAAGGTCGATGACTACACCGTCGATCTGATTACCGCGAAGCCCTTCCCGCTGGTGCTGCAGACCGTCACCTACATCTTCCCGATGGACTCCAAGTTCTACACCGGCAAGACCGAAGCGGGCAAAGACAAGGCCGAGATCGTCAAGAATGGCGACTCCTTTGCCTCTACCCACGTCTCCGGTACTGGCCCGTTCACCGTCAAGTTCCGCGAGCAGGGTGTGAAGCTCGATTATGCCCGCAACGCCAACTACTGGGACAAGGCCTCCAAGGGTAACGTCGAGAACCTGACCGTGGTGCCGATCAAGGAAGATGCGACCCGTGTTGCAGCCCTGCTGGGTGGCGACGTGGACATGATCTATCCGGTTGCGCCGAACGATCTGGAGCGCGTGAAGAATGGCAAGGACTCTCAGCTGGTTACCCTGTCCGGTACCCGTGCCATCATCATCGAGCTGAACCAGAACACCAACCCGGCACTGAAAGACAAGCGCGTGCGTCAGGCGATCAACTACGCCATCAACCAGGTGGGTATCGTCGAGAAGATCAACAAGGGCTTCGGTACCCCTGCTGGCCAGTTGAGCCCGAAAGGCTATGCCGGTCACAACGAGGCGCTGGTGCCCCAATATGATCTGGCCAAGGCCAAGGAGCTGATGAAAGAGGCCGGTTACGAGAAAGGCTTCAAGATGACCTTCATTGCCCCCGCGGCCCGCTACGTCAACGACGTCAAGATTGCCCAGGCGGTCTCTGCCATGCTGGCCAAGATCAACATCAAGGTGGATCTGAAGACCATGCCGGTAGCCCAGTACTGGCCCGAGTTTGACAAGTGTGCCGCGGACATGCAGATGATCGGTTGGCACTCCGACACCGAAGATACTGCGAACTTCTTCGAGTTCCTGACCTTCACCAAGGATGCCAAGACCGGTATGGGCCAGTACAACTGCGCCGGTTATGCCAACGCCGAAGCTGACAAGCTGGTGATGGATGCCAACGCCGAGACCGATCCGGCCAAGCGTGCCGAGATGCTGAAGAAGGTCGAGGCCATGGTGATCGAAGATGCTGCCTATGTGCCGTTGCACTGGGAAGATCTGGCCTATGGCGCCAAGAAGAACGTCGATATCAAGCCGGTGGTCAACGTGATGAACTTCCCTTACCTGGGTGACCTGGTGGTCAGCAAGTAAGAGAAGCGCTAAGGAAGGACGGGGCGGGATGGTCAGCTGGCCACTCCGCCCACTAACAGAAGCCTGTGCCACGACACAGGCCACGTAGAAGGACAAGCATGTTTACATTCCTGCTGAAACGGTTCTATCAGGCCGTGATAGTGATGTTCGTCATCAGCCTGGTCGCCTTCTCCATCCAGGACAACCTGGGTGACCCGTTGCGCGAGCTGGTGGGACAATCCGTCTCCGAAGCCCAGCGTCACGAGTTGCGCGAGAAGATGGGCCTTAACGATCCCTTCCTCATCAAATACAGCCGCTTTTTGAAAAATGCGGTGCATGGGGATTTGGGCACCTCCTATTTCTTCAAGCGACCCGCTCTCGAGGTGATCCTCGACAAGCTGGTGGCTACCCTTGAGCTGGTGTTTGCTGCCGCGCTCATCATTGTGGTGGTCTCCATTCCACTCGGTGTCTATTCGGCGATCCGCCCGCGCAGCATACCCACCAAGATCATCATGGCGGGGAGCAGTATCGGCATTTCGATCCCGGTATTTTTGACCGCCATCATGCTGATGTACCTCTTCTCCATCCAGCTGGGCTGGCTGCCAGCCTATGGTCGCGGTGAAACCCGTAACCTGCTGGGCTGGGAGTCGGGCTTCTTTACCTGGGACGGCATCCTGCACCTGATCCTGCCCGCGGTGTCGCTCTCTTCCATCATGTTGCCGCTGTTTATCCGGCTGGTGCGCTCCGAGATGCTGGAGCAGCTCTCCTCCGAGTACGTCAAATTCGCCCGCGCCAAAGGGCTGGATAACAACAAGGTCTACTATCAGCACGCTCTGAAGAACACCATGCTGCCGGTCATTACCGTCGGCGGGGTGCAGATCGGCACCATGGTGGCCTACACCATCCTGACCGAGAGCGTGTTCCAGTGGCCGGGCACCGGCTTCCTGTTTCTTGAGGCGATCCACCGGGTCGATACCCCGCTGATCACCGCCTACGTCATCTTCGTGGGACTGATCTTCGTGGTGACCAATACCCTGGTCGACCTGCTCTACGGGTTGATCAACCCGACCGTTAACCTGACTGCCAAGGGGTAAGCATGAGTAACGCTGTAACTGCAAGCCCAAGCCGTTGGGCACGTTTCAAGAACTCTGACATCGTCTACTACTTCCTGCGGGACAAGGTAGCCATGTTCAGCTTTGCGGTGTTTGTGGTGTTCGTGCTGGCGGCGCTGCTGGCGCCCTGGCTCGCCCCGCACAACGTCTATGACCAGACCAGCTTTGATCTGATGGATGCCGAGCTACCACCTTCCTGGCTGGAAGGTGGCGAGGAGCGCTTCTGGCTCGGCACCGACAACCAGGGGCGGGATATCTGGAGCACCATCCTCTATGGCGCCCGTATCTCCCTCACCATCGGCCTGTTTGCGGTGGCGCTGCAGCTGGTGCTTGGTATCGTCATCGGTCTGATTGCCGGTTACTTCGGTGGTCGTATCGACAACCTGCTGATGCGCTTTGCCGATGTGCAGCTGTCGTTCTCCACCATGATGGTGGCGATCATCATCTCCGCTATCTTTCAGGCAACATTTGGCTCCGAGTTTTACTCGAAGTTTGCCATCATGATGCTGGTGGTGATCATCGGTATCGCCGAGTGGCCGCAGTACGCCCGTACTGTGCGCGCCTCTGTGCTGGCGGAGAAGAAGAAGGAGTATGTGGAAGCGGCCAAGGTGATGGGGTTCCGCGCCCCGCGCATCATGTTCCGCCACATTTTGCCCAACTGCCTGTCGCCCATTCTGGTCATCTCCACCGTGCAGGTGGCCAACGCGATCATGAGCGAGGCGGCGCTCTCCTTCCTCGGTCTGGGGATGCCGGTTGATCAGCCCTCGCTCGGTTCGCTTATCAGTGTCGGCTTCAACTACATCTTCTCCGGCTCCTGGTGGATCACCGCCTTCCCGGGCATCTGTCTGGTGGTGCTGGTGCTGGTCATCAACCTGCTGGGTGACTGGCTGCGGGATGTGTTTAACCCCAAGATCTACAAAGGTTGATAACCTGCGCAAGAACTTACTGCGAGGCCGTGATCAAGGCTCATGTGCTGCTCGGAATCCTCATGTATTCACATATACTCCGGTTCCTGCGCTGCTCTTTACCTTGTTGACGGACTTCTCGCAACAGTTCTTGAACAGGTTCTAGATTATGAAGAACAAGAAGGGCGCCAGTGAGGCGCCCTTCTTTTGCTTGATAGCTTTAAGCGTTATCAGGCTTTCAGCCAGCTTTCGATACTGCGCTGGATGCCTGCATCGTCCAGACCAAGCAGGGCATAGATCTCCTGCTGGGTACCCTGTTCCACGAAGCGATCCGGCAAGCCGAGGTTGAGTACCGGCTTGCACTGTTTATTGCGCATCAGCAGCTCGTTCACCGCCGAACCGGCGCCGCCCATGATGGCGTTGTCTTCAATGGTGACGAAGTGATCGTGGCTGGCCGCCAGCGACAGCACCAGCGCCTCATCCATCGGTTTGACAAAGCGCATGTCCACCAGGGTGGCATCCAGCGCTTCGGCGGCCGTTTTCGCGTGGTGCAGCAGGGTGCCAAAGGCCAGAATAGCGGTACCCTTGCCCTCTCGCAGGATACGTCCCTTGCCGAGCTCCAGTGCCTGCATCTCTGACGAGATGGGGGAATCGCTCAGACTGCTGCCGCGGGGGTAACGCACGGCGACAGGGCCTTGCTGAAGATAGCCGGTATAGAGCATCTGGCGGCACTCGTTCTCGTCAGATGGCGTCATCACCACCATGTTGGGCACGGTGCGCAGGAAGCTGATGTCGAACGCTCCCTGATGGGTCGGGCCGTCGGCGCCCACCAGACCGGCCCGGTCGATGGCGAATAGCACCGGCAGATCTTGCAGCGCCACGTCGTGGATCACCTGATCGTAGGCGCGCTGCAGAAAGCTCGAATAGATGGCCACCACTGGCTTCTTGTCGGCGATGGCAAGACCGGCAGCGAACGTGACTGCATGTTGCTCGGCAATGGCCACATCGAAGTAGCGATCCGGATACTGCTGGCTGAATTTCACCAGACCGGAGCCTTCGCGCATGGCAGGGGTGATGCCGACCAGCTTCTCGTCTTTGGCGGCCATGTCGCACAGCCATTGGCCAAAGATGGCGGAGAAGGTGGGTTTGGCGGCGCTCGCTTTCGGCAGGGAACACTCGTCAGGATTGAACTTGGGCACGGCATGATAACCGATGGGGTCTTTCTCCGCCGGCTCGTAACCCTTGCCCTTCTTGGTTTTGACGTGCAGCAACTGCGGACCCTTGAGATTGCGCATGTTGCGCAGGGTCTCGACCAGCGCTTCTATATCGTGACCGTCGATGGGGCCGATGTAGTTGAAGCCGAACTCCTCGAACAGGGTGCCGGGCACCACCATCCCCTTGAGGTGCTCTTCGGCCCGCTTGGCCAGCTCCTTGACCGGCGGCAGACCGGCCAGCACCTTCTTGCCGCCTTCGCGGATGGTGGTGTAGAGCTTGCCGGACATGACCCGGGCCAGATGGTTGTTGAGCGCCCCGACATTCTCGGAGATGGACATCTCGTTGTCGTTGAGGATCACCAGCATGTCTTTATGGACATCGCCGGCGTGGTTGAGCGCTTCAAAGGCCATCCCTGCGGTAATGGCACCATCACCAATTACCGCTACCACCTTGCGACCCAGCCCTTCACTCTCGGCGGCGACCGCCATACCGAGCGCCGCACCAATGGAGGTGCTGGAGTGGCCGACGGAGAGCACGTCGTACTCGCTCTCGCCGCGCCAGGGGAAGGGGTGCAGGCCATCTTTCTGCCGGATGGTGTGGATCTGGTCACGGCGCCCGGTCAGGATCTTGTGGGGATAGGCCTGATGGCCCACATCCCAGATCAGCCGATCGAACGGGGTGTTGTAGACGTAGTGCAGGGCCACGGTCAGTTCGACCGTGCCGAGACCGGAGGCAAAGTGTCCGCTGGAGCGGCTGACAGAGCGCAGCAGATATTCGCGCAGCTCGTTGCACAGCACCGGCAGCCGATCTTTGGGCAAGGAACGCAGCTCGACCGGAGTGTCCGCGAGGGCCAGGTTGGGGAAATTGCTAATATCAACGCTCATATTGTTACTGTTATCCAGCGTTTAGTGGGTTCGCTCGATGATGTAATCGGCAAACGCTTCCAGAATGTCGGTATTGTAGGGCAAGGATTGCAGGGCTGTTAAGGCTTTCCCATGCAGTTCGCGAGCCAGCTCACGGGCATTTTCGAGTCCGAGCAGGGCCGGATAGGTACTTTTCTCCAGCGCCAGGTCAGAACCTTGCGGCTTGCCCAGGGTGGCGGTATCACCTGTGATGTCGAGGATGTCATCCTGCACCTGAAAGGCGAGGCCAATCGCGGCGGCATAGGTTTGCAGGGCAATCAGGGTTGCGTCATCGACATCGGCTTTGCACAGGGCGCCGAGCGCCACGGCGCACTCAATCAGCGCACCGGTCTTGTGGCGGTGTACCTGCTCCAGTTCGGCAAGCGTGATCTGGCGCCCTTCAGCCTGCAGGTCCAGTGCCTGACCACCACACATACCCAGATAGCCGGAGGCGCGGGCGAGGGTACTCAGCATCCGCACCCGGTTGGCCATCAAGGAGTCGGGCATGGGGTGATCGGCCAGAATGGAGAACGCCAGCGTCTGCAGCGCATCACCGGCCAGAATGGCGGTGCCTTCATCGAATGCCTTGTGAACGGTCGGCTGGCCGCGACGCAAGTCGTCGTCATCCATGGCGGGCAGATCGTCGTGCAGCAGTGAGTAGGCATGGATGCACTCCACGGCAGCCGCAGGGCCGTCCAGCAGGTCGCTCTTTACGCCCAGCATTTCGCCGACCGCGTAGACCAGAAACGGGCGAACCCGCTTGCCGCCCAGCAGCAGGCCATATTTCATGGCATCACGCAGACGAGGCGCCATGGGTGGCAAAGCTTCAAGTTTTGCCAACAGGCAGTCATCAATACGCTGGCGATGCTGACGGGAAAAATGGACCAGTGCCACTCACTCGTCTCCTTGTTCTGGCTGGAAGGGGGTCAGCTGATCACTGCCATCGGCCTTGCTCAGCAGGATCTGGATCTTCTGCTCGGCTTGCTCCAGCTTTTGTTGGCCAGCCCGCACCAGATGGATTCCCTGCTCGAACTGTTTGAGGGCCTCCTCCAGCGGTAGGGAACCTTGCTCCAGCTGATGAACGATGGTTTCCAGCTCTTCGAGAGTGGCGTCAAAACTCAGACGGTCGATTTTTTTACTGGCCATGTCCATCCTCGGGAATTGAAAAAACGGCTTATATTAACATCGACCGCCCACCGGGGGGAGGCTGAAAAACGCTGCCTCCTCAAACTCTCGATAAACTGGCCGATAATGAACCATGATTCTCAGTGGATGCATGCTTGCCGCTTGGGTCGCAATAGCAGAAAATTCAACAAACTATAATTGGGCATAAGAACCGGTGACAGGAGTAGGGACGTGGATCTAGGCAGTCTGATAGGGATAGTGCTGGGTTTCGGGGTGGTGGTGTACGGCATGCTGCTGGGGGGCCCCATGAGCATGTACGTCGACATGCCATCGGTCTACATCACCGTATTGGGCTCCATCTTCATCGCCATGATGAAGTTCAACCTAGGCCAGTTTCTGATGGCGTTTAAGGTCGCTGGTAAAGCTTTTATGTACAAGGGCGACAAGCTGGAAGACCTCATAGTTAAAGCCGTTGAGCTTGCCGATGCCGCCCGTAAAGGCGGATTTCTGGCGCTTGAAGCGGCCGAGATTCCCAATCCCTTCATGAAAAAAGGGATCGATATGCTGGTGGATGGCCATGATGCCGATGTAGTGCGCGCAGTGATGGAAAAGGATATCGAGTTGACTGCCGAACGTCACGTCATTGCGATCAAGGTGTTCCGTACCCTTGGGGATCTTGGCCCGGCGATGGGGATGATCGGTACGCTGGTGGGTCTGGTGGCCATGTTGGCCAATATGAGTGATCCCAAATCTATCGGTCCTGCCATGGCTGTAGCCCTCTTGACCACTCTGTATGGTGCGATCGAAGCCAACATGCTGGCCATCCCGATAGCCGACAAGCTGGAACTGCGAAGCGGCGAAGAGCGCCTTAGCCGTTCGCTGATCCTCGATGCCATCATGGGGATCCAGGATGGCCAAAACCCGCGGGTGATCCAGTCCATGCTGCAGAACTATCTGAACCAGTCCAAACGCAACAACGGCAGTGAGTAGGGAGCCCTATGTCTGATTGCAAATGCCCGCCTCCCGGCCTGCCCGGTTATATGGGGACCTTCGCCGACCTCATGTCGCTGCTGATGTGCTTTTTCGTGTTGTTGCTCTCCTTTGCCGAGATGGATGTGCAGAAGTTCAAGCAGATTGCGGGGTCCATGGAGAAGGCATTCGGGGTCCAGAATATCCTTGAGGTGAAAGATATTCCGAAGGGAACTTCTGTCATTGCCCAGGAGTTCCGTCCTGGCCGCCCAGAGCCAACCCCGATTGATACCGTGATGCAGCAGACCATGGACATGACCCAGACCGAGCTGGATTTTTTGCCCGGTGATGCCGAGCAGGCAGGTGGTCAGGACAAGAGTGATGGCAAGCAGACGGGGGGGGACACAGCTCAGGATGCTCAGAAGGCGCAGCAGCAGTCCAATACCCTGGCAAAGGCGCTGGCCGAGCAGATGAAAGATCAGATCCAGGATGGTGCCATCGAAATCGAGGCGTTGGGACAGCAGATTATTATCCGGATCAGGGAAAAAGCCTCCTTCCCGGCTGGCTCGGCGTTTCTGCAACCCCAGTTCTGGCCGGTTATTCGCAAGGTCGCGACCCTGCTCAAGGATGTACCGGGTGAAATCACCATATCCGGCCACACCGACAACGTGGCGACCGAGGACGAGCTGTTTCAGTCCAACTGGGAGCTTTCGTCCCAGCGAGCAGTGGCTGTGGCACACCAGATGATCAAGGTCCCAGGATTTGATCAGGGACGCTTGATTGTGCAGGGGATGGCCGATTCCCAACCATTGGTGCCCAACAATACTCCCGAGAATCGCCGGATGAACCGACGGGTAGAGATCGCTATCATGCAGGGCAAACCGACCATTTCCTCTCCTATTTCGGTACCGGAAGGAAAGTAATATTTCTTGGAGCAACAGATAAAGCGGGATCTGCATCAGGGGGCCGACATGGATTTTGTGTTGGCTTCATATTAAGATGCGCCATCCGAACCGAGTGCTGCGGCGTCCTGACAGATAGCCGCAGCTTCTATTTTCAAGCAACCCAGGTTTCGACTATGAATCATACTCCGATGACTGTTCGCGGCGCTGAGAAGCTGCGCGAAGAGCTCGAATATCTCAAGACCGAGCTTCGTCCCCAGATTATCGAAGCGATTGCTGAAGCCCGTGAGCACGGTGATCTGAAAGAGAATGCCGAATACCATGCCGCCCGTGAGCAGCAGGGGTTCTGTGAAGGCCGCATTCAGGAAATTGAAGCCAAGCTCTCCAATGCCCAGGTGATCGATGTCACCAAGATGACCAACAATGGTCGCATCATCTTTGGTGCCACCGTGACCCTGCTCAAGAGCGAAACAGAGGAAGAGGTTATCTACCGCATCGTGGGTGACGATGAGGCTGACATCAAGCAGAACCTTATCTCTGTCAACTCTCCGATTGCCCGCGCTCTGATTGGCAAGGAAGTGGACGATGTGGCGCTCGTTAAGACGCCCGCAGGTGATGTGGAGTACGAAATCCTGGACGTTGCCTACATCTGATGTAGTTAATGCGGGATGAGACGGGGGAGCACTTGCTCCCCTGTTTGTTGCGCTTCAGGCTGGTTGGTAAGCGTCGTTGAAGGTGTCCTGATGGCGCTGAAACAGCCAGTGACGAAGTCGCTCTATGTTTGCCTCGCTCATCTGGAAACTGAGTGCCCAGGTTGCACGGTCTGCATTAGATTTGACCCGTCTCACCAGCCTGGCCTGCAAGGGAAATGGCGCCTCTGTGGCGATCTGCAGAGTTCCCTGCAAGGTAGTATCCGCCATCATATCTGTGGGCAGATCTTCCACGATGAGGCCATTGAGCGAAAGGCTCAGCACTTGGAGTACTCCATGAGCTGTTTGCAGTGTCGCTTTCTGGGCAAGTCTCCAAGCTCTTGGCTGGGCAAACCCCAGCTCCCGGATCACTGGCGCAGCGAGCCGAGGCTCGACAAAGCCATCTTCTCTCTGGATAAAGGTGAGGGGGAATCGCAACTGATGGCCTGCATAGCGGGCTTCCAATACCAGCTGTTCGGCTTTTTGCAGCAAGCCAAGCATGGGGTTGTCGAGATGTCCGCTCAGAAGGTGGGTCGCCTCCGTGCATCCCAGCTCCCGCAACATGGTCAGTTCATCGTCGGTCAGAATAGGATGGTGAGCCATGGCACGTGTCCGAAACTATTCATCGCAGGTTAAGGGCTTGGCGACTACTGTGGCAAGCGACTCGGGAAGAAGTGAAATAAGGAAAGAGCAATGCTCTTTCCTTTTACTTGCGAGGCAGCTGGATTTTGGGTTCGTTGGCCTGACGATAGATGGTCAGCACATGACCCATGCTCTGTACTTTTACAGAGCCTGTTTCACGGACGATGGCATCCATAACCAGTTGTTTCATCTCGCGATCTTCAGAGGCAACCTTAACCTTGATCAGCTCGTGATGGTTCAGCGCCAGATCGATCTCCGCCAGTACACCTTCGGTCAGACCGTGCTGACCCAGCAGGACGACAGGCTTGAGGCTGTGGGCAAGGCCCTTGAGGTACTGTTTCTGTTTATTGTTGAGAATCATCGCAATTTCTTCATAAGTCAGGGTTGAAAGGGGCGTATTCTACCCCCACTTAGCCCTTAATACTAATAACCCTTGTGGTTTTTTAAAGCCGATTATCATGACCCAGAAAAAACGTTCCGCCAGCTCCACCCGCTGGTTAAAAGAACATTTCGACGATCAATACGTCAAAAAAGCCCAGAAATTGGGGCTGCGTTCCCGTGCTGTTTTCAAGATCGACGAGATCCAGGGCAAAGACCGCCTGTTGAAAAATGGCATGACGGTAGTGGATTTGGGGGCTGCCCCCGGCGGCTGGTCCCAATTCGCGGTCGAGCAGGTTGGCGAATCGGGTCGGGTCATCGCCTGCGATATTCTGCCTATGGATCC
Organism: Aeromonas sp. 602396; assembly: GCF_049173735.1. NCBI lineage: Bacteria > Pseudomonadati > Pseudomonadota > Gammaproteobacteria > Aeromonadales > Aeromonadaceae > Aeromonas > Aeromonas sp. 602396. Next base: position 41,858 of record NZ_JAAKSD010000017.1, on the reverse strand, counting down.
CATTGCCGGTGTCGATTTCCTGCAGGGGGACTTTCGGGAGGAAACTGTACTCGGTGCCTTGCTGGAGCGAGTCGGACCCGACAAGGTCGATGTCGTGATGTCCGACATGGCCCCCAACATGAGCGGCACCCAGCAGGTGGATCAGGCTCGTGCCATGTATCTGGTCGAGTTGGCTCTGGACATGTGTCATCAGGTATTGCGCAGTGACGGCAGTTTTGTGGTGAAGGTGTTTCAGGGGGAGGGCTTTGATGCCTATCTGAATGAAATTCGGAAACTTTTCTCCGCCGTTAAAATTCGTAAACCAGACTCATCCCGCGCCAGATCACGGGAAGTCTACATTGTGGCTACCGGTTTTAAACTGTAGTACCCTAACCTTCATCGTTAACTGTCAGTCTGCGAGGTTACTGATTTGAGTGACATGGCGAAAAACTTAATCCTGTGGCTGGTCATCGCCGTCGTATTGATGTCGGTGTTCAATAGCTTCAGCCCCAGCGATACCACCAGTCGCCAGCTGGACTATTCCAGCTTCGTTAAAGAGGTGACCCAAGATCAGATCCGTGAAGTGCGGATGGACGGTAAGGTCATTAATGGCGTCAAGCGTACTGGTGAACGATTCACCACCATCATCCCGGCGCCGGATCCCCAGCTGCTCAACGATATGCTCAATCACAACGTCAAGGTGATGGGCGAGAAGCCGGAAGAGCCGTCTTTGCTGACCTCTATCTTCATCTCCTGGTTCCCGATGTTGCTGCTGATCGGTGTCTGGGTCTTCTTCATGCGTCAGATGCAGGGCGGCGGTGGCAAAGGCGCCATGTCGTTTGGCAAGAGCAAGGCTCGCCTGATGAGTGAAGATCAGATCAAGACTACCTTTGCCGATGTAGCTGGTTGCGATGAAGCCAAGGAAGAGGTGAAGGAGCTGGTCGACTATCTGCGCGACCCGAGCAAATTCCAGAAACTGGGTGGCAAGATCCCGACTGGCGTACTGCTGGTAGGTCCTCCCGGTACCGGTAAAACCCTGCTGGCCAAGGCCATTGCGGGTGAGGCCAAGGTGCCCTTCTTCACCATCTCGGGTTCTGATTTCGTGGAGATGTTCGTGGGTGTCGGTGCCTCCCGGGTACGTGACATGTTCGAGCAGGCCAAGAAATCCTCCCCCTGCATCATCTTCATCGATGAAATTGATGCGGTCGGTCGCCAGCGTGGCGCCGGTCTGGGCGGTGGTCACGATGAGCGTGAGCAGACCCTTAACCAGATGCTGGTCGAGATGGATGGCTTTGAAGGCAATGAAGGCATCATCGTCATCGCTGCCACCAACCGTCCTGACGTACTGGATCCGGCACTACTGCGTCCGGGCCGTTTCGACCGTCAGGTTGTGGTCGGTCTGCCGGATGTCCGTGGTCGCGAGCAGATCCTGAAAGTGCACATGCGCAAAGTTCCGTTGGCGGATGACGTCAATCCGGCGCTGATTGCCCGTGGTACACCCGGTTTCTCCGGTGCGGATTTGGCCAACCTGGTCAACGAAGCTGCCCTCTTCTCTGCTCGCGAAAGTCGCCGAGTAGTCTCCATGGCTGAGTTCGAAAAGGCCAAGGACAAGATCATGATGGGTGCGGAACGTCGCTCCATGGTGATGAAAGAGTCCGAGAAGGAGATGACTGCGTATCATGAAGCCGGTCACGCCATTATCGGTCGCGTGGTTCCGGATCATGATCCCGTTTACAAGGTCTCCATTATTCCGCGTGGCCGTGCGCTGGGTGTGACCATGTACCTGCCTGAGCAGGATCGCTGGAGCCACTCCAAGCAGCATCTGGAGTCGATGATCTCCAGCCTGTATGGCGGTCGTCTGGCGGAAGAGTTGATCTACGGTGCCGAGAAGGTCTCGACCGGCGCGTCCAACGACATCGAGCGAGCCACCGAGATTGCACGCAAGATGGTGACCCAGTGGGGTATGTCCGAGCGTCTCGGCCCGATGCTTTATGCGGAAGAAGATGGCGAGGTGTTCCTCGGTCGCAGCATGGCCAAGGCCAAGCACATGTCCGACGACACTGCGCGCATCATCGATGCTGAGGTGAAGCAGGTCATTGATCGCAACTACGACCGCGCCAAGCAGATCCTGCTGGATAACATGGATGTACTGCACAGCATGAAAGATGCGTTGATGAAGTATGAAACCATCGACGCCAAACAGATCGATGATCTGATGGCGCGTCGCGAGGTTCGTGCTCCGAGCAACTGGCATGACGAGCACGGTGATACCCCGCAAGGCGGTTCCACCGTGGCTGCCGAGGCCAAGCCTGCCGATGAGGCTGCACCGGTGGCGGATGTCACTATCGACAAAGCCAACGACGCTCCGGCCAAATAATCGTGACTCTCCAAACCCCGGGCTTGCCCGGGGTTTTTCTTTATCAGATGGACGTGAAAATGCAGTTAACCAGCAAGGGGCTTAGCCTCTCTCTCGATCGTCCCCATGTGATGGGGATCCTCAATGTGACGCCCGACTCCTTCTCCGATGGCGGTAATTTCAACCAGTTTGAACGGGCAATGGCTCATGCGCGCCAGATGGTCTCTGACGGTGCGACCCTCATTGACATCGGTGGCGAGTCAACCCGCCCTGGTGCGCCCGATGTGAGCGAGCAGGAGGAGCTGGACAGGGTCATTCCTGTCGTGGAGCAGATGGCCCGTGAGCTGGATGTGATGATCTCTCTCGATACCTCCAAAGCGGCTGTGATGCGGGAGGGTTGCAAGGCGGGAGCCCATCTGATCAACGATGTGCGGGCACTGCAAGAACCTGGAGCACTGCAAGCCGCGGCCGAAGCGCGGGTTCCGGTCTGTCTGATGCATATGCAGGGGCAGCCGCGAACGATGCAGGTCGAGCCGCACTATGACGACCTGATCGGGGAGGTACGCGCCTTCTTTGATGAGCGTATTGCGGCTTGTCTGGCGGTCGGGATCCGTCGTGAAGAGCTGTTGCTGGATCCGGGATATGGCTTTGGCAAGACCCTTGCACACAACTATCGGTTGTTGGCGGCTCAAAAGGAACTACTTGATTATGACCTGCCGCTATTGGTGGGGATGTCGCGAAAGTCTATGATAGGCAACTTGCTGGGCCGTCCGGTGGATGAGCGTCTGGCGGGCAGTCTGGCATGCGCCCTTATCGGTATGCAGCATGGGGCTCGCATCATCAGGGTACACGATGTACGGGAGACCATGGACGCATTGCGCGTCGGTTGGCTGGCAATGACGGGACAAGATTTTATTTCCAGATAATAAAGAGAACAGACAATGGCAAGAAAGTATTTCGGTACCGATGGTGTGCGCGGCAAGGTTGGCGAATACCCGATCACCCCTGATTTTGTAATGAAATTGGGTTGGGCTGCCGGCAAGGTGCTCTCCAAGAAGGGCACCAAAAAGGTGCTGATTGGCAAAGATACCCGCATCTCCGGTTACATGCTGGAATCCGCGCTGGAAGCGGGGCTCTCCGCGGCAGGCCTTAAAGCCATTCTGATGGGGCCCATGCCCACGCCGGCGGTTGCCTACCTGACTCGCACTTTCCGTGCCGAAGCTGGTATCGTCATCAGCGCTTCCCACAATCCCTTCTATGACAACGGCATCAAGTTCTTCTCCGCCGATGGCACCAAACTGCCCGATGATGTCGAGCTGGCTATCGAAGCCGAGCTGGATCACGAGCTCAAGTGTGTCGAGTCGGCCGAACTTGGCAAAGCGGTCCGCATTGATGATGCAGCCGGTCGCTATATCGAATTCTGCAAGAGCACCTTCCCCTCCCACATGAATCTGGATGGGGTGAAAATGGTGGTCGACTGTGGCCACGGGGCGACTTATCACATTGCGCCTTCGGTTTTCCGCGAGCTGGGCGCTGAAGTGATAACCATGGGCTGTTCCCCGGATGGTCTCAACATCAACGATGGTGTCGGTTCGACTGCGCCTGACGCTCTGGTTGCCAAGGTACTGGAGTACAAGGCCGATCTGGGGGTTGCCTTTGATGGTGACGGCGACCGTCTGATCATGGTTGACCATACCGGCTATCTAATCGACGGTGATGAAGTGCTCTATATCATCGCGCGCGATGCCCTGCGCAATGGTCGCCTCAAAGGCGGTGTCGTCGGCACCCTGATGGCCAACATGGGTCTGGAGCTGGCGCTGCAAACCCTGGGTATTCCTTTTGCCCGTGCCAAGGTGGGTGACCGCTATGTGCTGGAGATGATGGAAGAGAAGGGCTGGCGCATCGGTGGCGAGAACTCCGGCCACATAATCTGTCTGGATCAGACCACTACGGGTGATGGCATCGTAGCCGCCTTGCAGGTGCTTACCGCCATGCGCAGTGCCGAGATGCCGCTGGCCAAGCTGCGCTCCGGCATGAGCAAGTTCCCGCAGGTGCTGGTGAATGTTCGTTTTGCCGAAGGCAAGGATCCGCTGGCCGCTGATGCTGTCATGGCTGAGGTTGCCAAGGTGGAACAGGAGCTGGCTGGTCGTGGTCGCGTACTGTTGCGTAAATCAGGTACCGAACCGCTGATCCGGGTCATGGTCGAAGGGGAGCATGAACAGCAGGTGCGTGACATGGCTCAGCGCATCGCCAAGCAGGTTGAGTCGGCGTTTTAATGAACAACCAGGGCGGCTTTTTAGCCGTCCTGGTTGTATCTTGTTCAAACGATTCAAAAATTTAAAAATAGCACTTGTCAGCTGAGCATCCACTGGATATTATCAGCCCCGCTTTCGCAAGGGAGTTGCCGATGGGACATCGCAAGCCGTTTGTAGCAGCCAACTGGAAGTTGCACGGTAGTAGGTCGCAGTTAGAGCAGTTTACGAGTCAGTGCCTGAGCGGCGTTGACGGAAAAGTAGATGTGGTTCTCTGTCCTTCCCATGTGCATCTCGACTTTTGCGCTTCACTGCTCAATGAGCAGAAGGTAATAAAGTTGGGGGCTCAGAATGTGAGTCAGCACGCTACTGGCGCTTACACCGGAGAAATCTCGTGTCAGATGCTGGTTGAGGCAGGGTGTCGTTACGTATTGGTAGGGCACTCCGAGCGCAGGCGTCTCTTTGGTGAGACCAGTTTTATAGTCGCAGAAAAGTTTGCGGCAGCCAGAGCGGCAGGCTTGATTCCCATCCTCTGTTTAGGTGAATCAGGTGCGGCGAGGCAGGCGAGAAGAGCCTTCGAGGTGATCGCTGAAGAGCTGGATATCGTCATAGAGAAAAATGGCGCGATGGCTTTCGATAATGCTATCATCGCCTACGAGCCGATTTGGGCTGTAGGTACAGGTAAATGCGCCACACCCGAGCAGGCACAAGAGGTTCATTCCTTTATACGTGGTCGCTTGGCGGAGGATACTCCGGTAATAGGTGAGAAAGTTAGAATCATCTATGGTGGGAGCGTAACGCCGAGCAACGCGAGAGATTTGTTTGCACAGCCCGACATTGATGGCGGACTGATTGGCGGAGCAAGCCTCGATAGCGATGCGTTTTTAGGAATTGTTGAAGCGGCAAAGGGTGCAAGTTAAATGTACGAGATTCTTTTAGTCGTTTATCTGCTGGTTTCACTGGCTCTGATTGGTCTGGTGATGATTCAGCAAGGTAAAGGGGCTGATATGGGCGCCTCCTTCGGCGCAGGGGCATCGAACACAGTATTCGGCTCCGGTGGTTCAGGCAGTTTCCTGACCCGAACAACAGCAATTTTGGCTACTCTGTTTTTCGTTATCAGCCTAGTGCTTGGATCTATGTCCAGCAACAAGGTCAAGCAGGGTAGTGAGTGGGAAAATCTGCAACAAACACAACAGGTTGAGCAGACCAAAGCGCCAGTGAAGAAAGATACTGACGTTCCCGAGTAAGAGTTTTGCCGTGGTGGTGGAATTGGTAGACACGCTATCTTGAGGGGGTAGTGCTCTAGGGTGTGCGGGTTCGAGTCCCGCCCACGGCACCAATTAAGCAGTGAGCTCGGGAAACCGGGTGTATTATAGCCAGTCAGTCTTGTATCGAGAGAGTGAAGTGGCTATAATCTCGCACGATTTCGGACGCGGGGTGGAGCAGCATGGTAGCTCGTCGGGCTCATAACCCGAAGGTCGTCGGTTCAAATCCGGCCCCCGCAACCAAATTTCACGCATTTCCTACGCTCAGGAAGGCGGTCGCTGCGAGGCGACAATCAGGGTAAAGCGCCAAGCCCCGATTTGACATCGGGGCTTTTTGTTATGTGCAATTTACTCTGAATCGATATCTATCTGGGCTTTATGCCCTTTTTTTGTTTTTCGGAGGGTGACTTTGGCTACGTTGGAACAACGTTTGACCGATCTGCTCGAGGCTCCGGTCGTTGCCTTGGGTTTTGAACTTTGGGGTATTGAGTTTATCCGCGCGGGTAAACACTCCACCTTGCGTGTCTATATTGACGGCGAGCAGGGTGTGACTGTCGAGAACTGTGCTGAGGTCAGCCATCAGGTTGGCGCCATCATGGACGTCGAAGATCCCATCACCGAGGAGTACTACCTCGAGGTATCCTCCCCAGGCCTGGATCGTCCCCTGTTCAAGGTTGCCCATTTCGAAAAATACGTTGGCCAAGAGGCGGCGGTAACGCTTCGGATGGCAACAAACAACCGCCGCAAGTTCAAAGGCGTAATCAAAGCTGTGCAAGGCGACATGATCACCCTGACAGTAGATGGTAAGGACGACGTGTTGGCTTTCACTAATATCCAAAAAGCGAACATAGTGCCGAACTTTGGTTAACGAGGCTATCGGATATGAATAAAGAGATTTTGCTGGTCGTTGACGCAGTATCCAACGAGAAAGCGGTACCCCGCGAGAAGATCTTCCAGGCTCTGGAAACCGCGCTGGCGACTGCGACCAAGAAGAAATATGAAGGCGAGATTGAAGTTCGGGTTGAAATCGATCGCAAGACCGGTGACTACGACACTTATCGCCGCTGGGTAGTCATTGCGGATCAAGCCGCGATGGAGAACCCCTATGCTGAAATCACCCTGGAAGCGGCACAAATTGATCAGCCGGATATCCAGATCGGTGAGTATGTTGAAGACCAGATCGATTCTGTGACCTTCGACCGTATCACTACCCAGACCGCCAAGCAGGTTATCGTGCAGAAAGTGCGCGAAGCCGAGCGTTCACAAGTAGTTGATCAGTTTAAAGATAAAGAAGGCACCATCATCAGTGGTGTGGTCAAGAAGAGCAACCGCGACAACGTCATCCTGGATCTGGGCAGCAATGCTGAAGCCGTGATCTTCCGTGATGACATGCTGCCGCGTGAAACCTTCCGCCCGGGTGACCGTGTCCGTGGCCTGCTCTATGCAGTGCGTCCGGAAGCCCGTGGTTCCCAGCTGTTTGTCAGCCGTTCCAGCCCGGACTTCCTGAAAGAGCTGTTCCGTATCGAAGTACCGGAGATCGGTGAAGAGATGATCGAAATCATGGGCGCTGCCCGTGATCCGGGTTCCCGCGCCAAGATCGCGGTGAAGACCAACGATCGTCGTATCGACCCGATCGGTGCCTGTATAGGTATGCGTGGTGCCCGTGTGCAAGCTGTCTCCGCCGAGCTGAGCGGTGAGCGTGCAGACATCGTGCTGTACGATGACAACCCGGCCCAGTACGTGATCAATGCCATGGCACCTGCCGATGTGGCCTCCATCATCGTTGATGAAGACAACCACACCATGGATATCGCCGTGGAAGCTGCCAACCTGGCCCAGGCCATCGGTCGCAATGGTCAGAACGTGCGTCTGGCCTCCCAGCTGACCGGTTGGGAGCTGAACGTGATGACCGTTGAGGACATGCGTGCCAAGCACCAGGCCGAGAACGACCGCATCATGAACCTGTTCACCAGCACCCTGGATATCGATGACGATTTCGCCGGTCTGCTGATGGAAGAGGGCTTCTCGACCCTGGAAGAGATCGCCTTCGTACCGGTCAACGAGTTGCTGGCTATCGACGGTCTGGATGAAGACATGGTCGAAGAGCTGCGCAAGCGCGCCAAAGATGCCCTGACTACCAAGGCACTGGCCAAAGAAGAGTCTTTCGATGGCGTCGAGCCGTCCGAAGAGCTGCTCAATCTGAACGGTCTGAGTCGTGAACTGGCATACGCTCTGGCGGGTCGCGGCGTGGGCACCCTGGAAGATTTGGCTGAGCAAGGTATTGATGACCTTGCTGGTATTGAAGGGCTGACTGCCGAGAAGGCGGGTGAGCTCATTATGGCTGCTCGCAATATCTGTTGGTTCGGAGAAGAGCAGTCTTAAGTAAGATCAAACGGAGGAAAATGAATGGCAGAAGTATCAGTCAAACAACTTGCCACTGACATCGACACACCGGTTGATCGTCTTCTCCAGCAGTTTGTCGATGCCGGTATCAGCAAGAGCAAGGCCGACGACATGGTCAGCGAGTCTGAAAAGCAGACTCTGCTGGCACACCTGAAGAAACAGCATGGAGGTGACGAGGTCGCCGCTCCTGCCCGCATGACTTTGCAGCGCAAGACCAAGAGCACCATCAGTGTTCAGGGAACCGGCGGCAAGAACAAAGAAGTGCAGGTGGAAGTTCGCAAATCTCGCACCTATGTAAGACGCTCGGCGCTGGAAGAAGAACAGCGTCAGGCGGAAGCCGAGGAAAAAGCGCGTTTGGAAGCAGAAGAAAAAGCTCGTCGCGAAGCCGAAGAGAAGGCTCGCCTCGACGCTGAAGAGAAGGCTCGCCGTGAGGCTGAGCAGGCTCGTCGTGAAGCTGAGGAAAAGGCGCGGATCGAGGCACAACAAAAGGCTCGACAGGCTTCACAGCCCGCCAAAGCAGCCAGTAGCACAGCTCAGCAAGAGGCAGAAAAGATGGCCAAGCGCGAAGCAGAAGAACTGAAGCGCCAACAGGAACAGACAGCTTTGAAAAAAGCTGAAGAACTCGCCGCGAAGAAAGCCGAAGAGGCTCGCATCATGGCGGAACAGAACGCAGCCCGCTGGGCTGAAGAAGAAGCCGCTCGTGCAAAAGAGAGCAGCGATTATCACCTGACTACCAACAAGCATGCGCAAGCTGCAGAAGACGAGCTGGATCGCAAAGAAGAGACCAGCCGCCGTACTGCCGCCGCCGCTGTCAAGGCCCCGAAAAAGGCGGGTCGTCGCGATGATGATCGCAATGATCGCAACTCCCGTGATCCGCGTGCCCGTAAAGGCAAACGTGGCAAGGTCGCTACCCCGAACGCCATGAAGCATGGCTTCAACAAGCCGGCTGCCGTGGTGAACCGCGACGTTGTCATCGGCGAGACCATCACAGTGGCCGAGCTGGCCAACAAGATGGCCGTCAAGGGAGTTGAAGTCATCAAGGCGATGATGAAGATGGGTGCCATGGCCACCATCAACCAGGTGATTGACCAGGAGACCGCTCAGCTGGTCGCCGAGGAGATGGGTCACAAGGTTGTGCTGCGTCGCGAGAACGAGCTGGAAGAGGCGGTACTGTCCGATCGTGACGAGACCTCCGAAGCCAAGCCCCGTGCACCGGTCGTGACCATCATGGGTCACGTTGACCACGGCAAGACCTCGCTGCTGGACTACATTCGTAAAGCCAAGGTTGCTGCTGGCGAGGCCGGTGGTATTACCCAGCATATCGGTGCTTACCACGTTCAGACTGATAGCGGCATGATCACCTTCCTGGATACTCCGGGTCACGCGGCGTTTACCTCCATGCGTGCTCGTGGTGCCAAGGCGACCGACATCGTTGTTCTGGTCGTTGCTGCTGACGACGGCGTGATGCCGCAAACCATCGAAGCTATCCAGCACGCCAAGGCTGCCGGTGTGCCGCTGGTTGTGGCAGTCAACAAGATCGACAAGCCGGAAGCGGATCCGGATCGCGTCAAGACCGAGTTGGCTCGTTACAACGTCATGTCCGAGGATTGGGGTGGAGACTGCCAGTTCGTGCACGTATCTGCCAAGTCCGGTCAGGGTATCGACGATCTGCTGGAAGCCATCCTGATCCAGGCTGAAGTACTGGAGCTGAAAGCGGTGGTTGACGGTATGGCCAACGGCGTCGTGATCGAATCCTTCCTGGATAAAGGTCGTGGTCCGGTTGCTACCGTACTGGTACAAGAGGGTACTCTGCGTCAGGGCGACATCGTTCTGTGTGGTCTCGAGTACGGCCGTGTTCGCGCCATGCGTGACGAACTGGGTCGCGAGATCAAGGAAGCGGGTCCGTCCCTGCCGGTGGAAATCCTGGGTCTGTCCGGCGTTCCCTCTGCCGGTGACGAAGCCACCGTTGTCCGTGACGAGAAGAAAGCCCGTGAAGTGGCGCTCTACCGTCAAGGCAAGTTCCGCGAAGTCAAGCTGGCTCGCCAGCAGAAGGCCAAGCTGGAAAACATGTTCGCTAACATGACCGAGGGCGAAGTGTCCGAAGTGAACGTGGTGATCAAGGCCGACGTACAAGGTTCTGTGGAAGCGATCTGCGATGCGCTGGTCAAACTCTCCACCGACGAAGTGAAGGTGAAGATCGTGGGTTCCGGCGTAGGTGGTATCACCGAAACCGACGCGACCCTGGCTGCCGCTTCCAGCGCCATCCTGGTTGGTTTCAACGTCCGTGCCGACGCGTCTGCGCGCAAGGTTATCGAATCCGAGAGCCTGGATCTGCGTTACTACTCCGTCATCTATGACCTGATCGACGAAGTGAAGCAGGCCATGAGCGGCAAGCTGGCCCCAGAGTATCGTCAGGAAATCATCGGTCTGGCTGAAGTGCGTAGCGTCTTCAAGTCTCCGAAGTTCGGCGCCGTTGCCGGCTGTATGGTTACCGAAGGTGTGGTCAAGCGTTCCAACCGTATCCGCGTTCTGCGTGACAACGTGGTTATCTATGAAGGCGAGCTGGAATCCCTGCGCCGCTTCAAGGATGACGTCAACGAAGTTCGCAACGGCTACGAGTGTGGTATCGCGGTCAAGAACTACAACGACGTGCGCGAAGGCGACCAGATCGAAGTTTACGAGACTGTTGAAATCCAACGGACTCTGTAAGCCGAGAGTTAGACAAAATAGGGGGCCGCGGCCCCCTTTTATCGCAGGATAGAATATGGCCAGAGAATTCAGCCGGACCCGTCGGGTCGGACAGCAGATCCAGCGTGAAATCGCGCTGATCCTGCAGCGCGAGGTGAAAGACCCGCGCATCGGCATGGTGACCGTTTCCGATGTGGAAGTGTCCCGTGACCTCAACTATGCCAAAATTTACGTCACCTTCTTGCAGCTGGAAAATGATGCCGAGCGCATCAAGGAAGGCTTGCAGGGTCTGACCGAAGCAGCCGGATATATCCGTAGTCTGCTGGGCAGTGCCATGCGTCTGCGCGTGGTGCCCGAGCTGCGTTTCTACTACGACCAGACCCTGGTCGAGGGGATGCGTCTCTCCAACCTGGTGACCAAGACTGTGCGTGAAGACAAGCGCCGCATGGCCGAATCCGGCCGTGACGAAGAAGCTGAATCCGCACCGGATGACACGACTGAGGATAAAGCCTGAGATGACCCGAAGACGTCGTTTCAAGGGCCGTGATGTGCACGGCATTCTGCTGCTGGACAAGCCGACCGGCCTGACCTCCAACGATGTGTTGCAGAAGGTCAAGCGGATTTACAACGCTGCCAAGGCCGGTCATACCGGGGCGCTGGATCCGCTGGCGACCGGCATGCTGCCGATTTGCCTCGGTGAGGCCACCAAGTTCTCCCAGTATCTGCTGGAAGCGGACAAGCGCTATGAGGTGACCGCCAAACTGGGCGAGCGCACCAACACCAGCGACTCCGATGGTGAGGTGGTCTCCACCCGTCCGGTGAACGTGGCTGTCGGTACCCTGATTGAGGCGCTGGACCAGTTCCGCGGCCCCATCATGCAGGTGCCGTCCATGTACTCCGCGCTCAAGCACAACGGCCGTCCGCTCTACGAATATGCCCGCGAAGGTATCGAGATTGAGCGTGAAGCCCGTCCCATCACCGTATTCGAGCTCAAACTGCTGAGTTTCGAAGGTGATGAAGTGCGCCTTGAAGTGCACTGCAGCAAGGGCACCTATATCCGCTCTCTGGTGGATGATCTGGGTGAAGTGCTGGGTTGTGGCGCCCACGTGACCCAGTTGCGCCGTACCCAGGTGGCCAGCTATCCGTACGAGCGGATGCTGACTCTGGAGCAGCTCGAGTGTATTTTCGAGCAGGCCAAGGCCGAGAGCATCCCGCCGCGCGAGCAGCTGGATCCCCTGTTGCTGCCGATGGATACTGCCGTGGCAAGCTTGCCCGAGGTGAACATGCTGGCTGTTGTGGCTGCCTATGTGAATCAGGGCCAGGCCGTGCAGGTGGCGGGTGCGCCGCACAGCGGTCAGGTTCGTATGACGGTCGGCCCGGAGCGCGAGTTCATCGGGGTTGGCGAGATTGATGATGATGGCCGCGTCGCCCCCAAGCGACTGGTACGTTATCACGACGAGGAGTGATCCTCAGGCGGTATCGGCGTGCTCTTTCCCTCTCTCGCTTCTTTCTCGTTGCGAAAATGGGCAGGGACGATTATCATACCGCCCTCATTTCACGGCTGAATTAGAGATTGGCTGTGAACCTTTAAACACTCTACTGGAGTAATACCATGTCTCTAAATGCTGAGATCAAAGCTCAAATCGTTGCCGAGCACGCTCGTGGTGCCAACGACACCGGTTCCCCCGAAGTGCAAGTTGCCCTGCTGACTGCCCAGATCAACCATCTGCAAGGTCACTTCAAAGAGCACTCCAAGGACCACCACGGTCGTCGCGGTCTGCTGCGCATGGTTTCCCAGCGTCGTAAGCTGCTGGACTACCTGAAGCGTAAAGATTCCGAGCGTTATGCTGCTCTGATCGCCAAGCTGGGTCTGCGTCGTTAATCGACCATCAGATTTCGCGAAAAGGGGAACCTCCGGGTTCCCCTTTTTTATTGCTCTTTAGCGGCTTGTTGCCATCCTCACAGAATTTGTGTCGCCGCTTACCTTTTGCATCGAATCAAGTATACTTGTGCGCGAATTTAAAGAGCCAAATTGTAAAAAGGAAATTCACGTGAATCCTATTGTTAAGTCATTCCAGTACGGTCAACACACCGTCACACTGGAAACCGGTGTGATGGCCCGTCAAGCCACTGCGGCCGTTATGGTCAGCATGGACGATACCTGTGTATTTGTGACCGTCGTAGGCAAGAAAGAGGCCGATCACGGCCGTGATTTCTTCCCGCTGACCGTCAACTACCAGGAGCGTACCTATGCTGCTGGTCGTATCCCGGGTGGTTTCTTCCGTCGTGAAGGCCGTCCGAGCGAAGGCGAGACCCTCATCTCCCGTCTGATCGACCGTCCAATTCGTCCGTTGTTCCCGGAAGGCTTCTTCAATGAGGTTCAGGTGGTTGCCACCGTCATGTCCGTGAATCCGGCAGTCTCCCCCGATATCGTTGCCATGATCGGCGCCTCTGCTGCGCTGGCCATCTCCGGCATTCCGTTTGGCGGCCCGATCGGTGCTGCTCGCGTGGGTTACATGAACGGTCAGTATGTGCTGAACCCGACCACCACCGAACTGCCACAGAGCGATCTGGATCTGGTTGTTGCCGGTACTGCCAACGCCGTACTGATGGTTGAGTCCGAAGCGGCCATCCTCTCCGAAGAGGTGATGCTGGGCGCCGTGGTATACGGTCACGAGCAGATGCAGACCGTTATCAACGCCATCAACGAATTTGCCGCTGCCGTCGGCACCAAGCCGTGGGACTGGACTCCGCCTGTCGTCAACGAAGCGCTGAAAGCCAAGGTTGCCGAGCTGGCGAGCGCCGAGCTGGGTGAAGCCTACCGCATCACCGAGAAGGCTGTTCGTTACGAAACCATCGCGGCCATCAAGGGTCGTGTGGTTGAGCAAGTTATCGCTTCCGGCGTGGAAGAAGATGCCAAGAAGATCGGCGAAGAGTTCCACAGCCTGGAAAGCCGCATCGTTCGTGGCCGCGTAGTGCGTGGTGAGCCGCGTATCGATGGTCGCGATCCGGAAATGATCCGTGCCCTGTCTGTCGCTACCGGCGTATTGCCCCGTGCTCACGGTTCTGCCCTGTTCACTCGTGGTGAAACCCAGGCTATGGTCGTTGCGACCCTGGGTACCGAGCGTGACGCCCAGAACATCGACGAGCTGACCGGCAACCGTGCCGATCGCTTCATGCTACACTACAACTTCCCGCCATACTGCGTCGGTGAGACCGGCATGATGGGTAGCCCGAAGCGTCGTGAAATCGGTCACGGCCGTCTGGCCAAGCGCGGTGTTGCTGCCGTGATGCCGAGTGCTGCTGAGTTCCCGTACGTGGTGCGCGTGGTGTCTGAAATCACTGAATCCAACGGCTCCTCCTCCATGGCGTCTGTCTGTGGTTCCTCTCTGGCGCTGATGGATGCCGGTGTGCCGATCAAGGCTTCCGTCGCCGGTATCGCCATGGGTCTGGTGAAGGAAGAAGAAGGTTTCGTCGTGCTGTCCGACATTCTGGGTGACGAAGATCACCTGGGCGACATGGACTTCAAAGTAGCCGGTACCACCGAAGGTGTGACCGCGCTGCAAATGGACATCAAGATCGAAGGCATCACCAAAGAGATCATGGAGATTGCGCTGAAGCAAGCTCGTGGTGCTCGTCTGCACATCCTGAAAGTGATGGATGAAGCAATCCAGGCTCCCCGTGCCCAGATCTCCGATTTCGCACCGCGTATCCACACCATCAAGATCAATCCTGAGAAGATCAAGGACGTGATCGGTAAGGGTGGTTCCGTGATCCGTGCGCTGACCGAAGAGACCGGCACCAACATCGAGTTGGATGATGACGGTACTGTACGTATCTCCGCTGTGGCCAACGAAGCTGCCATGGAAGCGATCCGTCGCATTGAGGCCATCACCGCCGAGATCGAAGTGAACCGCATCTATGAAGGTAAAGTTGTCCGTCTGGCCGATTTCGGTGCATTCGTCAACATCCTGCCGGGCAAAGATGGTCTGGTACACATCTCCCAGATCACCGATGCTCGCGTTCAGAACGTGGCTGACCACCTGACTATCGGTGACGTGGTCAAGGTGAAGGTACTGGAAGTGGACCGTCAGGGCCGCGTACGTCTCTCCATCAAGGAAGCGAACGCTCCGACTGATGCAGCCCCGGCTGCTGATGCTCCGGTTGCTGCCGAAGCGCCTGCCGCAGAGTAATCTGTCCTCCTGAACCGGATTCTCCGGTTGCAGTAAAAAGTCCGGCGCCCTTTGGGGCGCCGGACTTTTTTATGCGCTCAGGCTCATCACGCCGAAGTTGGCTCTCTGCTCAGGATGTGGTGGGCATTGCCGGAGCCTCAAGAGGTCAGGTTAGAAAAGTGTTGCGAAGGGGGAGGGAGAACGGTGTGGGAGAAAGGAGCCTGAGGATTCAGGCTCCTGATAAGGATCAGGCCTCGTTGGCGTGGGCCTTCTGACACCCTTCGACGGCGTGAGCAATCAGTTCCAGTGCGCTCTGGTCGCACGGTGGCAACTCGGCCTCGCACTTGTTGATAGGGGTAACACGATCGCCCCACTTGATGATGGCTGCGCCCCAGGTCAGGCCGGCACCGAAGGCGGCAGTCAGCAGATAGGAATTCGGCTTGACGCGCCCCTGCTCCAGCGCTTCGCACAGGGCGATAGGTACGGTAGCGGCGGAGGTGTTGCCGTAGTTTTCGATGTTGACCATCACCTTCTCCATCGGCGCATTCATCCGTTTGGCGAGGGTCTCGATGATGCGGATATTGGCCTGGTGCGGCACGATCAGGTCGACCTGCTCCGGCGCAATACCGGCCTGCGCCAGCACAGTGCTGGTGGCCTCACCCATGCCGCGCACAGCACGTTTGAAGATCTCCGGCCCTTCGAAGTTGAAGGTGAACAGGCCATCGATATCGGCAAAACGCACCCGGTCGGTACCGAAGTTCGGTACATGCAGGATCTCCCGCGCTTCGCTGTCGCAACCCAGCTTGTTGGCGATCAGGCCACACTCCTGCTCGCTTGCCTCTATCACCACGGCACCGGCACCATCGCCAAACAGTACGGCGGTATCGCGGCGTGCCCAGTCCAGCAGGTAGGTGAGGCGCTCGGCGCCAATCACCAGCACCTTCTTCATCATGCCAGCCTGCACCAGCGAGGTAGCGACGGAGAGGGAGTAGACGAAACCGGTGCAGGCCGCGTTGAGGTCAAACACGGCGGCGTTGACGGCGCCCAGCTTCTTTTGCACCGCAGAGGCGGCACTTGGCAGCAGGTTGTCCGGGGTGGCGGTGGCCAGGATGATGCCATCGAGATCGCTGGCTTCCAGACCGGCGCAGGCCAGTGCGCGGCGACCGGCCAGGGTGGCGAGATCCGAGGTGCTGACATGGGAGATCCGGCGGGCCTTGATGCCGGTGCGCGGATAGATCCACTCGTCTGATGTATCCATGATGGTGCTGAGGTCGTCGTTGGTCAGCACGGAGGGAGGCAGGCATTTGCCCCAGCCGGTGATATTGGCGTATTTCATCTTGTTACCGCTTCTCAAGTGGATCGCCCGCGGGCGGAAAATCGTGCAATTATGCCGTACGAGACAACCACTGTCATCTTGTGGTCATGGTTATGTGCAGGGGGCTCAGCTGTGCCATCTGGTCGCAAAGGGCTGCAACGCGCGGAACATGGCTGGAAATTTTGCTTAAAACGCGGGACTCCTCTGCCCTAAGATAGGCGTTTCACCACCGATGAGGGTATCTCCTTGCTCAGAGCCAATCTCAACTTGTTGCCGACCCTCAAGGTGCTGCTGGAGACCCGCAATATCAGCCGCGCCGCCGAGCTGTTGCACCTGAGTCAGCCCTCCATCAGCAAGCAGCTTGCCCAGTTGCGCAGCGAGTTTGATGACGAGTTGCTGGTGCGGGAGGGGCAACGCTGGCTGCTGACGCCACGGGCCGAACTGTTGGCCGCCCAGCTGGCGGATTCTCTCGGTGCGCTGGAGCGGCTCTACGAGGCGCCCGGATTTGACCCGAGCCGCTGCGAGCGGGTATTTCGGCTCGCCTCTTCTGATTATGTTGCCCAGCATATTCTGCCAGATATCTGCGCCGCGCTCGCCAAAGAGGCGCCGTTGGCGGCGCTGGAGTACAGCCTGTGGGACAAGCGTCAGCTGCCGCAGTTGTGGCAGTCCGAGCTGGATCTGGTCTCCACCATCACCGAGCAGGTACCGGATCAGATCCGTGGTCTGCATCAGGGGGAAGATCGGCTGGCGGTGTTGATGGGACGTCACCACCCGCTGGCGGGCAAGGCGCTGAGTCTCGATGACTATCTCGCCTGGCCTCACCTGCAGGTGAGCGGGGGAGGCGACAAGGACAGCCCGGTGGAGCAGGTGTTGGCGCCGCAGGGACTGAGTCGGCGCTGGTTTGCCAGAGTTCCCTTCTTTCAGGCGGCAGTGGAGGTGTTGCTGCGCACCGATTGCCTGATGACCACCCCGGCCCATATCGCCTGGCAGCTCTCCTGCGGCCATGAGCTCACCTTTGTCGATCTGCCCTTTGCTACCCGCGACCAGCAGTATCATCTGCTGTGGCATCAGCGCCACCATCAGGATCCAGCCCACCGCTGGTTTCGCGAGCTGGCCTACCCCTTCCTGCGGGATCATCTGCAACGCACCGTTGGCGAGAGTCGCAAGCTGCTCGATCTCGGCGGTTAGCCGCAGTCGGTTGTGTGGCGTTATAGCCATGGGTTATGGAATCTATTCATAACTTTCACTACTGGCATAATGGCTCAGCCCGTACCCTGAGTGCAGGTCATCATATCGAGCACAAAAGAGGAAAAGCATGGAACTGACGAGTTGGCTGGCACTGGCCGCAATCTGCGTGATGGGGGCCATCAGCCCGGGGCCGAGTCTGGCGCTGATCATCCGCAACACGGTGCAGGGCGGGCAGGGGCACGGCGTCGCTACTGCGCTTGGCCACGGCCTCGGGGTTGGTATCTATGCGCTGGTCACGGCGCTCGGCCTTTCCATTTTGATCACCCAGACACCGATCCTGTTTGATCTGATCCGCTACGGCGGCGCCGCGTTTCTTGCCTGGCTCGGGGTGAAAGCCCTGCTGGCAAAACCAGCCAGTGACGAAGGGAATGAAGAGGTACATCAGTTGCGCGGTCGGCAAGGGGCCTTTGAAGGTTTTATGGTTGCCTTCCTTAACCCCCAGCTGGCGGTTTTCTTCATCGCCCTGTTCAGCCAGTTTGTGCGGGCCGATACCGGCTGGAGCGAAGGGGGCATCATGATGCTCACCGCGGGCGGGATCGATGCCGTCTGGTACGTGCTGGTGGCGCTGGTGCTCTCCCGCGGGCCGGTGCTGGCGTGGCTTAAAGCCAAATCCTTTGTGATCGATAAGGTGAGCGGCCTGGTGCTGCTCGGGCTGGCACTCAAGGTGGTTATCTAATCCTGCATTTTGCGGATACCTTAAGCGGGATCAAGGCACGCAGGCGGTGAATGGGCTAGAGTAGCGCCCATTTGCTGTCCGCCCTGATCCCGAGACCATGCACCAGAACAAGCACCCGTTAAGCCACAACAACCGGTTGGAGCTTCTGGCTCCGGCCAAGAACCTCGCCTACGGCATCGAAGCCATCAACCATGGTGCCGATGCCGTCTACATGGGCGGCCCTGCCTTTGGCGCCCGCAGCGCGGCGGGCAACACCATCGAAGATATCGAAGCGCTGGCGCGCCACGCCCATCGCTTCGGCGCCCAAGTCTTTGTCGCCTTCAACACCCTGCTGCACGATCACGAGCTGGAGCTGGCGCGGCGGCTGACCCACCAAATCTATGAAGCTGGAGCAGATGCGCTCATCGTCCAGGACATGGGGCTGCTGGCGCTGGATTTGCCTCCCATCGCGCTCCATGCCAGTACCCAGACCGACAACCGCACGCCGGAGAAGGTGAAGTTTCTGCAGGATGTGGGTTTCTCTCAGGTGGTGCTGGCGCGCGAACTGTCTCTTGCGCAGATCCGCGAGATCAGTGCGGCGACCAATGTGCAGCTGGAGTTTTTTATCCACGGCGCTCTCTGCGTTTCCTACAGTGGCCAGTGCAACATCAGCCATGCCCGTACCGGCCGCAGTGCCAACCGTGGTGAGTGTGCCCAGCTCTGCCGTCTGCCCTGCTCGCTGCAAAAGCCGGATGGCGAAGTGCTGGTGGCAGACAGCCACCTGTTGTCCCTCAAGGATATGGATCAGACCGATAACCTGGAGGCCTTGATCGAGGCGGGGATCCGCTCCTTCAAGATTGAAGGGCGCCTCAAGGGGCTCGACTACGTCAAGAACGTTACCGCCTGGTATCGCCAGAAGCTGGACGCCATTCTGGATAGCCGCTCCGATCTGGTCGCCGCCTCGGCGGGTCGTTGCAGCTACAGCTTCACGCCTGACCCCAAGAAAAGTTTCAACCGCGGCAGCACAGACTACTTCCTCCATGGCCGCCAGCAGGGGATCGACTCCACCAAGAGCCCGAAATATGTGGGTGAACCGCTCGGGCGTGTCACCAAGGTGACCCGTGACGGTATCGAGATTGACGGCAAACAGGTCACCCTCAACAACGGTGACGGTCTGGGCTTCTTCAAGCCGAACAACGAGCTGGTGGGGATGCGCCTCAACAAAGTCGAAGGTAAGCAGTTACTCCTGTCAGAACGCATGCCGGGGCTGAAGGTGGGGACCGAAATCTACCGCAACCACGATCAGGCGTTCAGCAAGATGCTGGAGAAGGCGAGCGCGGATCGCCGCATCCGGGTCGATATGGTGCTGGCTGAGTGCGATGAGGGCGTGATCCTCACGCTCACCGACGAGCAGGGCATTAGTGCCACGGTGACCCTGCCTTGCGACAAACAGCCTGCCGACAACCCGGAGCGGGCGCTGCAGCAGGCGCGGGATCAACTTGGCAAGCTCGGCAATACCCTGTTTGTGGCGCGCAAGATTGAGTTGGCATTCACTCACCCGCTCTTTATCGCCGCATCACAGCTCAACGGTTTGCGCCGGGACGGCATCGCCGCGCTGGAGGCGGCACGGGTGGCCAGCTACCAGCGCCCCGAGCGACGCATCGCCCTGCGGGATATCAACTATCCCCAGCACCGCCTCTCCTACCTTGGCAACGTGCTGAACAGCGCGGCCGAACAGTTCTTCCGCGAGCACGGGGTGGAGCGCATCGCTCCCGCCTATGAGGCGAACAAGGAGGAGCGGGAAGTGGTGCTGATGATCACCAAGCATTGCATCCGCTATAGCCAGAACCTCTGTCCGAACGAGGTGCCCGGTCTCAAGGCCGAGCCGCTGGAGCTCAAGATGGGTAAAGATACCTTCCGCCTGCGCTTTGACTGCAACCGCTGCGAAATGCATGTGATGGGCAGCCTGAAACGCTGATCAATGAGCCCCTTTCTCCATCCGGAAAGGGGCAATTTTTATCGCAGGTTCTCTGCCTACCCTCCTTTAATTGTCCCTCTCCAGCGCCAGCAGCGTTTTTTTAATCTCCAATCCCCCCGCATAGCCGGTCAGGCTGCCTTTTTGGCCGATCACCCGATGGCAGGGGACGATGATCGAGAGCGGATTGCGGCCATTCGCCGCGCCCACTGCCCGCACCGCATCGGGTTTGCCGATGGTGCGAGCGATATCGCTGTAGCTGCGGGTCTCGCCATAGGGGATGTCGCACAATGCTTGCCATACCGCTTGCTGAAATGCGGTGCCGCGGGCGGCAAGGGGCAGGGAGAAGCGCTGCAAGCGACCGGCAAAATAGGCGTCAAATTCGGCGAGGAAGGGAGCCAGTGCTCTGTGATCTTGCTGCCAGCCACTCATATCGGGCAGTGCCCGCAGGCCCGCCACAAAGTCTACGTGCACCAGACCAGATTCATTGATGGCAACCAGCAGATCGCCGCAGCGGGTCGGCAGGATATCGTAGCGGATCATGGGGTTATCTCCTGTTGTGGGTTATCTGGCTGGTTTTCGTTGCCAGTGGCACGGAGTAGCAAATCGGGCGCTTCACTCATGGCATGCCACAGCCAGCTGGCCGCATAGCTGCGCCACGGCTGCCATGCTGCGCTTTGCGCCAACCCCTCTTTTACCGGCAGCTTGGTGCCGCCGCCGAGTGCCTTTTGCAGCACCAGATCGGAAGCGGGGAAGGCATCGGTATCCAGCCCGCAGCGCAGCCGCCAGTAAGAGACCGTCCACGGGCCTATGCCCGGCAGCGCCAGCAACTGCTCGTCACTGGCTGTCGTGAGGGTCAGCTCGCCGCTGGCCAGCGCCTGTGCCACGCCGCGCAGGGTACGAATGCGGCTGCCGGGCATGCCGATACCGTCGAGATCGAGTTCGCACAACTGGGCGGGGGTCGGTAGTTGCGCCACCCCGTATTGCGCCTCGGTGCGCGCCACCAGCCGCCCGAGTATGGTGATGGCCCCCTTGACCGAGACCTGCTGGCCTACGATGGCGCGCAGCATCACCTCATACTCGTCCCAGCCACCCGGCAGCCGTACGCCGGGCCAGCGCGCCAGCAAGCGGGAGAGCAGCGGATCCTGACCGAGCAGATCGCCGATCCGATGCATATCGGCATCGAGATCCCACATCCTGCGCACCCGATAGAGCAGATCGGGCAGCGCCGCGAGCGGCAGATCATGAACGGTGAGTTGCAGGCTGTGCCCCTTGCCCTGCGCGATGCGCACCAGCGCGACCTGATCACCGACCTGGTAGCGCCGCTCATACACCTCGCCATCTACCCGCTCCAGCCCGGGGATCGCACGCAGCCGGTAGAACGCCAGCATGGCCGCCACATCATACGGGGGACGGTAGGGCAACTGCAGCGTCAGCGTTGCGCCGCGCGGCTGATCGTTCATGTGCTCTGGCGCGTCAGCGTGCTGCTCCTGCTGGCGCAGGGAGCGCGGGGCCAGTCCGTAGGCGTTGAGCCAAGCATCATTGAAGCGGCGGATGCTGGCAAAGCCGGCGGCAAACGCGATGTCGGTAATGGGCAGCCCAGTTTCAGTCAGCAGCCGTTTCGCGAGCAGCAGGCGGCGCGTCTGCTCCACCTGTTTTGGTGAGGCGCCGAGATGTTGCTCGAACTGGCGGCGCAGGGTGCGTTCGCTGATCCCTGCCTCAGTGGCCAGTTTGGCGAGCGTGCCCTCCGCCAGCTCTCCGCGATCGATGCGTGCCAGCAGACGTGCCAGTTCAACCGGCAGATCGCCACGGGCTGCGGGGGCCAGCTCAGGGCGGCAGCGCAGGCAGGGTCGCAGCCCATACTGCTCGGCGGCCGCGGCGCTTTGGAAGTAGCGCACATTGTGCTCGTGCGGTGGCCGTGCTGGGCAGACAGGCCGGCAGTAGATGCCGGTCGAGAGCACGCCGGTAAAGAAGCGGCCATCGAAGCGAGCATCGCGGGCGAGCCGTGCGGCGTGACACTGTTCGCGGCTGAGGGTGTTGATCACCTCATCCGGTGACGACTCAGGGCTTGGCTTTGCATTCATGGTGTTGGCGGCGTTGCTGGAATAGATGGCAAGAGAGTAAGGGGGCTCGGGGGCCATGACTAGCCAGAAACGGACAGGGATAGCAAAAATTGGCCGAAGTTTTTTTACTCTTTCGTTGCACGGTTGGGTTTCACTCTTCGCTCCGTTGTTGTCCATTTGGCAAGGCTCGGCAGAAGAGCTCATAACGGATGGGGTCGGAGGCTCGATTGGCCTAGCTTTATTTGCTTAGCGAGATTAGTGGCGGCGAAAACTGCTTATAAATTAATAAAAGATCACATAATTATCTTTTTTACATTGAATGCGGTGATTTTGTGTTGTTCAATTGAGTCAGTTAATTTCTGGTGATTATTAAGTCATCACATCTGCGGCCCAAGGCCGACCAATAACAACACTTGCCAAGGATGATAAGTGAACGACTGTAAGGCATGGCCCCATTGCCGGGGGTTTAGTCTGATCGAGTTGTTGATCGCCATGACGGTTGTCAGCATTCTCGCAGCCATCGCGTTGCCAGCGTATCAGGGTTATCTGCAACAGGGACGTCGTTACGAAGCACAGCAGCAATTGCTGGAGCAGGTGCTCGCCCTCGAACGTATCTATACCCAACAGGGGCGTTATCCCGCCACGTTTGCCACCCCTTCCAACACGGATTTCTACCAGTTCAGCTACAGCCAGCAAGATGCTGGCGACTATCTGCTCAAAGCCATTCCAACGACGCGACAACAGGATGAATGCGGCACTCTGACCCTAGATCAGACCGGTTATCGCGCGGCCAATCGCCATGACTGCTGGGGATCATAAGATGAACGTGCGCGGATTTACTCTGATTGAGTTGATGATCACGGTCGGCATCGCCGCTATTTTGCTGCTAGTCGGGTTGCCCTCCATGAGTCAGCGCCTCGCGGCCGAACGACTCGATCGCAGTGCGACCGAGCTCGCGTCAGCCTACCGCTTTGCCCGCAGCGAAGCGGTCAAGCTGACCCTGCCGGTGGTGCTGCAGGGCACCGAGAACGGTGGCTGGGAGGTGATGGCTGACAGCAAGTTGCTGCGTCAGGCGGCAGCACCTGCTGGCGGCGTGGTGATCAAGCCGTTTGACCCCATCAAGATCGCGCCAACCGGCAGTAGCAGCCACGCCGAGATCATTCTGGCCAATCGCCTCGGTGAGCAGCGGGTGCTCTGCGTGGCCCCGAGCGGCCAGCTGCTGCAAGGGAGCTGCTCATGAGACACACCGCGCCTGCTCGCCAGCAGGGTTTCAATCTGGTGGAGATCATGGTCTCCATGGTGTTGGCGGTGATGGTGTTTCTCGGTCTCGCCAAGGGGCAGGTGGTCTCGTTGCAGCAGGCGCACTATAGCCTGCAGAGTACGTTGGCCACGATTGAGGCGAGCAACAGTGTGGAGCAGATCTGGGGTTCGCTGTGCGAAGTGCAGCGCAAGCCGGAGCGGTTCACCCAGGGCGATTTTCTTGCCCGCTTCACCCTGCACGAGGGCCACCAGCTGGTGCTGCCTAGTCGCTACAGCGACCACTTTGTGGTCGCCATCGAGTGGCGTGATGCGCGGATCTCCGGTGCCAGGCGGGTTGAGCTGAACGCAGGGTTTCCGCCACTATGCTGAACGTTCCCTTCCGACAGCGAGGTGTCAGTCTCGTCGAGCTGATGATCTCCATGGTGCTCGGTCTGATGCTGATGCTGGCGATTTTTGCCGGTTACGTGCCCATCAAGAGCACGGTCGAGCAGAGCAAGGCGCTGGAGCAGGCGAACGAGGTGCTGCGCTTTGCCACTCTCACCTTTACCAACAGCATCAAGCAGGCGGATCAGCTGATAGCGGTCACCCCTGATCGCCTGACGCTGGCTTTCAAGGTAGAGGGGGGCAGTCAGGTGCTCTCCTGCCTTGGCAACCAGAAAACCGCCGATTTTACCGAGCAGTACCGCTTCACGCCGCCGGTACTCAGTTGCGATGACGGGGATGGCCCGCGTCTGTTGCTGGCCCATCTTCAGGATCTTGAATTCGGCCAGCAGGGTGCACTGGTCAATATCCGCATCTTGCCCGAAGGGCTGCCGAGCTATCTGGCGCCTGGGGTAGAGGTGCAGGTGGCCCGTCGCAAGGCGGTCTGGGCGGCAGCGTTGGCCACATCCGGTGCCAACGCCACAGCAGGGGGAGCGGGATGAACAAGGGATTGCAGGGGCAGCGGGGAGCCGTATTGCTGGTGGTGCTGGTGGTGAGCCTGCTGTCGAGCCTGCTGGTGTTTACCAGCATTCAGGAGAATCAGCTGCAAACCCGCCTGAGCGGCAATTTTCACAAGAAGATCAATGCGCAGCTCAGTGCCGAGCAGGGGATGAACGACAGTTATCGCGCCCTGCATCAGGCGCTCGGCGCTGAACCACGGATAGAGTGGGATCAACTGGTGCAGAAGGTGCCAAGCAATGGCGAAGGAGCCATGGCGGGCAGCCGCTTTCGCATCGATCAGCTGGATGCCTCTACAGGCAGCAAGTTGGCGTTGCAGAGCCATGGCCGTTATCTGGAGGGCAATGCCAGCCTCAACGCCCTGTTTGCCCTTAAGCGCAAGCCGGGCAATCTCATCTTTCAGGATTCGGTGGTGGCGTGTGAAGGGTTGAGCCTCTCTGGGAGCGGTTTTATCGACAGCTACGATTCGCGCAAGGGGGCGTACAAGGAGTCTGTTTCCGGGACTCTTAATCAGGGGCAGAACGCCAAGGTGGCGACCGTCAGCGACAAGGCCAATGTGGTGCTCGCCGGGCACTCCCCCATCTGGGGTGATGTGCGGGCGACCGGCTCGGTGACCTTAAACGGCTCTTCACCTGTTGCGGGTAATGTACTTGCTGGCGGCGATATCACCATTTCTCCCTCTGATGGGGTCGTCAGGGTTGAGGGCAGCGTGAACGGGAGTGGAAATTTTGCCTTGCAAGGGGGGCATATTGCCGGAGCTGTTGCGATCAATGGGGATGTTTCTATGGGTCATGGCACAAGCATTGCTGGCGACAAGTTGAACTATGGTGGGAACGGGGCATTCCTTGATGCCAAGCATCAGAAGTATCTGGAGCCCCAATACCGAACTCATCCCAAGCTACCGCCTGTTGCCGGGCAGGTGTGTGACCCGCTCAATGTGGCCGCGCTGCCCAAATCGTTCCCCCCTGCAACATTGCCCATCAATGGTCCCCTGACGCTCGGGGCCACCCAGCAGATGGTGCTGACCACGGATCCTGCCACCGGCTCGGTCACCAGCAGCAACCAGCAAAAGCCTGGGCTGCCGTTCCCCGGCAAGGGGGAGCTGTTTGGCAAGGAACAGACTATTTACAAGCTCGACAGCCTCAATATGGGGGCCGATGCCAAGCTCACCATCAAGGGGGATGTGGTGCTGCTGATCGACAAGGATTTCACCATGACAGGCAGCAACAAGTTGACGGTGAGCGAGGGGAGCAGCCTGACCCTGATCGTCAGCGGCAAGGTCGATCTCGGGGCCGGTGCCGAGGTGACGGCAGCCAAACAGGGGCTGACCGCTGGCAGTACGCCCGCTATCTCCATCTATTCTGCGTATAGCGGCAAGGATGGGGTCAAGCTGTCGGGCAATACGCCGCTCTATGCCGCTCTCTATGCCCCGCTCACCGAGATGAAGATCAGCGGAAGTGGCGGTCTGTACGGGGCGGTGCGGGCAAAACACTTGACCGAGAGTGGCGCGGGCGGTGTGCACTATGACGAGGCGCTGGGCATGGCAGATTTGGGGGACGATCAGGGGCCGCCTCCGATACTGGCACTGCGGCAGTGGCACTTTGTGCAGTGAGGCTGGCGAGCCGCTAAAAAGGATCGAATGGGGCGCGCAACTGTGAGAAGGTGGAAATCTGTCCACCCAGTCGTTCACTGTTGAGGAGTGCTCCATGCCAGGCCCAGCTCGTGCCGGTGCCCTGATCTATGCCAAGGATCCGGGCCTGCTGACCCACTTTTACCGTACGCTGCTGCAGATGGTGGTCTGCAGTCAGGATGAGCAGTTGGTGGTGCTGGAAAACAGCGATATCCAGCTGCTGATCCACGCCATTCCCGAGCCTTATACCGGGCAAGTTGTTATCAAGCGGCCGCCGGAATTGCGGGAAGAGGGGGCCATCAAACTGTTCTTCACCGTCTCCAGCCTCGCCTGGGCAGAAGCGAAGGCGGCGGATCTCGGTGGCGGCCTGCTGCCACAGCAGTGGACAGGGCCCGGCTTTGTGGTGCGCAACGCCTTCGACCCTGAGGGCAATATCCTGCAACTGCGCGAGTTGCTGGGTTCCCCTGATCCTCTCTGAATTCTCTCTTTTTACAGCATGGTGGTGGCGTGCTGTGCCATGCACCGCCATAAAAACGGGGCCCTGTAGTGGTTAACTAAAAAGGGCCCCGTTCTGCTGTTAGCTTACTGCGCTCATTACTTCAGGTAGCGCTGTTCCAGATGCTGGCGCAGCCAGTGTGGGTTGAGCACTTCACCGGTGGTACGGCGCACCAGCTCGTCGGTGCTGTGCAGGCTCCCCTGTGACCAGATGTTGCGCCCGAGCCAGCCGAAGATCTCCGGCAGGTGGCCCGAAGCGATCACCTCACCCATGCTGCCCAGCTCTTTTTCGAGGGCAAAACGCAGCTGGGCGGCATACATGGCACCCAGGGTGTAGCTCGGGAAGTAGCCAAACGAGCCGTCGGTCCAGTGAATATCCTGCATGCAGCCATTGCGGTAGTTGCCCTTGGTGGAGAGCCCCAGCCACTGCTGCATCTTGGCGTCCCACAGCTCGGGGATGTCGGCCACCTCGATCTTCCCTTCCACCAGATCGCGCTCCAGCTCGTAGCGCAGGATAACGTGGGCCGGATAGGTCACCTCGTCCGCATCGACCCGGATAAAGCCCGGCTCGACCCGGCTGTAGAGCTTGGCCAGATTGTCCGGCGCAAACGCCGCCTGTTCGCCGAAGTGGTGACGAATGCGTGGTGCCAGCAGCGCGAGGAAGGCCGGATGATGGCCCAGTTGCATCTCGCAAAACAGGCTCTGGCTCTCGTGGATTGCCATGGAGCGCGCTTCGGCCACCGGCTGACCCAGCAGATGGCGCGGCAGCCCCTGCTCGTAACGGGCGTGACCGGTCTCGTGCACTATGCCCATCAGGCTGGAGACAAACTCCTGCTCGTTATAGCGGGTAGTGATCCGCACGTCGGTCGGCACGCCGCCACAGAAGGGGTGACTGCTCACATCGAGCCGGCCGTGGGCGAAATCAAAGCCGAGCAGCCCCATTACCTCCTGACCGAGCGCTTGCTGGGTGGGGATGGGGAAGGGGCCTTGTGGCAGCAGCAGGGCATCGCCCTTTTGTTGTTCACTCACGGTCTGGATAAGAGCCGGCAGCCAGCTGGCGAGATCGCCGAAGATCTGATCGAGCCGTGCGCTGGTCATGCCCGGCTCATAGAGCGCCAGCATGGCGTCGTAGGGGCGCACGCCAAGCGCATCGGCCCGCAGTTGCGCTACTTCACGGGAGAGTTTCACCACCTCCTCGAGATTGGGGGCAAAACCGGCCCAGTCGTTGTTCTTGCGCTGGCTGCGCCAGGCGTGTTCGCACTTGCTGCCGGCGAGCGACAGCGCTTCGACCAGCTCACCGGGCAGCAGGCTGGCATCTTGCCACTGGCGCTTGATCTCACCGAGGTTGGCACGTTGCACTTCATCGAGCGGCTCACTCTCGGCCTTGGCAATCCAGTCGCCCAGCTCGGGAGCGGTGCGCTTCTGGTGGATCAGCAGACCGAGTTCGGCCATCGCTTCGGCGCGGGCATCGTTGCCCCCTTCCGGCATCATGGCCGCCTGATCCCAGCCGCAGATGGCGGCGAGGTGGCTAAAGCGGTGGATCTGCTGCTGATGTTGTTCAAGCTTTTGATATGACATGGGATTGTCCTTGTTATCGTCCCTGATGGTATGCCGCCCCGTACCTGGCATGATCGGGGCCGTTCGATGCTAACACCGCCGCTGCATCGTTGACCACCTTAGCGCAGGTGGGCCAAAGGCGTGGTGGCGAGCGGCGGATTAGCCGAGCCGCTTCTGGTGCCGTTCGCGGTTTTCTGCTTTTTTGCGTTCGCTTTTACGCAGCAGCACGTATAGAGCACCGCTGCCGCCGTGGCGACGCTCGGCGCTGTGGATCGCCATGACGGCGGGCAGTTGCGGCAACCAGGCGCTGACATAGCTTTTCAGCAGGGCGCGCGGGGTGCTGCGCTCCCCCTTGCCATGCAGGATAAGCAGGCAGCGGATATCCCGGACTTCACAATCCGCAATGAACTGCACCAGCGTCTGGCGCGCTTCGTTGAGGGTTTTCTGGTGCAAGTCCAGGCTCGCCTGCAGCTCGTATTTGCCGAGCCGCAGCTTCTTGTAGACCCCCTCCTGCACCCCATCACGCTTGAAGCCGACGATTTCGTGCGGATCGCGCATCTCGATGGCCTCCATGGTGAGGTGGTCGAGGGCGAGTTGCTCGGCGGTGGCAGCCTGACGGCGAGCGAGCTGCGCCTCGGTCGGGGCGGATTTGGCCGCATGGGGATGGATATTGTCGCTGCGAATGGGCCGCACGTCGGCCACTTCATTCATGAATAGCGAGAGTTCGTCGTTATGAGACACGGCAGGCTCCCCATAAGAAAAAGTGGGGGCCATTATAACGGCCGCAACCGGCACAGAAAACGGGGAAAGGGGCAGGGGGGATAAGGGAGGGCCAGCATGGACACTGGTGCATCCTGTCCTGGGAATCACAGTCGCGAACCATAAAACATCACAGGCGGTCAGTGTGAACTGCCGCCTGTGGTCAGAGGATTATTTTCCCTCTTTGGGCTGTTGAGAATGGGGTTGCTGTGAATGAGGCGGTTGCGAGTGCATCACCTTGTAGATGAAGTAGGCCGCGTAAGAGCTGATGAGCAAGAAGGTGCCGATAATCACCAACATCGACATCAATCCCACGCTGTTGCCAAACATCAGGTCCAGCCAAAAGTCCATTTTATTGCTCCTGTCACACGGTTGATGACAGGCATGATAAATACCTCTTTGCCCCGTCTGGGATGATCCCGATCAACTCCCTTTCAGGTTATTTAATAACCAGTGCGTTCTGTGATCGTTCTCACTGGACTCCTTGCTACCGAGCCTGCACAGGGCCCGGTGTGGTGAGCGGGGTAATGCGCCACCCTTGCTGCTCCAGAAGCGCCAGCAACCCCTGTTCGCCGTAAAGGTGCAGGGCGCCTACCACGATAAAGCTCTCGTTGGGCAGGGTGGACCATTTTTTCAGCCAGTTATGGTTGCGCTCGGCCAGCAGGGTCTGCTCCATCCAGCTTTGTAGCGCGGGGGGAGCCATCTCCTCCTTGAGCAGATTGATCAGCGTCGCCTCATCTCCCTGCTGCCACGCTTTCATTACGGCGGCGAAACCTGTCTCCAGCATCGGCAGCTCATCCAGGGTGCTGGCGAGCATCAGGGTCTGGTTGTCACCCACGCTGGCCAGATAACCGAGCTGCTCCAGCAGGGTTTCAAAACCCACTACCGGTTTGCCCTCTTTGGCGGCCCGGACGGCAAAGTGCTGGTCTATCCCGAGTTCACTGTTGAAGTCGGAGCGGGCCATGGCGGCCTGGGTCAGGGTAATGGCGGCAAACCATGGGCGCAGGGTGGCGAGGGTCGCCTCGTCGATGCCATAGCGGGCGCCCGCCATCAGGGTGCGTTGATAGAGCTCGGCAGGCAGATGATCCTTGAGCGGTTTGCCATCCACCAGTCGGGTGAGGGAGCTGGTCTGTTGCCACTGATCCGGCGTGATGCTGTTCATGTCCACCTCCATTACCAGGGCACGACTCTGCAGCCAGGCGCGATCGACCGGCTCGGGCAGAGGATAGAGGGCTGGTTTACCTGCATGGATGGAGCCCAGCAGCCAGTGTTGCTGGTTGCCCTTGCTCACCCGATAGAAGGCGGGATCGGCAAAGGCGTGCAGCGGTAGCAGCAGGCAGAGCAGGAAGGCAAAGAGGGTGCGATGAAATCTCATGGGGATCCTTAATATGCGCCGGGTGACTTCTCTTGCTGACAATAACCCCTATGATAAGTCCTCATTTCAGATAACCAAGAGGTTTGCCATGCCCCATCTTCGTTTTCGCGCCGTGACGCTCGATACCCTGCAACAGGTGAGCGGCCCGCTGCTGGCCGAGCTTTGCGAGCTGACCGGCGGCAAGCCGGAGTTTGTCACCATGGAGCGGGTGGAGAGTTGCTGGATACGCAACGGTGAGCCAGAGACGGGTTTTCCGTTTGTCGAGCTGCACTGGTTCGAGCGGCCACAAGAGATGCAGGACGCCGCCGCGCGCCTTATCACGCGCCATTTGAAACGGGTGCTGGGGGAGCAGATCTATGTGGTGGTGCAGGTGATCCCTCTGGTCAAGAGTGCCTACTACAGCAATGGCGAGCACTATTAATGGCGAGCACTATTGAAGAGAGGGACAAACCAGGTTGGCGGGACAGGTGACGCCGCTACCCGGCTTAACGCCACTTGGGCGGCAGGATGCTTGTCGCCAATCACGGGATCAGGCTGATTTGGCCAGCAGTTTATCGAGCCAGCGAGTGGGCAATACCCGTCGCAGGAAGGCAAATAGCCGGGTCGGCGTGGTCACCGGATAGCGTGCCTTGGGATGGGCGTGGGTCAGCGCATGGAGCAGCGGCGGGATGCAGGCTTCGCTTGGGAGGGTAAAGCCGCTGGTGGCCCCCTCTTTTTCCAGCCGCGTCAGGGTCTGGCGGTAGGCCGATTGATGACGGCTCTGGGCCGGGTCGATGTGGCGCAAGAAGGCGCTGCGGGCATTGGCACGAAAACGGGTATCGATGGGGCCCGGTTCAATCAGGCTGATATATACCCCGCTACCCGCCAGTTCGAGGCGCAGGGTATCGCTATAGCCTTCCAGCGCAAATTTGCTGGCGTTGTAGGCGCCGCGATACTTCATGGCAACCAGTCCCAGAACCGAGCTGTTCTGCACTATCCGCCCCTCTTTGGCCTCCAGCATCGGCGGCAGCACCTGACGGATCAGATGGTGCCAGCCAAACAGGTTGGTATTGAATTGTTCCCTGAGCGCTTCGGTGGGCAGATCTTCCAGCGCCCCGGGTTGGCCATAAGCGCCATTGTTGAACAGGCCATAGAGGCGTCCGCCCGCCAGATGGAGCGCCGCACTGGCACCCAGCTCGATGGAGGCAGAATCCGCCAGATCCAGCTGTACTGCCAGCAATCCCTGTTGCTGCAGACGGGCCACATCTTCCGCCTTGCGCGCCGAGGCAATCACGGTAAAACCGTGCTGCCCGAGCGCCTGTGCGGCGGCGAGGCCAATACCGCTGGAACAACCGGTGATCAAAACAAAACGGGGCATGATGGCGTCCTTGTGACTGCTGACAAAAGCGTGCTGGTGAGTGGATAAAACCCTTATCCGGCTCGCATGTTAGCCTGCCAACCGGAAAAAAGAAAACCGGGCCAAGTGGCCCGGTTTGCTGACATCGTATTGCCTGATTACATGAAGGTAAGCGGCATGATGATGTGGAACTTGACGTCGTGCTCGGAGGCGAAGATGTTGGGGTAATCGGTCCAACCGCCGCCCTGGCTGATGTCGTTGTTATAGTCGGTGTAGTGCAGTTTGAACAGGGTGCCTTTCAGCTTGCCATCCTGCACGGTATAGCTGACATCGAAGTTGACGGCCCACTCGGTATCCTCGCCGTTGGCTGCTTTCTTGCCTTGGCCATTTTCGATATCCCAACCGTAAGCACCGGATACACCGACGGACCAGCCAGGCGCACCAACCAGGTCATCCAGAGAACGGGTCACGCCGAAGAACAGCGCTTTTTCGTTGTTGGCGTTCCAGTCGGAGCGGGAATCCCACCAAATTTCGTTGGCGCCCTGGGAGTTGGCGTAGCCACGGGTCAGGCGAGGCAGGTAGTTGCCTTCCGCACCTTCAGCCTTGGTCCACAGACCTTCCAGACGGAAGCCGTATTGGGCGTAGTTCCAGGCAGCGGTCAGTGCTTGTTGCCATGCCAGGCCGTCGTAAGTTTCAATCTGGGAGCCGCCCTTGGTGTAGGTCTCGGTCTCGGAACCGTAGAACTGGTAGCTGGTGGCGAGGCCGCCCAGTACGTCAAACTTGTGAGCCAGTTTGAAGTGGTAGCTGTCCATGTAGCCTTCGGACTGACCGAAAGAACCGGTCACGGCAGTGCCATTTTCAAAGGTGTAACGAGCCGCGATACCGTGGATATAGTCGATGACGTTTTCATCAGCGAACGGATCCATCCACGCTTTGGCGCGAGAGAAGACCTGAGTCTCTTTGTACCAGGGGGCCTTGTACTCGTCAGCGATGGCGTAGGTCAGGTAGAGACCGCCAAAGTTGCCTTCGACTTGACCACCACGATAGGTACCCGGCTGATAGGACCAGTTAACACCGATTTGGCCAGGGACATACAGCTGGGTGTAACCACCCTTGGCAGTCACACCGCCGTCCAGGAATTTCAGCTTCAGAGCTGCGTTGGAGAGGCTGAAGCCACCCTCGGGAGAGCCATCTTTGTAGTTGTTGCCCCAGGAGTTGCCTGCAAAGGAGAATTCGTTCTCCTGGTTGACCGGATGGTTTTCGGTAACGGCCAGGTCATAGGCACCGAAGCCGCCCAGATCCAGACCAACAGTGTCCCAGGCATAACCGGAGTTGAAGTTGAGAGCTGCCTGGACGGTGGAATGGCTCAGGTTGGACTGGTACTTGCCTTCTTTCTTGGCGGCAGTCGGGTCACCATCGATGCGCTGACGATCACGCTGGAAGTAGAACAGGCCACCGGTCAGTTTGGAGTCTTTTACGAAGGTTTCATAGGACTGGCCATATTCCGGGCTCATCATATCCTGGGCTGCCAACGCCATGCCGGGGGCGACCAGAGCGGCTACCACAGCGGCACTCAAAGCGGCGCGCTTGAAGATCACTTTTTCCATTTTTATTGCTCCTGATTTTATGGACTTAGCTTTTTTCCGGCAGCTGGCATCGGGCCTACCGCTCGGTATTGGCATTGCAATCAAAACCCCGAAGGGCAAAAAATCTTCTCTTGGTTATCTGCAAACCCGGATGTCTTGGCACATCTGTAGTTGGCAGTCCTGATCATCACATGTTGTTTTTTTTGTTCCGATTCTTGGCTATCGGACAACTCCAAGAGTACGTTCGCGGTGCGAAATATCAATGAAAAGTTCCCTCAACGTTTCAAAAGTATGACCGAGTGCAAATAATCATGGGCAAGGTCGTAAACAGCCTCATGGCCGGTATCACGGTAATGAGAGCGTTTTCTTGGAGGTGTGGCCAGCGCCGGTGCGGGTTTTCATCAGATACGGGGGAAGGGAAGCTGTTAACCTGCAGGCAACATATAATTTTGTGCTACAAAAAAACTTTCCCTCTGGTCGAGGGAAAGTGAATTGGTGGGGATGTGGGGCGAATAGGGTCAGCCTTGCTGGCCGAGGATGCGGGGGATCTGTTGCGCCTGATGGTGGATATGGGACGAGACCTGCACCGAGAGTTGGCTTACCTGACAGGCCTGCTGACGAATACGGGCGATCAAATCGGCAAAACTGGCCAGCTTGTGCTCCTGACTTTTGGCATTGTCGGCGCCCTGCAGGGCGATCACTGCGGTGTTGCGGGCGATCTCCCGCACCGCCTGGGTGGTCTGGCGCAACTGCTCGGCTTGTGCCCGTTGGCGGCTTGACTCGCTGGTGATCCGGTTCAGCACGGTGCCAAGCTGTTCACCAGATTGGGTCAGACGCCGCAGAATCTCGGTGATCTGGTTGAGGGATTGCTGGGTATTGGCCGAGAGGTGGCGCACCTCATCGGCGACCACGGCAAAGCCGCGCCCCTGTTCCCCTGCACGGGCCGCTTCGATGGCGGCGTTGAGGGCCAGCAAGTTGGTCTGCTGGGCGATATGACTGATGACATCGACAATGTCCGTCACATCGGCAACCGAGCGGGTGAGGGCTTCCAGCGCCTCATCGCTCTCGTCAATTGCCAGCCCGGTCTGACGAGTAGCGTGCAGCATGCTGCCCACCAGATCTTCGCTCTGGCTCATCGCCTGTTCATTATGGTGGGCATGCCGGGCGATGTCGGCGGCGACCTGATGGACCTCTCCGGCCAGCTGGTTCAGCTCATCCATCATCTGACCGCTCTCGTCGACTACCAGCTCGGTGGTGCGGGTGCTGTGGTGGATCTCGTCAACCTGGCTGACCATTCCTTTCAGACTGAGGGATACCGCAGACAGCTGCCCCTCTTTCTGTTGTTGATCCTGCTGCAGGCGACCGATCAGCCGATTGTAGCTGGCAACGATATCGGCCAGCTCGTTGCGATCACGCCCGGCAGATAACGGCTCGGCCTGCCCAGTCTGATCGAGCTGCAGAAAGGCTCCGCGCAGTCGCAACAAGGGAGCGAGCAGCCAGCGTCGTTGCACCAGTGCAAACAGCAGGGCGACTACCACCAGACAGAGCGCCAGCGTGCCGAGGATGGTGGCCAGCTCCTGATTGACGGCTTGCCGCTCGTGGGCAAGTTGTTCCCCCATCTGTCTGGTCGCTTGCAACATGGCCATGATGTCTTGCTGCACGGTCTGGCGGCCAGCCTGTTGCTGTTGTAGTGCCGTGCGGCTGTTGGCCAGCTCCTGCGGATAGCGGCCCAGCAGCGAGCGTAATTCGCTGCGCGGTTGATCTCCCAGCTCCTTGCGTACCGGCTCCCCCAGGGTGAACTCATCGGCGGGCGCATCTTCATACAGGCCGAGCAGCGGCAAGGCTTGCAGCGCTTGCGCCTGTTTTTGCAGTGCCTCCAGCTCGAAGCGGATCCCTTCGAGCAGCTTCTCATTGCCCTGTTCCATATAGCTTTGGCGCAAATGGGCGAGGCGCGGCAGGCCCGCCAGGATCTCGGTTGCACCGCGGCGATATTGCTGTGCTGCGGCAGATTGTTCCGTGCTGGCACCTTGCTCCCCATAGCGGATCAGCGCCATAGCCTGGCTGCCCAGCTCACTCTCCGCATTTTGCAGCAGCAGCTGGCTGTTGCCCGAGAGCTTGCCTGCGGCCTGATAGTCGTGCGCGATGCGCTGCGCCATCTGTTCGAGTTGCTGTCTGAGCGGTGCCGCCACGGCATCATCCTGAGCGGCCAGCGAGGAGAGCGCTTGCTGGCGGATCTTCTCTGCCGCGGTCAATTGCTGTGGATCGCCGCTGTTGAGGTAGTCACGCAGGCTGTTTTGCAGGGTCACCGTCACCAGTTGTTGCAGCGTCTCGTGCTGATGCTGGGCCTGATTGGTGCGGGCAAGCTGTTGCCAGCCGTGGTAGAGGGCCAGCGCCTGTCCTCCCGCGACCAGTAACAGAACCAGGGAGGAGAGGGTGGCGTAATGGGCGATTTTCACTGGGTGATTCCTGTCAGCACAGACCATGGGGGAGCATGGCCGAGCCTAAACAGGGATGGTGGCGTTTTTATGACAGCGCGGGTCAGGTGGCCCCATTTTGCCGATTTAACTGGCTGGGGATACCTGCGCGCTGTTGCGTTGGCCCAACATACCGAGCAGGGCGCCCCCCATGATAAGTGCACCGGCCAGCAGATGGCGCGAGGTTAGCTCCTCTCCGTTCAATGTTACTAACAGCAAAGTACTCAGCAGAGGGGTCAGGTAGGCAAGGGCTCCGATCCGGCGTGGATCGCCGTCTCGCAGTGCCAGATACCAGGTAACGAAGGCCGCCCCCATCGGGCCCAGTGCCAGCCCGATGATCAGCCACCAGTCACTGGTGGGGAGCTGCGCGAGCGGCAGAGGCCCTTCGAGCAGACGGGCAAGCAGCAGCGCCAACAAACCTGCGGGCAGACAGGCTGCCGCAGTGACCACGGCGGGGGCTGGCGGCAGACGGCGTGATAATACCGAGTAGGCTCCCCAGACGACTGCCGCGCCCAGTGCCAGCAGGTATCCCGGCAGATAGGCCTGCTGCAGTTGCAGCTCGCCGTTGACCATCACCAGCATGGAACCCGCCAGACCAAAGGCGCCAGCCAGCAGGTGACGGGCATGGAGTGGATGGCCGGGCAACAACAGTGGGGTGAACAGAATGATGCAGAGCGGCCAGAGGTAGTTGATGAGGTTTGCTTCCAGCACCGGGGCATGGCGAAAGCTCATAAAGAGCAGCAGATGGTAGAGCAGCAATGCCGTAACCGTCACCAGCCAGGTAATCGGACGAGCATGCCACTGGCGCCAGAACGGCAAGGCCCCGACCCCGCAGAAAAACAGCACCAGCCCGACCAGTACCAGCGGTGACACGCTGGTAACCCGTGACGTCAGCGCCGCCAGCGAGGCCCACAGCACAATGGTCAGCAAGGCAAAACCGGTGGATCTATCCCACCAGGAACATCCGGACATCCAACACTCCTTTGCAAGATGAAGCTGCTGGCTTTGCCGCAGGGCTCAGCCAAAAAGAAGCAGTCTATCAGAGAGAGGATAGATGCCGAATGCTGCGTGAATACAATTGCTTGTGACTTGGTGAGGATTTTGATGGTGCAAGCTGAGTGCTGCTGGACGTCGAACCAATCGCCAAAGAGATGAGTGAATGCGAAAAGGGGATGATGGGTGGCGTCCCAGGCAGGATTCGAACCTGCGACCTCGCCCTTAGGAGGGGCGCGCGCTATCCAGCTGTGCCACTGGGACGTGCGGGCATTATATAAAAATGCCAATAAAAATAAACAACTGCGTATGTCTGTCTATCCAGTTGCTTACATTCTGGCCGGATTGTGCGTTTGTGCTCTGGGGGTCAGATAAACAAGT
The DNA here is from genome assembly GCF_049173735.1 of Aeromonas sp. 602396. NCBI lineage: Bacteria > Pseudomonadati > Pseudomonadota > Gammaproteobacteria > Aeromonadales > Aeromonadaceae > Aeromonas > Aeromonas sp. 602396. The sequence continues at coordinate 4,702 of NZ_JAAKSD010000017.1, read as the reverse complement.
TTGTGGTGTCTGAATAAGAAGGGGTGGGGGGAGGAAGATACTGGTATGCAATAAATTGACTTTGAATTCACTTGTTGCCGTGAGGTATGGCTACCTCTTGTTGTGTTGTGCCACAGGTGTTGAGCTTTTGTCGCTTTATTTTGTTTTAGTGAAATTTTTAGCTTAATCAGTTGGGTAGCTATTAATAATGGCCAATGCTCCCTTGTATTTTAAAGATGAATCATGAGGCCATGGCTCAGCGTCAGGTACGGTCAGTAGCGGGTTTGGAATGGTCTTGTTTGCTTAGTTATATAAATTGCCATAGAGTTAATTCGCGATTAGTTATCGCCGAAAATAAAGTTGTGACAAGGGCAAACCGATTGAAAAGTCGGGACGCAAAGCCTCCGGTCTAAAGGCGTTGTTGAGCTGGGATAGCGGGGCCACCACAGTGTTATGCTGGCTGCCTTTGCCAAGGGGTAGTCGTGTTTGTGTTGCCTGTCGTGTTGTGTTGCCCTTTCGTTTGTCCATAACGTAAAGGAAAACAATATGCTAAGTCCAAAACCCGCATCGCTGGCCATGATGGTCGGCTCCCTGCTTGCCTCATCTGCCGTTTATGCGGCCGCGCCGGGCAAGCCCACCATCGGCTGGGGTCCCACCAAGTTCGCCATTGTTGAAGTGGATCAGGCGGCAACCTCCTACAACAATCTGGTCAAGGTCAAGGATGCCGCCGATGTGGAGGTGAGCTGGAACCTCTGGAGCGGTGACGTCGGCCAGACTGCTGGGGTGCTGCTTGATGGCAAGGAGGTGTGGTCTGGCCCCTCTGCTGCTGCAGGCACGGCCAAATTCAAGGTGAACAAAGGTGGGCGCTACCAGATGCAGGTGGCCCTCTGCAATGCCGATGGCTGTACTCTCTCTGATGCCAAGGAGATCGTGGTCGCCGATACCGATGGCAGCCACCTGGCGCCGCTAAAGGCCGCGTTGCAGGAGAACAACAAGCCCTACGCCAACAAGTCCGGCAAGGTGGTCGGTACCTACTACGTGGAGTGGGGCGTCTATGGTCGCAAGTTCACAGTGGACAAGATCCCGGCCCAGAACCTGACCCATATCCTCTATGGTTTCACCCCCATCTGTGGCGGGGATGGCCTCAACGATAGCCTCAAGGAGATCGAAGGGAGCTTCCAGGCGTTGCAACGTGCGTGTGCCGGTCGTGCCGACTTCAAGGTTGCGATCCACGATCCTTGGGCCGCCGTTCAGATGCCGCAAAGTGGCCTGACTGCCTATGACGAGCCTTACAAGGGTAACTTCGGTGCCCTGATGGCGCTCAAACAGGCTTACCCTGACCTCAAGATCCTCCCCTCCGTCGGCGGCTGGACCCTCTCCGACCCCTTCTACTTCCTCGGCGACAAGAGCAAGCGCGATACCTTCGTCGCCTCAGTCAAAGAGTTCCTGCAGACCTGGAAATTCTTCGATGGCGTTGATATCGACTGGGAATATCCGGGTGGACAGGGCGCCAACCCGAAACTGGGCAGCCCGAGCGATGGCGCAACCTATGTGACCCTGATGAAGGAGCTGCGCGCCATGCTCGATGAGCTGGAGTCGCAGACTGGTCGCAAGTATGAGCTCACCTCCGCTGTCGGCGCCGGTTACGACAAGATTGAAGATGTCGATTACCGCGCGGCCCAGCAGTACATGAGCCACATCTTTATGATGACCTACGACTACAACGGCGCATGGAGCAATACCGAGCTGGGTCACCAGACCAACCTCTACGCGGCGAGCTGGGATCCCAACACCAAGTACACCACCGACAAGGCGGTCAACCTGATGCTGGCGCAGGGGGTTGACCCCGGCAAGCTGGTGGTTGGTGCCGCCATGTATGGCCGTGGCTGGACTGGCGTGAGCGGCTATCAGGGCAACAACCCCTTCACCGGCAAGGCGACCGGCAAGGTGAAAGGCACCTGGGAGGATGGCGTGGTCGATTACCGCGACATCGTCAACAACCGTATGGGCAGTGGCTGGGAGAAGAGCTACGACGAGGTGGCCGAGGCTCCCTATCTGTTCAAGGCTTCGACCGGCGATCTCATCACCTATGACAACGACCGCTCGGTCAAGGCCAAGGGGCAGTATGTGCTGGCCAACAAGCTGGGTGGCCTCTTCTCCTGGGAGATTGATGCCGACAACGGCGACATCCTCAATGCCATGCACGAGGGTCTGGGTCACGGCGAGGGAACCACTCCGCCAGCCAACAAGCCGCCGGTGGCCAACGCGGGCAGCGATCTGAGTGTCACCGGCCCGACCGAGGTGACGCTGAACGGCTCCGCGTCCCACGACCCGGAAAATGGCGCCCTCACCTATAGCTGGAAGCAGGTCTCCGGCCCGCAGGCCACCTTGCTGGATGCCACTCAGGCCAAGGCCCGGGTTGTACTCGATGCGGTGACCGCCGACATCAATCTGGTGTTCGAGCTGGCAGTGACCGACGACCACAACCTCACCGCCCGCGATCAGGTGGTGGTCACCAACAAGGCGCCGCAGCCCAACCTGCCGCCACTGGTTAGCCTGCCGGCTACCGCTTCCGTGGAATCCGGCAAGCAGGTGACCCTCAAGGCGACCGCATCTGACCCGAACGGTGATCCGCTCACCTATCAGTGGACGGTACCGGCCGGCCTCACCGCCAGCGGTCAGAACAGTGCCACCCTGGTGGTCACCGGTCCGAACGTTACCAGCGATACCGCCTATGACCTGAGCCTCACCGTCTCCGACGGCGCGCTGGATGCCAGTGCCGCCACCCGTCTGACGGTCAAGCCGGTCAGCGGTGGTGGCGGTTGCTCGGCCACTGATCCGGATGCCGCCAACTGGCCTGCCTGGCAGGCGAGCAAGGTCTACAACGGCGGTGACAAGGTGAGCCACAACCAGCTGGTGTGGCAGGCCAAGTACTGGACTCAGGGCAACGAACCGAGCCGTACCGCGGATCAGTGGTTGCTGGTGAGCAAGGTGCAACTGGGTTGGGATGCCAATGTAGCTTACAACGGTGGCGAGATCACCACCCATAATGGCCGTCAATGGAAAGCGCAATACTGGACAAAGGGCAACGAGCCCGGCAAACACGACGTCTGGCAGGATGTGGGGGCCGCCAGCTGTAAATAAGGCTTGAGTTGTGGCGGGGCATGCTGGTCATGCCCCGCTTTTGCAACCCGTGGCGCTGAACATTGGTTGCTCTGCCAATCCCTCTTTTTCTGCTCTGTCTTGTATCCGGTCAGGCCGACTTGTGGTGCCGGCATGAAGGCTCTCCCCAAGTGATGGCTGCACTGCTCTCTGATAAGGTGTGAACCTGATTCGTGGTAACCTTTCCGCTGTTGTAATTACACTGCTGGAAAGTCTGCGGCCGAATATTTTCAGGTTGCCCAAGAGGCTAGCATCCCGCTGTTGGCGAGACAGGCCAGCGGGTCGGTATCGCCAGGATGAGGGCTTGCTCAACTTCGCTTGCTCTTTTTAAATCTCTGTCCGTCGTCATGCTGTCCCTTCATGCAGTACCTAATCGACGGCATTTGGCTGTTGAACAAGGATGGCAAGCATCATAGCCAGCTTCCCGGATGCTGGTGTTATCCAAGCCAGCGCTCCCGGCAAGGGGATTTCATGGTGTCATACCTGGATCAGGCCGAGATCCTGCAATGAGCCGATGCAATAAAAGATGGGGCCTGCGGGCCCCATTCTTGTTTGGTGGAGTTCAGGTTTGGCCGTGGAACATCTGGCCCGGACAGGACAGCGCCTCGAAAGGGCTGTGTGATGATGTGCGTTGTTGTTTTATTACATTTTCCGTGAAAGGCTTTCAGCAATTATTTGCCGTAGCGGAAGTAGTATTCACGGGTGGAGGGGGCATAGGCATCTTTCTCTACAACGCCGTTCTTGGTGGTTGCACCGCGCAGGTGGAACAGGACTGCCAGATTCTCAAACATGGTTTACCTCATCGCTCTGTCATTTATGGTTATGGTATGTGACCTAGGTCACGGTTTGATCCTATGGTCATTTGTGAGCCAGATCAACTTTCTATGTTGTAAATTTACAAAAATCATGGAAAGGGTTTTCAAATGCAATGCCCTTTATGGAAAGGCTTTCCCGAGGTGACGGGGGAGAAGCTGATTACCAGCCACCATAGAGAGGTCTGAGAGCGGGGGCGTTGCAAGGGGAAAGAGGCTCGCTGCACGGCCTCTCCTTTATAGGTGCTTGAGCCAATTTGTGACATAAAACAGAGAGATAGCACGCGCCTTGCTGGTAAAAACAGCGAACTGCTGCAATTTTGACTAAACGAATCAGTCGCGGTTATTTTAGGGTTGACAGCAAAGCGGGTGATGCCTATCATGCGCCTCCGTTGCCGGAGATAACTTCGTCAGCACCGAGGTGAGTTGGGGTTATAGCTCAGCTGGGAGAGCGCTTGCATGGCATGCAAGAGGTCCGCGGTTCGATCCCGCGTAGCTCCACCAAATTCTCCTCGAACAATCTGGAATCAAAGGGGTTATAGCTCAGCTGGGAGAGCGCTTGCATGGCATGCAAGAGGTCCGCGGTTCGATCCCGCGTAGCTCCACCAGATTCTTGATTGTTGTATTGAATACCCAGGGCAGTGTGGTGTGTATCACCCAAGCCGACCTTTGTGGGGTTATAGCTCAGCTGGGAGAGCGCTTGCATGGCATGCAAGAGGTCCGCGGTTCGATCCCGCGTAGCTCCACCA